>NZ_JANNML010000117.1:0-63344 GCF_031397825.1 Nocardioides sp.
CGGGCTCTACCTGCTCCTCGCGACCGTCGGCACGACGAGCACGGTGGTCTTCGTGATCCTCGCCGGGTTGATCATCAGCTTCTACGGCGGCGGTTTCGCGACCGTCCCGGCCTACCTGCGCGACCTCTTCGGTCCCTTCCAGGTCGGCGCGATCCACGGTCGCCTACTCACCGCGTGGGCGGCGGCCGGTGTCGCCGGCCCGCTGATCGTCAACGGCATCCTCGACCGGCAGGGCGACCCGTCGCAGCTGGTCGCGGCCGACTACCGCCCCGCGCTCTTCACGATGGTCGGCGTGCTCGTCGTGGGTCTGCTCGCCAACCTGATGGTGCGCCCGGTGGACGCGAAGTTCCACGAGCCCGAGCAGGCGGGGTCCCGCACGACCGACGACGCCCCCGCCCCCGCGGAGGTCGACGGCAACGATGCGCCGGCACCCACCTCGGTCCTGCTGCCGGTCGCCTGGCTGCTGGTGGGGCTGCCGCTGGTGTGGGGCGTCTACGAGACGGTGGTCAAGGGGTCTGCCCTGTTCGGCTGAGGCCGAGCACCTTGGCCTCCCGCTCGCGCGTCATCCCGGACACCACCGCGTCCGGGGTGGCGCGCAGCCACGTGAGCGTGTCGCGCGCTGTCTCCGCGACCGGCCGCGTCGCCAGCCCCGCCGCGAACGACGGGGTCGGGTCGTGCGCCAGCATGCCGTCGTACGACGGACGCGGGAGCCAGAGCGGCAACGACCCCGGACCCGACCACGGCTCCACCTCGTGCGCGGCGAGGACGTCCTGGTCGACCCAGGTCCACGACGGCTCGGCGCCGAGCCCGGCTGCTACCGCGGCCAGCAGGGAGTCGATCGGCATGACCGGCCCGACCCCGTCGAAGTCCCCGGCCAGCCCGCTCTCCACGCCGTCGACGATCCAGGTCGCGAGGTCGCGCACGTCGATGACCTGCACGCGGTCGTCGGGTGACCCGGGCGCCAGCACCGGCTCCCCGGCCGCGATGTCGGCGAGCCGGGCGGGCCAGTAGGTGAAGCGACCGGTCGGGTCGCCGGGACCGACGATCAGCCCCGGTCGCACCACCATGGCCGACGCCGCACCTGCGCGGACGATCTCCTCGCAGCCCACCTTCATCGGGCCGTAGGCCCCAGGGTCGACGGCCAGGTCGACGTCGTCGTGGAGCGGCTGGCGCAGCATGCCCGTGGCAGGGGTCAGGCCGGGTGTCGACTCGTCGGGGTAGACGTTGATCGTGGAGACGAAGACCCAGTGGGCGCTGGGGAAGGCGGCCACGGCCGACCGCACGCGTGCGGGGTGGCGGGCGACGTCGACGACCGCGTCGAAGGGCTCCGCGAGCAGCTCGGCGGGCGGCGCCGGCAGGTCGCGGTCCCACACCACCAGCCGCGCACCGTCGGGCACCGACCCCGAGGAGCCCCGGGCGGCACAGACGACGTCGTGCCCCCGTCGTACGGCCTCGGCCGCGGTCTCGTGGGACAGGAAGACCGTGCCGCCGAGCACCAGGATCCGCATGGCACCCAACCTAGGCCAGCGGATCAGCCGCGGGGAGGAGTCCGCTTCCCCAGCAACCACGCGTCGAAGAACGCCGACAGCTCCCTGCCGGTCTGCTCCTCGAGCCACGGCAGGTAGTCGTCGCGGCCCGCGTTGGTGTTGGTGCGCTCCTCCGGCCAGGCCCGCATGATGCGGAAGAACTCGTCGTCACCGATCCTCTGGCGCAGCTCGTGCCACATCAGCGCCGGGCCGTAGTAGATGTTGCCGGAGCCGAAGGACTGCGGGTCGTAGTCGGCGGGCGGGCCGGCGAGAGCGCGCTCCTCGTCCTCGAAGCGCGCCCACTCGTCCATGACAGCGTCGACGGGACGGCGGTCCTGGTCGGCCTGCCACATGCCCTGGAGGTACATCGCCATGCCCTCGTTCATCCAGACGTCGCGCCAGTCGTCGGGCGTGACCGTGTCGCCGTACCACTGGTGCGCGAGCTCGTGCAGCACCACCGCGGGCGAGGTCGTGTAGTCGGTGTCGCCCAGCGTCACCATCGTCTGGGTCTCCATGCCGCTGTCGGAGTCGACGACCACCGTGCCGAACGTGTCGAACGGGTAGGGCCCGAGCTTCTCCTCCAGCCACGCGATCGCGGCCGGCGTGGTGCGCAGCCCGGGCATCACGTGAGCCGGCGCGTCGGGCTGGACCCAGTAGGTGATCGGGACACCGCTGGGCGAGACGTCCTCGGTCATCTCGAAGTCCCCGAAGGCGACGGTCGTGAGGTAGGACGCCGCCGGCTCGGCCAGGTGCCAGGTCGTCGTCGTGACACCGTCCTCGTCGTCGCGGTCGGTCAGCTCGCCGTTGGCCACGCCCACCCAGGGTGAGGGCACGGACAGCTCGACGTCGTAGAGCGCCTTGTCGGCGGGCTGGTCGTTGACGGCATACCAGGTGTAGGCACCGAAGGGCTCCTGCATCGTCCAGGTCTCGCCGGTGTCGGTGATCGTGAAGCCGGTGTCGCTGAAGTCGCCGCGCATGGTCGGTGCGGGCACGGCCTCGGGGGTGCCGGCGTAGTCGACGCCGAGCACGTAACGCTCGTCGGCCGTCACCGGCGCGGTCACGACCAGGTCCTTGCCGACGTGCTCGAAGTCGACCGTCTCCCCGTCGAACGTCACCTCGGTGACCTCGAGCGGCTCGCCCAGGTCGAGCTGGAAGGTGTCGCCCGTGGTGGTCGCGCGGAAGGTCAGCTCCTGCTCACCCGTCAGGACGCGCGCGTCCGGGTCCCAGGTGAGGTCCAGGTCGTAGTGCAACGCGTCGACCGACGGGTCGCCGACGTCGGGGTAGACCGAGTCCTCCACCGGCTCGCTCAGCGCGACGTCGTAGTCAGGTGCAGCCTCCGGGGTGACGGGTTCCGAGGGGGCTGCTCCGGGTGCCGGCTCGGCGTCGCCGCTGCACCCCGTCAGGACGAGCGCGCCGGCGCAGGCGAGGACCGACAGGGTGTGGCGCGCGGGGTTCCTCACGGGGTGCCTCTCAGCAGGGGGCGGACCAGCTTGCGGCCGTGGTGGATCTGGGCCTTGATCGTGCCGAGGGGGGCGCCGACCTGCTGGGCGATCTCCTCGTAGGACATGCCGTAGACGTCGCGCAACAGCAGTGGCTCGACGAGCTGCGGATGCTCGCGCTCGATCGTCTCCATCGCCTCGAGCAGGTCCAGGCGGGTGCCGGCGATGACGCTGGTGGTGCGGGGATCGGGTCGCTCGAGCTGCGGGGTGTCGGTGGCGACGGCCTGGTTCTTCAGCCGGCGGTAGGTCGTGCGCGCGGAGTTGACCGCGACGACGTGCAGCCAGGTGGTGAAGCGCCCGCGCCCGCCCCACTGGCCGATCTTGGTCGCGACGTTGAGCAGCGCCTCCTGGCAGGCGTCCTCGGCGTCGGAGGAGTGCGGCAGGACGCCCCGGCAGACGTTGAGGGTGCGGGGCCGTACGGCGCTCAGCAGGGTCTCGAGCGCGCCACGATCGCCGTCACGCGCACGGCGTGCCAGCTCGTCGGTCTCGTCGGGCGTGAGCCCCTCGGTCGTCATGCCCACCCTCCTACCCATGCCGCCCCCGGATGAGTCGAACATAATGCAGCGGTGTCCATGCCCAGCCGGATCGGTCGCTACGTCGTCAGACGTCGCATCGGCGCGGGCGGGTTCGCCACGGTGTGGCTGGCCTACGACGAGCAGCTCGACTCCCCGGTCGCGGTGAAGGTCCTCGCCGACAACTGGACCGAGGACCACCACGTCATGCAGCGCTTCCTCGAGGAGGGGCGCTACCTGCGCCGGGTCGAGTCGCCGCACGTGGTGACCGTCTACGACGCCGGCACGCTGGAGGACGGTCGGCCCTACCTGGTCATGACCTATGCCGACCAGGGCACGCTCGCCGACCGGCTCGAGGTCGAGGGGCTCACCACGCGGCAGGCGCTGGAGGTTGTGCGGCAGGTGGCGGCGGGCCTCCAGGCGCTGCACGACCGCGACATCCTGCACCGCGACGTCAAGCCGGCCAACGTCCTGTTCCGCACCGTCGACCACGACCTGCGCGCGATGGTGGGGGACCTCGGGCTCGGCAAGGCTCTCGACATGTCGTCGCGGTTGACGATGATCGCCGGCACGCCGTCGTTCGTCGCGCCCGAGCAGGCCCAGGCCGAGCCGCTCGATGCCCGCGCCGACCAGTACTCCCTGGGCGTCCTCGCCTACCTGCTGATCACCGGACGCCCGCCGTACACACACGCGGACCTGACCGCCGCCGCCTCCCCGGGCGAGGTGCCGCCCCTGTCGACGCCGGAGCGTCCCGTGCCCACCGCCGTCGACCACGTCGTACGACGAGCCCTGGCGCTCGAGCGCGGCGAGCGGTTCGCGTCGGTCACCGGCTTCGCCGCCGCGCTGGCCGACGCCTTCGGCGACGACGTGGCCCCCGAGGGCCAGATCGCCGAGCCGTGGCTGCCCCTCGACCCGCAGCTGACGATGCCGGGGGTGCGGCCCTCGCCGGCGCCGCTGCCGGTGCGTCGCCGCCGGCGCTGGCCCGCCGTGGTCGTGGGTGGGCTCGCCCTCGCGCTCGGTGCGGGCGCGGGGCTGGTGCTCGGCCGGCTGGGCACGCCGGCCGACGTCGAGGTCAGCGACGCCTCGGGCACGGTGTCGGTGATGGTGCCCGACGCGTGGGAAGGCGCGGTGGCCGACGGTGGCTGGGCCCCGCCCAACGACCCCGACGGCGCCTACCCGGCCCTGTCGGTCGGCACCAGCGCGACCTGGACCGCGGTCGAGTCACGCTCCCAGGGCGTCTTCCTCGGGCTCTTCCCGGGCGAGGCGCTGCCGACGCTGCTGCCCCAGCACCCCGAGTGCGAGGAGGTCGAGGACCCGGTCAGCGAGTCCAGCGGCGACCCGTCGACCACGGTCGTGCACACCGACTGCCCCGGCGGGGTCACCATCGAGCGGGTGGTGCAGGTCGCCGCCAACCGGCTGCTGTGGGTGCAGGTCCGCAGCGGTGACCGGGCCACCGCCAACCGGGTGCTCGACAGCGTCGAGACCCATGGCTTCTAGCCGGCGCCCGAGGAGCTCGACCGCACCGCGCCGGCGCTGACCCGCTCGAGCAGGTCGGTGAGGCCGATCCGGTCACGCTCGCGGCCGATCGCGACGATCGTGACGTAGGCCTGGTCCTCCGCGCTCGGGCTCCCGTCGAGCGAGAGGAAGCGCTCCATGGTGAGTCGGCGGTAGTTGTCGTAGACGTAGGACGCGACGAACGTGTCGGCGGTCTGCGACTCGAGCTCGAAGTCGGTCACCACCGACTCCAGGGTGTCGCGACGGTCGGCCAGCGCCTGGGCGACGGTGAGGCGCTGCCCGCTGATGATCTTGACCCGCAGGAGGAACGTGTTGAGCGGGGCACCTGCGGGCGCCCAGGAGGTCTCCTCGAGCAGCCGGTCGTTGCGCACCCACCCGTCGGGCACAGGGAGAAGCACCCCGAAGGCCTTCGAGCCCATCCGCTCGTCGTGCAGGTCCAGCGCCGGCTCGAGGGCCGGGGTGTCCGGGTCGGGCAGGACGTCGACCACCGGGTCGCTGGGGAAGGTGGGCGACTCACCGGCCACCGGGTCGGCGGCGCGGATCGCGGCCGGGGGGCCCTCGCCGCCACGGCCGATCGCCCAGCCGCCGGCGAGCCCGACCAGGGCGAGCACCAGCGCGACCCCGAGCAACCGCACGTTCATAGCCAGCACCGTAGCTGCCGGCGTACGACGGCGCGCGGTCAGCCGCTAGCGTGGTGGGAGTGCTGATCCGCGATGCCCGGCTGGTGCCGGTGACCCCTGGCCAGACGACCGACCACCCTGTCGACGTCCTCCTCGAGGGCGGCGTCGTCGTCGCCGTCGGGCAGGACCTCCCGCGACCCGAGGGTGTCGAGGAGGTCGACGCGGCCGGGCGCTGGATGATCCCCGGCCTCTGGGACCAGCACACCCACCTCGGTCAGTGGGCGCTGACGTCGACCCGGCTCGACCTCAGCGGCACCGACTCGCCCGAAGCGGCCCTCGACCTGGTCGCCGCGTGGTTGGCCGAGCACCCGGGGCAGCCGCTGGTCGGCTTCGGCCACCGCCCCGCCGTGTGGGACCGCCAGCCGACCGTCGACGAGCTCGACCGGGTCGCCGGGCTCGTGCCGGTGGTCCTGATCGCGGGCGATGCCCACCACGCCTGGCTGAGCAGCTGGGCGCAGCGGGCGCTGGGGCTCGAGGTGCGCGACGACAACATCTACGAGAACGAGTGGTTCGCGGCCTACGACGGCCTCCCCGGGCTGGTCGGCAACGACGGGATCTCGCCCGCCGGCTACCGCAACGCGCTGCACCGTGCCGCCGAGAAGGGCGTCGTCGGCACGGTCGACTTCGAGTTCGGCGGCGGGCCCCACGACTGGATCGCGCGCTGGACCGAGGGCTGCGACATCCTGCGGATCCGCGTCGCGATGTATGCCGATCGCCTCGAGGAGGTCATCGACATGGGCCTGCGCACCGGCGACCGCCTCTTCGTGGGCGACGACCGGCTGACGATGGGGCCGCTCAAGATCATCAGCGACGGCTCGCTCAACACCCGCACGGCCTGGTGCTGCGAGAGCTATGCCGGGGGCGAGATGGGGGCGGCCAACCAGACCCCCGAGGAGCTGCACCGTCTCGTGGAGCGGGCCTGGGGCAACGGGCTCGAGGTCGCGACCCACGCGATCGGCGACGCGGCGGTGCGCGACGCGCTCGACGTCTATGCGGCGACCGGCGCCCACGGCACCATCGAGCACGCCCAGCTCGTCACCCGTGCCGACGTACGCCGGATGGCCGGGGTCAACGTCCGCGCCAGCGTGCAGCCCGCTCACCTCCTGGACGACCGCGACCTCACCGAGCAGATCTGGCCGGCGTGGACCGACCGCTGCTTCGCCTTCCGCTGGATGCTCGACGAGGGCGTGCCGCTCGTGCTCGGCTCGGACGCCCCCGTCGCACCCCTCGACCCGTGGTTGGCGATCGCCGCCGCGGTGCACCGCGGCGACGACGAGCGCGAGCCCTGGCACGCCGAGCAGGCGTTGACGCCGCAGGAGGCCCTGCGCGCCTCCGTCGACGGTCAGCCGACCGTCGGCGTCGGCTCCCGCGCCGACCTGGTGCTGCTCGACCGCGACCCGCTGGCTCCCGGCGAGGACAGCCTCGACATCGCCCGTGCGCTGCGCAGCATGCCGGTCGCGCTCACCGTCGTGGCGGGTTGCACCCAGTACGACGCGCTCTGAGCGACGTCAGAGGATCTCGAGGATCATCTCGGCGACGGCGGTCTGCTCGGCGAGGAACGGGTGCAGCGCCAGCGCGGCGTTGGCCTGCGTCTCGATGCCGTTGACCCACGGCTCGTCGGAGCAGATGTCGTGGCCCTTGCTGGCGGTGTAGGCGTCGATCACCTCGGCGCCCGCGGCCTCCCCTCCGGCGCTCACCGCGTCGGAGAGCGCCTTGTTGATCGACAGCGCGTAGGGGTAGTCGCCGGTGGCCAGCGGCAGCCGGTCGGGGCAGGTGCCCTGCGACGGCACGAACTGCGGGTAGTTGACGACGATCACCCGGGCGTCGGGGGCGCGGTCCTGGATGCCGAGCGTGATGGCCTCGACCCGGTCCTGGATCTTGCGCGCGCTCTCGAGCAGCTTGTCGCGGCCTCCCGCGGTGTTGGCGTCCTTGCAGGGCGAGCCCTGCGGGTCCTGCTGGGCGGCCTGCAGGCAGGTGAACATCAGCCCGGAGAACAGGTTGAAGTCGTTGCCGCCGATGCCGAGCGTGACCAGGTCGGCGTCGGGCGTCAGTGAGTCGAACTGCGGGAGCTGCTGGGTGTCGCCGGTGATCTGCACCCCGATCATCGAGGTGCTGGTGGCGCCCGAGCAGCTGACGTCGACGAGGTCGTAGTCGTCGAGCTCGGAGACCACCTGCTGGGGGTAGTTGTTGGTGGAGCGCAGGCAGCCCGTGCTCATGTCGGTCGTCGGCACCAGCGGGGCGGAGACGAAGGAGTCGCCGAGGGCGACGTACAGGTTCTCGGCGGGCGCCTCACCCGTGTCCTCGGTGGGCTCCTCCGAGGGGGTCCCCTCCACCGACGGGCTCGACTGCGGCGTCTCCTCGGCCCCCGGTGAGGCGTCACCGCTCTGGCAGGAGGAGAGCAGGAGCACGACGGGGAGGAGAGCACCTGCGAGCAGGCGCGCTCGTAGGGCGCGGGACGACAGCATGTCCTCAACGGTACGAGACGAGGCCAGACGCCCCGAATCGGCCGACCCGCATCAGCGATCAGGGGCGCCGAGGGCCACCGTGAGGGCCAGCACGGTCTCGGGGTCGTCGAGCCGCTCGCCGTAGAGCTCGCGCAGCTGACCCATCCGATAGCGCACGGTCTGCGGGTGCACGAAGAGCGCCTCGGCGACGTCCTCGCGGCGACCCTGGTGCAGCAGCCACGCGCGCAGCGTCTCGGTGAGCTTCTCCGCGACCGCCGGTCGCAGCTCAGCGAGGGGGAGCAGAGCCTGGGTGCGGAGGTCGCTCAGCGCGTCACCGTCGGCGGTGAGGACCAGCTGCACCAGGTGGGCGTCGGTGTCGCCGTCGAGACCCAGCGTGCGCGTGCGCAGCGCCCGCTCGTAGGACGCCCTCGCCTCCAGCCACGGCCGCGCGGGCCCCGCTACCGCGCCCCGGCCCTGCAACGTCCGCAGGAGCGCGGTGCGGCGGCGACCGTGCGCGTCGGGGACCAGGAGGAGGGCGGCGTCGTCGAGGTCCGGTCCCTCGGCCTGGAGGGTCTGCGGGGAGACCTCGGCCAGCACGGGGCGCACCTGCGACTCGGTCAGGATGATCGCGGTCAGGGTCGTCGGCGCCGGCCACCCGGCACGCTCGGCGGCGTTGCGCACGGTCTCCTGGGGCGAGCCGGCGAGCAGGTGGTGCGAGATCCGCTCGAGCAGGCGCTGCCGCACGCGGCCCGAGGTGGCGAGCTCGTCGGTGTGGCCCGCGACGCTGGAGGCGGACAGCTCGTCGATGTAGGCGAAGACCAGCTCGGCGAAGGAGACCAGCGTCTCGGCCGACAACCCGCTCTGCACGGCGTGCATCGACATCTCGCGCCAGGAGACGCGAGCCCCGATCCGGTACGCCGAGAGGAGGGCGTCGGTCGAGCGTCCGCTGCGGGCCTCGCCGCGGCCCAGCTGGTAGGCGCCCTCGACCGCCGGCGCGGCCGGGGTGCGCGGGTCGGCCCCCAGGCTGCCGCCGGCCAGCGACAGGAAGCCGCCGAGCGCGATCTGCACCGCGGTGCGGATGGTCTCGCCCATGGGGCCGCTGAACGCGTCGTCATAGCTGGGGACCTCGGCGATGATGGCCGCCACGACCTCGTCGGCGACCGCCGGCAGGTGGACGCGGATCTCGGCGATCGCGGCGTCAGGAATCATTTTTTGTCTCCTACGAACAAATGTGACGTGAATCTTCACGTCAGGTGGTCAGGACTTTACCTCTGGCCGTGCAGGAGAGTAAGTGTCATGACCTCCGTTGCCCTGATGCGCACCTCCGGTGGCGCCGACACGCCCCGCTCCCGCTCGCTGCGGGACCGCCTGGTGCGGGTCGCCGAGGCGGCCGTGACGCCCCTGGTGCCGGCCGACGTCCTCGACATCTTCGACCCGCTGCGCTCGGGCGCCGACCTGCGCGGCCGGATCGTCTCGGTCACCGCCGAGACCGCCGACTCCGCGACGATCCTGATCAAGCCGGGCAAGGACTGGGCCGGCCACCTGCCGGGGCAGTACCTCCGCGTCGGTGCCGACGTCGACGGCGTCCGACTGTGGCGCACCTACTCGTTGACCCACGGCCCCCGCGCCGACCGGTGCATCTCGATCACCGTCAAGGCGATCCCGGACGGCAAGGTGTCCAACCACCTGGTCCGTCACGCCGAGGCCGGTCAGCTGCTCCACCTCGGCCAGGCCGAGGGCGACTTCGTGCTCAGCGACCCGATGCCCGACAAGCTGCTGCTCGTCACCGCCGGTTCGGGCGTCACGCCCGTGATCGGCATGCTGCGCAACCTCTTCTCCAAGGCGGCCCCGCTGCCCACCGACATCGTCCTGCTGCACTCGGCGCTCTCGCGCTCCGAGGTGATCTTCGGCGAGGAGCTGCGACGCTACGCGGCGGAGGGCCGGCTGCGCCTGGTCGAGCTGCACACCGACACCGACGGGATGCTCGACGTCGCCGACCTCGACCAGATCGTGCCCGACCTCGCCGGCCGTACGACGTACGCCTGCGGCCCGGTGGGCCTGCTCGACGCCCTCGAGGCTCACCACACCGAGCGTGAGCTGCCGCTCCACATCGAGCGCTTCCGCAGCGCGGTCGTCGCGACCGCCAAGGATGGGCAGAGCGGCGGCTCGGTGACCTTCGCGAAGTCCGGCATCACCGTCGAGGGCGACGGCTCCACCCCGATCCTCGACGCCGCCGAGGCCGGTGGCGTCCTGATGCCCAGCGGCTGCCGCATGGGCGTCTGCTTCGGCTGCGTGCTGCCGCTGCGCGAGGGCGCCGTGCGCGACCTGCGCAACGGAGAGATCACCGTCGCGGCACCCGGCGACGGTGTCGCCATCCAGACCTGCATCAGCGCCGCTGCCGGCGCCTGCCACATCGACCACTGACCCATCCGATCGACCACCCACCCGATCGAACGCTGAGGAGATCGACATGACCGTCATCCAGAAGAAGTCCGAGTCCACCAACCCGGTGGCCCACCTGACACCCGAGGAGATCGAGCGCATCGGCGTCGAGCTCGACGCGATCCGCCAGTCGATCCTCGACACCCGCGGCGAGGCCGACGCGGCCTACATCCGCAAGGTCATCGACGCCCAGCGCAAGCTCGAGCTCGCCAGCCGCGCGGTCCTGCTCGCCAGCGTCTTCCCGCCGGCCTGGGTGCTCGGCACCGCGGGCCTGAGCGTCGCCAAGATCATCGAGAACATGGAGATCGGGCACAACGTCATGCACGGCCAGTGGGACTGGATGCGTGACCCCAAGATCCACTCGACCACCTGGGAGTGGGACAACGCCTCGCCGGCCGAGCAGTGGAAGCACTCGCACAACGAGCTGCACCACACCTACACCAACGTCGTCGGCAAGGACAACGACCTCGGCTACGGCATCATGCGCGTCGACGAGGACCAGCGCTGGATCCCGATGTACCTCGCCCAGCCGCTGTGGAACTTCATCAACGCCTGCTTCTTCGAGTACGGCATCGCGGCCTACGACCTCGAGCTCGGCAAGAACCTCGCCAGCGAGAAGCGTCGCCAGAGCCCGGAGTTCAAGGCCCGCTACCAGCAGACCCTCAAGAAGATCCGCGCCCAGGCGACCAAGGACTACGTCGTCCACCCGCTGATGTCGCTGCCGACCGGCTCGCTGCTCCCGACCCTGGCGGCCAACTTCACCGCCAACCTGGTCCGCAACCTGTGGACCCACTCGGTCATCATGTGCGGCCACTTCCCCGAGGGCGTCGAGACCTTCGAGCGCACCTCGATCGAGGGCGAGACCCGCGGCGACTGGTACCTGCGCCAGATGCTCGGCTCGGCCAACATCTCCGGCTCCAAGGCCATGCACTTCATGACCGGCAACCTGTCGCACCAGATCGAGCACCACCTCTTCCCCGACCTGCCCAGCAACCGCTACGCCGAGATCGCCCCGCAGGTGCAGGACGTCTTCCAGCGCTACGGCCTGAGCTACCACATGGCCCCGCTGCCGCAGCAGGTCGCCAGCGCCTGGCACAAGGTCGTCCGGCTCTCGCTGCCCAACGACTTCCTGTCGCAGACCACGGTCAAGAACGCCCCGCAGCAGCTCAAGCTGCTCTGGGCCATGACCACCAAGGGCCCCAAGGTCCGTCGCGCCGCCCAGGCCCGGCTGACCCAGCAGGCTCGCAGGGCGAAGATCGCCGCCGCCTGATCGACGTGCGCCGACTCGGCCGTGTCTGTGACGGCAGTCACGCGTTAGACCTCCTGAGAAACCCTCAGGAGGTCTTCGCATGTCACGTCGTCTGGTCGCCCTCGGAGCGACCCTGCTCCTCCCGCTCGTCGCGCTCGCCCCCATCCCGTCGGCCCCGGCCGCGCCGCCCGCGGCACCTGCCGCACCTGCCGCACCTACATCAGAGCAGCGCCAGCGGCCGGCCCTGATGATCAAGGTGCTGTCCAACCGCGCCGACCTGGTCTCCGAGGGCGACGCGCGGGTGGCGGTGGCGCCGGCGAAGGGCGTGCAGCTGCGCGCGATCCGGGTCAGCCTGGGCCAGCGCGACGTCACGAGGCGTTTCGCCCTGCGGCCCAACGGCCGCTTCGAGGGGATCGTGACGGGGCTGAAGATCGGCCGCAACGTGCTGACCGCGCGTGCCGGCGGGTTCTCCACGAGCGTGACGATCACCAATCACCCCGCCGGCGGGCCGATCTTCTCCGGCCCGCAGCTGGGCCCCTACGAGTGCCAGGCCACCGCGCGCGACGCGCAGTGCAACGAGCCGGCGTCGTACTCCCTGCTCTACCAGTCCTCCGACCCCAGCAAGGGCGGACTCCAGCCCTACGACCGGGAGGACCCGCCGAGCGACGTGGCGACCACGACGACGGACACCGGCGTCACCGTCCCGTTCGTCGTACGCCGTGAGGACGGCTTCCAGGACCGCGACCGCTACACGATCCTCACCCTGGTGCAGCTCGGGAAGCCGTGGGCCCCGTGGGCGCCCCAACCGCAGTTCAACCACAAGGTGCTGATGACCCACGGTGGCAACTGCGGCGCGGCCTACGCGCCCGGCGAGCCGCCGCTGGAGGACTACTCCGGCACCATCCCGGCCGACACCCCGGGCATCACGCAGAGCTACGTGACCGCGCTCGGGCTGGGCTTCTCGGTCATCTCGACCGCCCTCGACAACACCGGGCACAACTGCAACGTCGCGATGCAGGCCGAGTCGCTGATGATGGCCAAGGAGCGGTTCGTCGAGCGCTACGGGCTGATCCGCTACACGATCGGCACCGGCTGCTCGGGTGGCTCGATCGCCCAGCACACGGTGGCCAACGCCTACCCGGGCATCTACCAGGGGCTGATCACGACCTGCTCCTACCCCGACACGTTGTCGGCCGGCGCGCAGTTCGCCGACTACCACCTGATGCGGCGCTACTTCGAGGACCCGAGCGGCTGGGCGCCGGGCGTGGTGTGGTCGCCGACCCAGATGGCCGACGTCGAGGGGCACATCTCCATCGTCAACTCCGTCGTCGCCGACGAGGGCCTCTTCAAGGCGGCGCTCGACCCCGAGACCCCGTGCCCCGGCACGAAGGAGCCGGTGGCCGGCAACCGCGCGACGCGCTACGACTCCGAGACCAACCCCGGCGGGGTGCGCTGCTCGGTGCTCGACATCATGCAGAACGCGATCGGCCTGCGGCCCCGCTCGGTCTGGACGCCGCAGGAGAAGGCCGCGGGCCGTGGGTTCGCGGGGGTGCCCTTCGCCAACAAGGGCATCCTCTTCGGACTCGAGACGTTGAAGGCCGGCCGGATCACCGCGGCCCAGTTCCTCGACCTCAACGAGAAGTTCGGCGGGCTCGACGTCGACTCGCAGCCGATCGCCGGGCGCACCCAGGGTGACGACGCGTCGATCCGACGGGCCTACCGCACCGGGCTGGTCAACGAGGCGGAGAACCTCGACGACGTCGCGATCATCAACTTCGGCGGGCCCGACCCGGGCATCGCGCACGACTACGCCCACGCGTTCTGGACCGAGGAGCGCCTGATGCGCGACCAGGGCCACACCGACAACCGGGTCATGTGGTTCGGCGCCGCGCCGCTGATCGGCGACCCCGGTTGGGCCAACGAGGCCCTGACCGAGATGGACCGGTGGCTGCGTGCGGTGGAGCGGGACCGCCGTACGGTCCCCCTGGCGCGCAAGATCGTCCAGGACAAGCCCGCCGACCTCACCGACCGCTGCTCCAACGTGCCGGGGGTCGGCGACGTCGCCGGTGAGGAGGACGAGGTCGACTGCGCGCTGCCCGAGTCACTGCAGCTGCGCCTCAGCACGCCGCGCGAGATGGCAGGGGACGACGTCTTCAACGACCGTCTCGCCTGTCGCCTGATGCCGCTCGAGCGCAGCACTTTCGACTTCCTGCTGCTGCCTCTCACCGACGCCCAGTGGGAGCAGCTCCAGGCGGTCTTCCCCGACGGCGTCTGCGACTACTCCGTGCCCGGTCGCGGCCGGGTGCGCACGCAGACCTGGCTGAGCTACTCCGACGCCTCCGGCGAGGTGGTCCACGGCGGGCGCAACCTGCCGCCGCTGCCCGCCGGGTCGGCGGACGGCTGGTCGAGCGCGTCGTTCCGGGAGATCCTCCGACGCTGAGCCGCTGCATGGCGCACAATCCCCCTGGGAGCCGAGGGGGCGGGGGCCATGGCGGTCGCAGGGCATGAGGGCTGGTCCGACTCGTCGGCGCGCGCCGTGCTGCAGCTGATGGTGGAGTCGGTCGCGGAGCTGATCGGCTTCGAGGTGGCGGCGCTCTCGGTGGTGGTCGACGACCAGCTCGCGACCGTCGCCTACACCGGGCCCGAGGAGTACCGCACGGCCCCGACGCCTGGCGGCCGCACGACGTGCTGATGGCGCTGCTGACCGACGACGACGGGCGGCTGGTGGGCGTGCTCTCGGTCGACCGGCCGGTCTCCGGGCTACGGCCCGACGAGCCACGGCGACGCCTGCTCGAGCGCTATGCCGCGCAGGCCGAGCGTGCCGTGCTCACCGCCTTCGAGCGCGAGGAGCTCGTGCGCCGCGTCGCGCACGCCGAGTCGGCCCGCCGGCTGATCCGCTCGGCCTCGATGCCGGCCCAGGCCTCGCTCGAGGCGGTCCTGGACCACACCCACGGCCCGCTGGTCGAGGGCTTCGGGGCGAGCGGCTCCTGGATCCAGGTGCTCGACCCGGAGGGCCACGACCGTGGCCGGGCCCGCGCCCACGACGGGACGACCATCGAGCTGACGGGTCGCATGGTGGAGCTCGCCCACCGGCTGGCTCCGCGGCTCTGGGCCCACCAGCAGGTCCTGGAGCTCAGCGCGGACGAGCCGACGATCGACGACCGGTTGCACGACGTCGCGCGGCAGCAGCTGGCCGATCTCGGGCTGGCCCGCGCACTCGGCATCCCGCTGGGCGTGGGGGCGGAGTGCCTGGGCTTCCTGGTGCTGACCCGCCGTGCCACGGACCCGCCGTGGTCCTCCGACGAGGTGGACTCGGCGCTGCCGATCGGCCACGATCTCGGCGCCGCGCTGATGACCGCGCGGGCCTTGGAGCGGGAGCGTTCGGTGGTGCGGGAGCTCCAGGCGCTCGACGACTACCGCCGCCAGCTGATCTCCACGCTCTCCCACGAGCTGCGCACGCCGCTCGCGGTCATCGCCGGCAACCTCGAGCTCATGGCCGACCTCGACCTCGACGGGTCGGGCGTGCGCTACCGCGACGCGATGAACCGTGGCACGACACGCATGCAGAAGGTCGTCGACGACCTCCTCCTGCTCGCCCGCGTCAGCCACCCGCTGCACCCGATGGACCTCGTCGACGTCGACCTGTGCGAGGTCGTCGGCGACATCGTCGAGCTGGTCGCCTCCACGGCCGTGGCCAAGGCCCTCAGCCTGCGGCTCGAGCTCGAGCCCGGCGGCCTCGTGGTGCCCGGCGACGCCGGCGAGCTCGACCGCCTCGTGGGCAACCTCGTCAGCAACGCCGTGAAGTACACCGCCGCAGGCGGCACCGTCACCGTCTCCGCCTGTCGTCGCGGCACCGATGCGGTCCTCCAGGTCGCCGACGACGGCCTCGGCATCTCCGACGAGGACCAGATCGGCCTCTTCCACCCGTTCTTCCGCACCACCAACCCCGAGGCGCTCCGCGAGCCCGGCACCGGCCTGGGCCTCGCCATCGTCGCCACGATCGTCGAGCGTCACGCCGGCCGGGTCGAGGTGCGCTCGCAGCGCGGCGTCGGCACGACCTTCGTCGTGACGCTACCGGCGGGCTGACGTCGCCGGGCTACGGAGCCGGGTGCTCGAGCTCCTCCGCGAGGTCCACGATCGCCCGACCGACCCCCGCGGGGTCGTGCAGCTGGTGCAGGTGGCCCCCCGCGATGGTCCTCGTCGGCCAGCCCGCCCGGATCGCGAGGTCACGCTCCTCGGCGTAGGTGTCGCCGAACGCGAGGTATGCCGCCCCTCGCTCCCGCCAGTCCCTCGGGGTCGGGACGAGGCTGGTGAAGTAGTCCAGGGGCAGCCGCTGCTGCTCGGCCTCGATCGCTGCTCGCGTCGCCTCGTCGGGGAAGAGGTCGGCGACGTCGTCCCACCACTGCGTCCACGGCGGCAGCACTCCGTCCTCGTCCGCCAGCGTGCGCAGGAGGTCGAGGAACGCCGGCGGCGCCAGGGGTGTCTCCTCCTCGCTCGCCGGTCCCGGCAGCGCCGCGTCGACGTAGACCGTGGCCCGGACGTCGACCAGTGTGGCGAGGTGGGGAGCATAGAGCCCGGCGTTGCTGTGCGGCACCAGCACCACCTCGCGGTCGCCGGCCGCTGCTGCCACGGCGGTGAGGACTCCGTCCGGCGTGCGGCTCCGCGCGCCGAGGTCGACTGTCTGCGCCTCGTGGGCCTGCTGGCTCAGCCATCGCTCCACGCCCCGCCACGTAGCGGGGCCCAGCAGCGGGCTCGGGACGAGGAGGAACACCGGATCAGTGTGGCTGGGGCGCTCGTCTCAGGACTCGCGAGGCGCGTTGCGGCGTCGTCCGAGCCGGAAGCCGAGCCCCCCGGCGAGCACGACCAGACCCGCCGCCGTCACGGCACCGCCCATCAGCTGCCATCGCGACACGACCATGGCCGAGGTGCCGCTCAGCGTGTCGCCCCACCCCATCTGCCAGTCGGCGCCCTCGCTCGGCGGCGTGTAGGCGAACCAGCCGACGTCGCTCGAGGACGTCTGGGAGGACAGCACGACGGCGACGCCGCCGAGCACGAGCGCGAGGCCGAGGACCCACCACAGATGACGAAGCACTTGGCGAGTATCCGCTGCTGGTGGAGCGGACGCGAGGATTTGAACCTCGACCCCTTCCCTGGAAGGGAAGCGTGCTGCAACTACACCACGTCCGCGGAGCCAGCCTCTGACGAGCCTGACGCGTCAGAAGTATGGACCATGACGTCGGGCGTCAGGCAGGTCACCCCAGGTAGCGCACGTCGATCGGGGTCTCGCCCGTGAGGTGGACGCGCCAGGCGCCGGCGCCCGGGCGAGACGAGACGGCCTCGTGGAGCTCGCCGTCGCGGAAGACCAGGGCGCAGCCGTCGTCGGCCGCGACGCCGGCGGGGAGGGAGCCGGTGGTGACGAGGTCGACGTACGTCGGGCGACGCTCGGCCTCGCCGTCGAAGTGCGGGCAGGCGGAGCCGGTGAGGAGGCCGAGGCCGTCGTGGAGCGGGGCGAGGGGACCGAAGGAGTCGGTGACGGACGACTCGAACCAGCAGTTCATGCCGGCGCTGATGCCGGCGAGGACGACGCCGGCCTCCGCCGCCTCGGCGAGGATCTCGTCGAGGCCGTGCAGGCGCCACAGGGCCAGCAGGTTGGCGGTGCTGCCGCCGCCGACGTAGATCACGTCCTGGTCGAGGACGAAGGAGCGCAGGTCGACGTGGTCGAGGTCCTCGAGGTGGAAGAGCTGCAGCGTGCTGGTCTCGGCGCGTCCCTCGAAGGCGGCGAGGAAGCGGTCGACGTAGCTCTCCGCGTCACCGCTCGCCGTCGGGACGAAGCAGACCCGGGGCAGCCCGTCCGCGCCTCGGCGGCGGGTGGCCAACGAGAGCACGTGGTCGTCGAGCAGGGGGTTGTCGGGCTCCATCGAGAAGCCGCCGCCCCCGAGGGCGACGATGGTTCCGCGCCTCATCCGAGAGCGGCCGAGACGACCACGCGGGCTTCGTCCTGCACCCGGGCGAGGTGCTCGGGCCCCTGGAACGACTCGGCATAGATCTTGTAGACGTCCTCGGTGCCGGAGGGCCGCGCGGCGAACCAGGCGGAGGCGGTGGTGACCTTGAGGCCGCCGATCGTGGCGCCGTTGCCGGGGGCCTCGGTGAGCTTGGCGGTGATCTCCTCGCCGGCGAGCGTGGTGGCGCTGACGTCGTCGGGCGAGAGGGCGGCCAGCTTGGCCTTCTGGGCGCGGTCGGCGGGGGCGTCGATGCGGGCGTAGGCCGGGTCCCCGTGCTCGGCGACCAGGTCGGTGTAGTGCTGGCTGGGGGTGCGGCCGGTGCGCGCCAGGATCTCCGAGGCCAGCAGGGCCAGGATGATCCCGTCCTTGTCGGTCGTCCACGTGGTGCCGTCGGTGCGCAGGAACGACGCGCCGGCCGACTCCTCGCCGCCGAAGCCGAACGACCCGTCGATCAGGCCGGGAACGAACCACTTGAAGCCGACCGGCACCTCCACCATCGGCTTGCCCAGCGACGCAGCGACGCGGTCGATCATGGAGGAGGAGACCAGCGTCTTGCCGATGCGGGCGCTGTCGGGCCAGCCGGGGCGGGCGCCGCCGAAGAGGTAGCCGATCGCGACGGCCAGGAAGTGGTTGGGGTTCATCAGGCCGCCGTCGGGGGTGACGATGCCGTGGCGGTCGGAGTCGGCGTCGTTGCCCGTGGCGATGTCGAAGGCGTCCTTGCGGGCGATCAGCGACGCCATGGCGTTGGGGGAGGAGCAGTCCATCCGGATCTTCTCGTCCCAGTCGAGGGTCATGAAGCGCCACGTCGGGTCGACCAGCGGGTTGACGACGGTGTGGTCGAGGCGGTGCCGCTCGGCGACCGCTGCCCAGTAGTCCACGCTCGCCCCGCCCAGCGGGTCGGCGCCGATCCGCACGCCGGCCTCGCGGATCGCGTCGAGGTCCACCACGTGCGGGAGGTCGTCGACGTAGGTGCCGAGGAAGTCGTAGGAGGACGCCGCGGCCCGGGCACGGGCGAAGGGGACACGTCGTACGCCGTCGAGGCCGGCCGCGATCAGCGCGTTGGCGCGCGCCGCGATCACCGAGGTCGCGTCGGAGTCGGCGGGGCCGCCGTGGGGCGGGTTGTACTTGAAGCCGCCGTCGCTCGGCGGGTTGTGCGAGGGGGTGACGACGATGCCGTCGGCCAGCCCGGCCGAGCCCGCCCCCGAGCGTGACAGCGACTTGCCGAGGTTGGCGCGCAGGATCGCGTGGGAGACCGCGGGCGTGGGGGTGAAACGGTCGTCGGCGTCGACGAGGACCGTCACGTCGTTGGCGGCGAGGACCTCCAGCGCCGTGGCCCAGGCCGGCTCGGAGAGCCCGTGGGTGTCGCGGCCGATGAAGAGCGGGCCGTCGTAGCCCTGCTCCTTGCGGTAGTCGCAGATCGCCTGGGTCGTCGCCAGGATGTGGTGCTCGTTGAACGACGTCCTCAGGCTGGTGCCGCGGTGCCCGCTGGTGCCGAAGGCGACCTGCTGGTCGACGTCCTCGGGGTCCGGCGTCTGGGTGTAGTACGCCGTCACCAGGTGTGCGACGTCCACGAGGTCCTGGGGCTGGGCGACGGTGCCTGCGCGGGATTCGGCCATGGCGCCATCATGCACCGCGTCGGCGGGGGTGCGGCTAGAAGCGACCCTCGCGGGCGTAGAGCGCGGCGCCGATGATGCCGGCCTTGTTGCGCAGCAGGGCCGGGATGATCGGCGTCTCGATGTCGATCATCGGCAGGAACGTCGCGGCGTGCTTGCTGACCCCGCCGCCGACGACGATCAGGTCGGGGGAGAAGAGCCGCTCGAGCACGCGGTAGTAGGTGGTCAACCGCTCGGCCCACTCCTGCATGCTCAGGTCCTCGCTCTCGCGGGCGCTGTTGGCTGCGCGGTGCTCGGCGACGTGGCTGTCGATCTCGAGGTGCCCGAGCTCGGAGTTGGGGACCAGGACGCCGTCGTGCACCAGCGCGGAGCCGATGCCCGTGCCGAGGGTCGTGAGGATGACGAGGCCGCGCTGGTTGCGGGCCGCCCCGAAGCGCACCTCGGCGATCCCCGCTGCATCGGCGTCGTTGAGCACGTGCACGTCGCGACCCGTGGCGGCGGAGAACAGCTGGTCGGCGTCCGCGCCGATCCAGGCGTCGTCGATGTTGGCGGCGCTCCCGACGACCCCTCGTCGTACGACGCCGGGGACGGTCACTCCCACCGGGCCGGTGTGGTCCGGGAAGCGGCCGAGGAGCTCGGCGAAGACCTCGGCGACGGCCGCGGGGGTCGAGGGCTGCGGGGTCGCGATGCGCTCGCGCTCGGCCGCGAAGTCGCCGGTCTCGAGGTCGACCGGTGCCCCCTTGATGCCGGAGCCGCCGAAGTCGATGCCCAGGGGGTGGTCCGTGCTCATGACGGTCATCACATCACGGCCACAGGATGCGTCACCGAGGTGCACGCGGGTGAGCTGGTCCCGGCGGCGGCTACGGGCCGGTCTTGATGCGCAGGTCGGTGCCGATGGTCTGGGTGCCGCGCTGAAGGCCGTGGGAGTAGGTCAAGTCGACGCCGTCGGTGCGGACGACGCCCGGTCGTGACGCGGTGACGAGCAGGACCAGCTGCTGGGAGAGCGTCGAGCCGGTGTCCAGGACGGTGTCGTCCGCCAGCGGTGTCCGGTCCGCACAGACGTCGGCGAGGATGTCGCGGCCCCCGACGCCGAGCGCGCCGGTCCGCTCCGGCTCGACGGTGCACACGAAGAAAGCGAAGGTGGCGTCGGCCGTGTTCTCCACGACCCTCGCCTCGGCCGCGTGCAGGTGTGCCCATGGTGACGTCTCCTCGAGTGACGGCATCTCAACGGACTTGGTATCACGCTCACAGCTCTCGGACCGGCAGAGACGTGGGGCACTGAAGTGGTGGTTGCAACTGTGGTGGGTGAGAGGCCATGCGGTCATGGCTGGAGCACGGTTGACGGTGGAGGAGCGGCGAGTGGCCGCCTCCAGCACGAACCCTCGACGCGAGGTTCGTTGCAGCAACAGGTTGAGCTGAAGCGTTGACCCTGAGGGGGAATTGACATATAATCAAACGTATGTTCGATATCTCGGCACTGGCTGGAGCGGTGGGGTGCGCGGCCGCACCCACCGATCGCTCCGGCCTGCCGGTCGACGCGGCCCTCGCCGCCGACGACCGCTGTCTGGTGGACCAGCTCGAGGCCCTGGAGCGGCGGACGAGCGCGGCGGCAGCAGCGAAGGCCCGTCTGACGGCCGAGCTCCACGCCCGCCGGGTCGCCCGCGACGTTGAGCGGAAGGTCCCGACGGCGCGCCGCGGACGCGGGGTGGCCCACGAGGTGGCGCAGGCCCGCCGCGAGTCGCCCCACCACGGCCGGGAGCACCTCGCGCTCGCGCTGGCCCTGGTCCACGACCTCCCCGAGACCCTGGCCGCGCTGGAGCGAGGTGACATCGACGAGCGCCGCGCGATGATCATCGCCCGCGAGTCCGCCGATCTCCCGCGCGAGGACCGGCTGGCCCTCGACGCGGGCCTCGCCGGCTCGACGCCGTCGCTCGGCGAGCGCGAGCTCACCGTCGCCGCACGCCGCCTGGCCTGCGAGCTCGACGGCTCCGGGGCCGACCAGCGGTCCCGTCGCGCCCGCTCCCGCCGACGGGTCACGATGCGTGCCCTTCCTCATGCGATGGCCCGGATCAGCGCCGAGGTCCCGGCCGAGGACGCCGTGCTCGTCTGGGACTCCCTAAGCGAGCACGCCGACCTGCGCCGTTCGATCGGTGACGATCGCGGCCGTGACCAGGTCCTCGCCGACGAGCTCGTGCAGCGGCTGGTCCGTCCCGTCACGTCCACGGCGCGCAACGTCGAGGTCCAGCTCGTCATGGACGCAGCCACCTTGCTCGGCGCCGAGGACACCTCCCCGCCCCACCTGGTCGGTCACGGGCCGATCCCGCACGGCGTCGCCACCGAGCTCCTCGCCGACGAGGACGCCCACGTGCTGATCCGGCGCCTCTTCGCCCACCCCGACGACGGCACCCTGGTCGCGATGGACTCGAAGGGCGTCATGTTCACCTCGCGGCTGCGCCGACTGCTCTTCGCGCGCGATGGCGAGACCTGCCGCACTCCGTGGTGCGACGCCCCGGTGCGTCACGGCGGCCACGTCACTCCGCGGGCCCGCGGCGGCGCCACGACCCTCGACGGGGGTCAGGGGCTCTGCGAGGCCTGCAACTACGCCAAGGAGTCACCCGGCTGGCGCCACCGCACCCGTTCGGCGTGGCCGGCGCGACATCACGTGGAGATCACCACTCCCACCGGGCACATCCACGACTCCCACGCCCCACCCCTGCCGGTCGGAGCGAGCCCGGCGTGCACGTGTCGCACCACGGCCATGACCGTCGAGATCTACCGACCCCTGCGCCAGGTCGACGTCCAGCTCACCGCCTGAGCCTTCCTAGGGTGGGGGTCATGCGCACCGTGCTGCTCGGGGACAGCCACCTGGCCCGCGTCCGCCGCAGGCTCGACGTGATCGGCGCTGACGTCCTCAACGCCGCGGTCGGTGGTGCCTCGGTGCAGGCGCTCGGGGTGCAGGCTGTCACCGCCGGTCTCCGCAGCGACGACATTGTCGTGGTCTCGGTCGGCACCAACGACGCGGCGCCGTGGAAGCAGGTGCCCCTGGCGGACTTCAGCACCCTCCTCAGCGAGTGGGTGCGCTCGATCGACGTCGACGGCTGGGTCTACGTGGCGCCACCCGGTATCGACGAGCGCCGGCTCACCGGACCGGGCGATCGCACCAACCAGGTGATCGACAGCTACCGCGCCGTGGCGATCGAGGTCTTCGGGTCGGCGGGTGCCCGCGTGGTCCGCGCCGACCGGCTGCTGGCTCCGCTCGGGCCGGCTGCCTTCGTCGACGACGGGCTGCACCTCACGGGCAGGGCCTACGACCTGGTGCTCCCGGCCATCGCGGCTGCCGTCACCGTGCCGTAGCCGGTCCCGACCCGTCGAGCATCGAGGCCGACACGGCGGGCGGCAGCTCGACGCGTCGGGGCGTCCAGTCGTGGACCACGGAGGAGCCGGCGACCAGGTCGTGGAGCGCGCGGCGGTCGGGGTGCACGACGGCGAGGAGGTAGCCCAAGCCCAGGAGCAGCGCGCTCACTGGCAGCATGACGGTGCGCACCAGCGACCCCCAGGCGCCCAGCGGCGCGCCGTCACGTCGTACGACGCGGAGGCCGACGAGCGTCATCCCGGGGGTCCGGCCGGCCACCTCGAGGCTGAGGAACACGTAGGCGAAACCAGCGAGCGCGGCCAGCGCCAGCCACCACGGCTGGGTCGACAGGTCGACGGTGATCGCGGTGTCGAAGAGCGTGCGGGAGAGGAAGTCGAGCCCGGCCAGCGCGAGCGTGCCGGAGGTCGCGAGCAGCCAGACGTCGGCGGCCGCGGCGGCGAGGCGGGTCACGGGCCCGGCGTAGCGACCGGTCACGTCCAACCGACCGTCCCGGCTCACCACGGGCTCGGTGGTCCCGAGCCTCGAGGGTGACTGCCCCCAGGCCGAGCGCCGTCGGCGCAGGAGCGAGTCGACGACACGGGCGACGAGGACGTCGATGACCAGGAGCTGGCGACGGGCGGTGTCGAGCGCGGTGCCGGCGAAGCGCCCGGTGCTCTCGGCGACGATGTCGGGGACGCCGGAGCGGCGCACCAGCGCGTCGACGTCGGCGCGCTCCAGGAGCCGGTCGATGTCGACCCGGTCGAGCAGTCGGTCCACGTCGACCCGCTCGAGGAGCCGGTCGACGTCCACCCGGTCGAGCAGGGCGTTGACGTCGACCTGGTCGAGCACGATGTCGGGGTCGATGGCGCCGACCACCCGCCCGGTCACTGCGCCGCCGAACCGGCCGAGGATTCCGGCGAGATCCGCATTGCGGGACGGATCGGGATCGGTCACCTCGACATCATCGCACCGGTAGCCTCACGCAGGTGAAGGCTGTGACCTGCCAGGACGGCGTCCTCGACGTCGCCGACGTGCCCGACCCGCAGCCGGCCCGCGGGCAGGTGCTGCTCGACGTCCTGGCCTGCGGCATCTGTGGCTCCGACCTCCACGCGCGACACCACTGCGACGACATGGCGCAGGACGCGGCCGAGTCCGGCTACGACGCCTTCATGCGCTCCGACGAGTCGGTCGTGATGGGCCACGAGTTCTGCGGCGAGGTCGTCGACCACGGCCCGCGGACCCGCCAGCGCTTCAAGCCCGGCACCCCGGTCGTCGCCATGCCCCTGCTCCGCAACGCCGGCGGCGTCCACACGACCGGCCTCTCGACGCTCGCCCCCGGCGCCTACGCCGAGCAGGTCGTCGTCCAGGACGCCCTGACCTTCGCCGTCCCCAACGGCCTCGACCCCCACGCCGCCGCGCTGACCGAGCCGATGGCCGTCGCCCTCCACGCCGTACGACGGGGGCAGGTGGGCAGGCGTCAGGTCGCCTTCGTCATCGGCTGCGGCCCGATCGGCCTCGCCGTCATCGCCATGCTCAAGGCCACCGGAGTGCGCACCGTGGTCGCCAGCGACTTCTCCGCCGGTCGGCGCGCGCTGGCCACGGTCGTGGGCGCCGACGTGGTCGTGGACCCGGCCGTCGAGTCGCCGTACACGTCCTTCGAGGACCGCTTCATCACCGCCGCCGGTCTCTTCGAGCTCGCCGTCGGCACGATGGAGAAGCTGCGTGCGGTGCCGCTGCTGCCCTGGTCGAAGGTCATGCACGCCGCCGAGGCGGCCGGTGCCAACCCGTCGGGTCCGGTGGTCTTCGAGTGCGTCGGGGTGCCCGGCATCATCAACCAGATCGTGACCGACGCACCGATCTACTCCCGCGTCGTGGTGGTGGGGGTCTGCATGGGCGCCGACCAGCTGCGCCCGGCGATCGCCATCAACAAGGAGATCGACCTGCGCTTCGTGCTGGGCTACACGCCCCGCGAGTTCCACGACGCGCTGCAGCTGCTCGGCGAGGGCACCGTCGACCCGACGCCGCTCATGACCGGCACCGTCGGCCTCGGCGGCGTCGACGCCGCCTTCACCGCCCTCGGCGACCCGGAGAAGCACGCCAAGATCCTGGTCGTCCCGCGCAGCGCAGCCACCACGGTCGTCTGAGGTGGGGTCACCTGAGATGGACGTCCCCTCGCCGACCGGCAGCGCCTGGCTCGCCTTCCTCGTCGCGAGCATCCTCTTCATCCAGGTCCCGGGCCCGAGCCTGCTCTTCACGATCGGGCGCGCCCTGACCGTCGGGCGCCGCGACGCGCTCCTCTCGGTGGTCGGCAACGCGCTCGGCATCCTGGCGCAGATCGTCCTGATCGCCCTCGGCCTCGGAGCGGTCGTGGCCGCCAGTGCGACGGCCTACACGATCCTCAAGCTCGCCGGTGCGGCGTACGTCGTGTGGCTGGGCGTGCAGTCGATCCGGCACCGCCGCGACGCGCGGGCGGCGCTCGTCGGGCTCGAGAGCGGGGCGATCTCCCCCCATGCGGTGCGGACGAAGGCGACCCGGTCGCTGAGGATCGGCGCCATCGTCGGGGTGACCAACCCCAAGACCCTGGTGTTCTTCGTCGCGTTCCTGCCGCACTTCGTCGACGAGTCAGCCGGCAGCACCGGCGTCCAGGTCGTCCTCCTGGGCGTGGTCTTCTGCCTCCTCGCGGTGGCTTCCGACAGCGTCTGGGCCCTGGCCGCGAGCAGGGCGCGCGACTGGTTCTCCCGACGCCCCGAGCGCCTCGACACCCTCGGCGCCGCCGGCGGCACGATGATGGTCGGCCTCGGCGTGACCATGGCCGTCGTGGAGTAGTCGCCGAGTAGGACCCGTCTCCTAGGGTCGGACCCATGGAGCAACGGACACTGGTGACATCCCCGATCTCGGTCGTGGGCCTCGGGACCTGTCAGCTCGGCGCCGACTGGGGCGAGGTCTCGGAGAGCGACGCCCGCGACGTGCTCGAGGCCTCGGCCGAGGCGGGCGTGACGTTCTACGACACCGCCGACGTCTACGGCGACGGCCGCAGCGAGAAGGTCCTCGGCCGCTTCCTCGCAGCCCACCCCGACGCCGGACTCACCGTCGCGACCAAGATGGGCCGCCGCGCCGAGCAGGTGCCGGAGAGCTATGTCGCCGCCACCTTCCGCCAGTGGATCGACCGCTCGCGCACCAACCTCGGCGTCGAAACCGTCGACCTCGTGCAGCTGCACTGCCCGCCGTCGGCCACGATCGACGACGACCGCACCTACGACGCCCTCGACGCGCTGGTCGAGGACGGTTCGATCGCCGCCTACGGCGTCAGCGTCGAGACGGCCGCCCAGGCGCTCAGCGCCATCGCCCGGCCCCACGTCGCGTCGGTCCAGATCATCGTCAACGCCTTCCGCCTCAAGCCCCTCGACGAGGTGCTGCCGGCCGCTCAGGCCGCCGGCGTCGGCATCATCGCCCGGGTCCCGCTCGCCTCGGGCCTGCTCTCGGGCCGCTACGACCGCGAGACGACGTTCGCCGCCGACGACCACCGCACCTACAACCGCGACGGCAGCGCCTTCGACATCGGCGAGACGTTCTCGGGTGTCGACTTCGAGACCGGCGTCCAGGCGGCGCAGGACTTCGGCCGGCTCGTGGCGGCCGAGGCACCCGAGGGCGTCACACCCGCCCAGGCCGCGATCGCCTGGATCTGGCAGCAGCCCGGCGTCACCACCGTCATCCCCGGGGCCCGCAACACCGAGCAGGCGCGGGCCAACGCCGCGGCCGGCGACGTGGCGACGCTCGGCGAGGACTTCCTCGCCGGGGTGCAGGACCTCTACGACGCGCGGATCCGCCCGGCGGTGCACGACCGCTGGTGAGGGTCGACTAGCCGGTCTGCGCCTCGGCCAGCAGCCTGTCGACGAGGACGACCAGCCCCCTGAGGCTGAAAGGCTTCGTCACGTAGTCGTTGGCCCCGGCCAGCAGCCCGCGCTCGCGGTCGTTGGGGTGGGCGAGTGCCGTGAGCAGCACGATCGGCATGTCCGGGTGTCGGGTGCCGGCGCGCACCTCCCGGATGACGTCGAGCCCGGACTTGTCGGGCATCGACACGTCGAGGACGGCGACGTCGAAGTCCTGCTCCGCGTGCCTCGCGAGGGCGTGCGCGCCGTTGGACACCGCGACGACGTCGTGGCCGGACTTGGTCAGGTGCAGCTCGAGCAGGAAGCAGATGTCGGGGTCGTCGTCAGCGACCAGCACGGACGCCATCAGTCACACCCCCACCCCCGGGCCGCGCTCCCGCGGCTCTCCTCGCAGCCCAGCATGTCACCGGGGCCTGCGTCGTGGAGGACGAATCGGTGAGGAGCTGTCAGACAGGTACGGCGAGGTCCGTCGGCCCCGTGCGCCCGCGCAGGACCGTGCTGCCCTCCCGACGCCAGCGCCGGGCCTCGTCCTCACCGGCCGACTCGACGCTCTCCCAGGAGACCAGCAGCCGACCCTCGACGTCCTTGGCCAGGTCGGTGAGCCGGGACGCGGAGTTCACCGCGTCGCCGATGACGGTGTACTCGAAGCGCTCGTGGTGCCCGACGTTGCCGGCCACCACCTCTCCGGTGGCGACGCCGACGCCGGCACCGATCTCGGGGACCTCGACCGCCAGCCGCTCGGCCATGGCGCGCGCGGCGGCGAGCGCGGCACCGGCGTGGTCGGGCAGCTGGACCGGAGCGCCGAAGATGGCGAGCACGGCGTCACCGATGAACTTGTTGACCAGGCCGTGGTGCCGGTCGACCTCGTCGACCACGACGCCGAAGAAGCGGTTCAGCACCGCGACCACCTCGGCGGGCGAGTGCTCGCTGGCATAGGTCGTGGAGCCCACGAGGTCGACGAAGACCACCGAGACCACCCGCGTCTCGCCGCCGAGCTCGACCAGGCCCGAGGAGGCAGCCTCCGCCACCTCCCGACCGACGTGGCGGCCGAAGACGTCGCGGATGTGCTCTCGCTCGCGCAGCCCCTGAACCATCTGGTTGAAGCCGCTCTGGAGCATGCCGAGCTCGGTGCCGTCGTAGACCACGACCTCGCGGTCGAAGCGGCCCCGCTCGACGTCCAGGAGCGCGTCGCGCACCGACAGGATCGGTGCGACGACCGACCGGGCGTTGAGGATCGTGATGAGCAGGCCGAAGCTCAGCACCACCGCGCAGAGCACCAGCGTGATGACCGCCAGGCGCTCGAGCGAGGTCTGGTCGTCGACGAGCGCGAGGATGGCCGCGATCGCCAGTCCCGTCACCGGGGTCGCCGTGCCCAGTATCCAGAAGATCACCACCCGCGCCCCCACGCCGGCTCCGCGGGGGCGTGTGCTGACTCGTTCGTCGGCCAGCGCGCGCGCCGAGATCGGCCGCAGGGCGAACTCCGAGAGCAGGTAGGCCACCCCCGACACGATCAGCCCGGCGATCCCGACGGTCAGACCGGTCGCCGTAGCGCGGCCCGGCTGGATGAGCACGGCGAGCAGGGTGAACAGCACCGTCGCCCCGAGCCACAGCAGCGCCTGCATCTGGGTGAGTCGCAACGGCACCCGCAGAGCCGTACGACGGTCCCCGTCGTCGGGCGAGCGGCCCGAGGTCGCCCAACGCAGGGCCCGCAGCGTGGTCGCCGTACCGACCGAGGCGCCGACGACCACGGCGACCGCGACGTAGACCGGCACGGCGATGGCCAGGGCGACGACCGTGGCGGCGCTCGGCCGGGGCGCGGGCACCATGAAGGAGGAGATGAGGAAGACCAACCCGGCGCCGATCAGGTTGGTCGTGACGAGCAGCAGCGTGAGCAGGACCTGGACCCGGATCCGCAGCGCACGGGCGGACTGGTCCACCGCGCCGAGGAGGCGCGAACCGAAGGGGTTGCGCCGCCGTGCCCCGGGATCGTCGCGCTGCGGCATGCTCGGACCCTAAGGCCAGGGTCCCCGTCGCGTGACCGCATCCCGGCTTTCCCGCCCGCGACTAGGCGCGACATCGCATACTTTGCGGGTGAGCGCCATGGGGAGCAACAGGTGAGTCAGGCGACGGCTGAAGCCGTCGACGCTCCGAAGCGCACCCGGCTGAACTACCGCCCCGACATCGACGGGATCCGCGGCGCCGCGGCGATCGGCGTCATGGGCTACCACGCCAACGTGCCCGGCTTCGAGGGCACCTTCATCGGGCTCGACCTGTTCTTCGTGCTGTCGGGGTTCGTCATCGCCAACCTGCTGCTCAACGAGTACGACCGCAGCGGCACCATCAAGTGGGGCGCGTTCTACGCCCGTCGCGCCCGGAGGCTGATCCCCGCCAAGATCACCATGCTCCTCGGTGTGCTGATCCTGAGCTACTTCCTGCTCACCCCGGTCGGTGCGCAGCAGGAGACCGCCCGCTCGGTGGCCGCCGCTGCCGGCTTCGTGTCCAACATCTTCTTCTGGCAGATCTCCGGCGAGGTCGAGTACTTCGCCCACCAGCCCGGCACCGGGGTGCTGCTGCACACCTGGTCGCTCTCGGTGGAGGAGCAGTTCTACCTGGTCCTCCCGATCCTGCTGATCCTGGCGGTGGCGATCTCCCGCCTGCTGCGCTTCGACGTACGCCGGATCCTGCTGGTCGCCTGCCTCGGCCTCACCGCCGGCTCGGTCTACCTCGCGGTCGCCTGGGCGGAGTCCAGCCCCGAGGCCGCCTACTACCTGCCGATGTCGCGGGCCTACGAGTTCCTGCTCGGGGTCGCGCTCTCGCTGGTCGTGGCCAAGGTGAGCCTGCCGCGCTGGATCCGCGAGATCCTCGGCGTCGTCGGGCTCGCGATCGTCGTCTACGCCGTGATCTTCCCGCTCTCCACGGTCGGCTACCCCAACACCACCGCGCTCGTGCCCTGCGCTGCGGCGATCGCGTTGGTGTGGGCCGGCTGCGGCTCGGACACCCTGGCCACGAAGGTGCTGAAGTTCCCTCTGTTCGTGGGCCTCGGCCTGGTCTCCTACGGCTGGTACCTCTGGCACTGGCCGCTGCTGGTCATCGGCGAGTCGGTCAACCTGGCCCCGCCGCCGCTGGCCATCCGCATCGGGCTGGTGCTGCTGGCGCTGGGCATCGCCCTGCTCAGCTATCGCTACATCGAGGGCGTCTTCTACGCCCGCGGTGGCGGTGCGGCGCCGTCGATCAGCTTCAAGCCGCGCAACGCGATCCTCGTCGGGGTCACCGCCATGGCGACGGTCGCGGCCCTCGGCGGCGGTGCGCTCGCCGTGGCGCGCGACCAGGCCACCTCGGACAAGTGGACCCAGGTGCAGGCCCAGCTCGACGACTACCCGCTGATGCCGCCGGTGTGCGTCAAGCGTGAGGACCTCATCCCCCAGCGGCCCGGGGCCTGCAACCTCACGGCGTTCGACGCGGACCGCCCCACCATCGTGCTCTGGGGCGACTCCCACGCCTGGATGATGATCCCGGCCGCGCGGGCCGCGATCGCCAACCGCGACGTCAACCTGGTCGCCTTCGTCATGGGCTCGTGCCCGCCGATGGACCCGGATCGGTCGGCCACGGCCCGCAAGCGGCCCCTCGACTGCGTGGTCAACAACGAGCTGGCCCTGGACTACGTCCGCGACCTCGTCGATCGCGGCCGGACGGTGCGCGTCGTGCTCGGCGCCAGCTGGGAGATCTACCGCGGGGTCGAGTCGGGCTCACTGATGACCAGGCGCGCCACCGAGCTGGGCCAGCCGCGCTACCTCGACACCATCCAGCCCTACTTCGAGAAGGGCACCCCACGGGTCTTCCAGACGCTCGGCCGCCTGGGCGTGCCCGTGGACGTCATCGCCCCGACCGCCGAGCTGCCGCGCAGCGCACCGCTGTGCCTGTCGGGCCCCCGGCCCTACTCCTGCGACTCGGTCGCCGCCGAGATCAGCCGCAGCGAGGCCTCGACGCGCATCTGGCTCGCCGGGCAGATGGGTCGCCTGGCCGGGAGACCGCGCCTGATCGACGTCAACAAGACGATCTGCGACGACGTCTACTGCCGCGCCGAGATCGACGACACGATCGCCTATTTTGACGACGACCACCTCAGTGCGACCATGGCGCGTTCCCTGAAGAACTACTTCAAGCCGACGGTCGACAGCCTGCTGTGATGCTCCCCTGATGCGCCGCCCCTTCCGCAGTGCCGCGTCGTTCGTGCTCGCCCTCGTGGCGGTCTCGGCCGTGGTCTTCCTGCTCCAGCAGATGCTCTACCCGCGCCAGGAGATCCTCGACCTGACCCCGACGTCGGCGCCGCCGACCGCTCCGCCGCCGGCCACCGCGGCGGCTGCTCCCGTCAGCAGCGCCTCGGTCGTGGATCCCGCGTGGGTCGGCGACACCGCGGCGCGCACGGGCATCCCGGGTCCGGCGCTGCTGGCCTACGCGCGCGCCACCCTGCGGGCGCCCGAGTCGTGCGGACTGGGCTGGACCACGCTGGCCGGCATCGGGTGGGTGGAGTCGCAGCACGGCACGATCGGTGGTCGCAGCCTGCGTGAGGACGGCACCTCCTCCAGACGCGTCCTCGGTCCCGCGCTCGACGGGGTCGGGCCCGTCGCAGCGATCCGCGCGACCCCGGAGTCGACGTCCTGGCACGGGGACCCGGAGTGGGACCACGCCGTGGGTCCGATGCAGTTCATCCCCTCCACGTGGGAGATGTGGGCCTCCGACGGCGACGGTGACGACATGGCCGACCCCAACGACATCGACGACGCGGCATGGGCCGCTGCGCGCTACCTGTGCGCCGGCGGACAGGACCTCACCACCGGCTCCGGCTGGGCCGGCAGCATCTACTCCTACAACCACGCGCAGGTCTACGTGGACATGGTCTACACCGCAGCCACGACCTATGCGGAACGGATCGGCTAGACGCTCGTTGAGGTGGCATGACCCGCCTGATCCGTGCACTGCTCGTCCTCGCTGTCGCCCTCGTCGGCCTCACGGTGACGGAGCTGACGATGGCGGGGCCCACCAGTGCCAGCGCCTCCCCTGAGAGGGCCAAGAACCCCCGCACCGACTACCCGTCGATGCCGAGCAGGTGCGTGGCTCGCAAGGACCTCATCCCGCAGACCCCCACGCGGTGCGAGATGAACGCCTACGACGGCTCCCGACCCACGCTGGTGCTCTGGGGTGACTCGCACGCCTGGGAGATGATCCCCGCGATCCAGGCGGCGCTCGGCGACCGCGACATCAACTTCGTCGCCTACGTCCTCGGCGGCTGCGCGCCGCTGGACGCCGCCATCAACACCCGCGCCAAGCGCGCCAAGGCCTCCGACTGCGACCTCAACAACGACATGGCGCTGCGCTTCGTGCAGGAGCAGCAGCAGGTCGCGCCCGTGAAGGTGATCCTCGGCGGCGCCTGGCACTACTACCTCGAGGAGATCCGCAAGGGGTCCAAGCCCGACGACAGCTACCGTGCGCGCATCGCCAACGACGTCAAGACCGACACCCCCCGCCTCTTCCGCACCCTGGGCGAGGCCCGCGTCGACGTCGACGTCGTGGGGCAGACGCTGACCGTGCCGGAGCAGGCCACCTGCAAGCAGGGTCGCCACCCCTTCGTGTGCTCCCTGCCGCGCACCCGCGCCGTGCCCAAGGCCGCGGCCAACAAGAACTACCTGCGCAACGTGATGAAACCGCTCGCCGGCTCCCCCCGCTACATCGAGGTCAACGATGCGTTGTGCTCGAAGAAGACCTGTCGCGGCAAGATCGACGGGATCTTCACGTTCTACGACGACTTCCACATCAGTGCCACCCGCTCCGGCACGCTGGGTCGGTTCTTCGCGCCCAGCGTCCGTGACATCACCCCCGCGGCGACGCCGGTGGACGGTGGCGACGGCTGCGTGCTGATCTTGTTCTGTTGAGACCTACGCCCCCGCGTACGACGCCTCGAGCTCGGCGACCTCGCGGGAGCGGCGCTCCTGGCGCACGGCCCACACGATGCCGGTGATCCACAGCGCGGCCAGCGTGGCGACGACGCCCCCGACGGTCCAGCCCGTGGCGCCGAGGGTCTCGGCGATGGTCTTGGAGTTGGTGACGACGATCAGGCCGCCGGCCGCGACGCCGAGCACCCGGGCGGCGAGCTTCTTGACCAGCCAGGCGGCGATCGGAGCGGCCACGACACCGCCGCAGAGCAGCGCGAGCGCGTAGCCCCACGGGATCTCCGAGGAGCTGAGGGCGAAGAGGAAGCCGAGGGAGCCTCCGACGGCGACCACGAACTCCGAGGTGTCGATCGAGCCGATGACCTTGCGCGGCTCGAGTCGACCCGAGGAGAGCAGGGTGGTCGTGCCCACGGGGCCCCAGCCGCCGCCACCGATCGCGTCGAGCGCGCCGCCGACGAGGCCCATCGGGGCCAGCATGCGCGCCGAGGGACGGCTCTTGAAGGTGGGCCGACGACCGCCCAGCACCAGGAAGCGCCAGATCACGTAGACGCCCAGCGTCAGCAGGATGCCGGCCACCCACGGCTTGGCGGCGTCACCGTCGAGGCTGGCGAGGAACGTCGCGCCGGCGAAGGCGCCGACGAAGCCGGGGATCGCCAGGATCGACACGGTGCGCCAGTCGACGTTGCCGAGCTTGTGGTGGGAGAAGCCGGAGACCAGCGAGGTGCCGATCTCGGAGAAGTGCACCGCGGCGGAGGCGGCGGCGGGGGCGAGCCCGGCGGCCAGGAGCAGCGTCGAGGACGTGACGCCGTAGGCCATGCCGAGCGAGCCGTCGATGAGCTGGGCCAGGAAGCCGACGACGCCGAGGACGAGGAGCTTGCGCATGTGGTGCACCTTTCGGCCGTTCGGACCCTGCACCGGGCCCGACTAAGTCGAGTGGAAGTAAATGATGTAGTGAATTACTAGAGATTATGCACCGGATCGACTCGATCGTCCAACTTCGGGAGATCAGACCTGCGCGGGCGGGCGCAGCACCATGAGCTGCACACCGTCGGCCAGGCGGTAGGGGTTCGTCGACACGAGCGCGCCGACCACCCGTCGCAGCCGTGAGATCTCGGCGCGCACGGTCACCGCGTGGGCGGGGTCGCCGTAGATCGCGACGCTGAGCTGCTCGGCCGTCAGGCCCACGCGACCGACGTCGCCGAGGCGCGCCAGCAGGTCCGCGTGGCGCGGAGTGAGGGCGGTGCGCCAGGGCTCGTGGTCCGAGCGGACCTCGAGCACCGGGTTGCCCGGGGAGCCGGTGAGGTCGAGCCGGGCGGTGATCGTGTGGTCGAGCTCGGTGGGGCGCACGAGCCAGCCGTCACCGATCCGCTCGGGCAGGCACAGGCCCAGTCCGGGGATGGCCAGGGCCCGATGCGCGACCGGCACCTCGATCCGGTCGCGCCGCGCGACTCCGCCAGGCGTACGGCGCTCTCGATCAGCGCGCCGATCGCCGGGTGCAGCGTGAGGGCCGGTCCGCTGACGTCGACGACCCCGAGGAGCTCTCCGGTGCGGGGGTCGTGCAGCGGGGCCGCGGTGCAGTACCAGGGGTGCTGCTTCTGCTCGTAGTGCTCCGCCGAGAACAGCTGGACCGGGGCCGCCTCGGCGAGCGCGGTGCCGATCGCGTTGGTGCCGACGACGCGCTCGGTCCACGTCGCCCCCTCGGAGAACCCGAGGTCGTCGGCGCGCACCCGGACCCGGGCGGCGCCCTCGCGCCACAGGATCACGCCGTCGGCGTCGCACACCACCATGAGGAACTGGGACGCGTCGGCCACGCTGGTCAGCACCCGCCGCAGCTCGTCGACGACCGGCGCCAGTGGCGAGGCTCGGCGTCGGCGCACCAGCTCGATGTGGGGGAGCGGGAGGGTGGCCGGCTGCCGCCGATCACCGCGTCGTGGATGCGCCGGAGCTCCCGCGCGCGACGCGACAGGTCAACTGGCATGGGCCCTCCTGTGAGCCCGGTCACTGTGTCACGCCCAGGGTTGGCGCACTGTTGGTGACATGTCCTAAACTTGTCCGCGAGGGGAGTACCCCGCTCAGCACCACCCGGTCAGTACGGCGCCCCCACGGGCGTCCCGGGTGGTCGCCGCCCGGCTCGGGCGGTGGGGGAGACCTCAGGCGCACCACCATGTCTGAGGAGAAACCTTCATGCTCGACACCATCGGCACCCCCACCCTGTGGGCGGTCACCATCGGCGCGGTCATCGCACTGCTCGTCGTCGACTTCATCGCCACGCGCAAGCCCCACGAGGTCTCGATGCGCGAGGCCGTCGGCTGGTCGGCGTTCTACATCGCCCTTCCGCTCGCCTTCGGCGGCTACATCTGGTCGCAGCACGGCAGTGAGCGCGGGGTGGAGTACTACACCGGTTACCTGGTCGAGAAGACGCTCAGCGTCGACAACCTCTTCGTCTTCATGCTGCTGCTGGCGGCCTTCGCCGTCCCGGCGGCGCTCCAGCAGCGGGTGCTGCTCTACGGCATCATCGGCGCGCTGGTGCTGCGTGGCATCTTCATCGCCCTGGGCGCCGCCGCCCTCGGGGCCTTCGACTGGGTCTTCCTGGTCTTCGGCCTGATCCTGCTCGCCACCGGCGTCAAGCTGCTCCGCGACGCGCTGCGCGGCCAGGAGCACGACGTCGACATCTCCGAGATGCGCGTGGTCAAGCTCGCCCGCAAGCTGATGCCCGTCACCGAGGAGTACGACGGCCCGCGCATGACCGTGATGCAGAACGGCAGGCGTGCGCTCACCCCGCTCGCCCTCGTCGTCGCGGCCGTCTTCGCGACCGACCTGGTCTTCGCCATCGACTCGGTCCCCGCGGTCTACGGCATCACCGGCGACCCCTACCTCGTCTTCGCCACCAACGCCTTCGCCCTGCTGGGCCTGCGCGCCCTCTACTTCGTGCTCCAAGGCGCCCTGGCCAAGCTCGTCCACCTCAGCTACGGTCTGGCCGCGATCCTGGGATTCATCGGCGTCAAGCTCGCCCTGCACTGGGGCCACATGACCTGGGCCTCGGTCCCCGAGATCCCCACGCTGGCCTCGCTGGGCGTCATCGTCGGCATCCTCGTCGTCACGACCACGACCTCGCTGATCGCCGCCAAGCGCGCCGAGGCCGAGCGCGAGACCGTCGACGCCTGAGGGCTGCAACAGCCTGCAACCCTGGTGCGGGCGGGCGGTGGCGGTGTGGTCTGGCTCCCATGACCCAGACCGTCGATCCCCCGACCACCACGTCCCCGCAGACCCGCACCGATGCCTGGCTCGCGTCGTTCGAGGAGGCGCTGCGCGGCACCCACCGTCCGATGGGCGCCCAGCACGGCGCCGACAAGCACCGCACGACGTGGCTGGAGAAGCAGCAGGAGGAGGCCGTGTCGCTCGGCTCGACGACCCAGCCGGAGGTGCTGGTCATCGGCGGGGGTCAGGGCGGCATCGCGCTTGGCGCCAGGCTCCGCCAGCTCGGCGTGCCCAGCGTCGGGATCGACACCCCGGTCTACGGCCGCCAGGAGGTCCACCACGTCAGCTGATCGTCAACGACACCGCGCCGCCACCCAGCAGGGTGACGGCGCGGTGTGCGTTGCTGCGGCGCTGGGAACTGCTCAGCCGACGAGGTCGCAGACGACCGGGATGTCGAGCGTGTCGCAGACCGTGCCCAGCGGGAGCTGGTTGGTCAGCGGCGAGAGCAGGGCCAGCAGCGTGTCCAGGCCCGGGACGTCCGGGATGCCCGGGAACGCCGGGAAGTCCGGGATGCCCGGCAGGCCGCCGGGGATCGGCAGGGTGTCGAGACCGACGCTGCCACCGGCGAGGTCGCAGATGCCCTGGGGCAGACCGGCGTCGCAGAGGGCCTGGATCGGGTTGTCGGCACCGGGCACCGGAAGGTTGGTGGCCGCGTCGCAGATCGCCTGGGGCAGACCCGCGTCGCAGAGGGTCTGGATCGGGCTGGAGGCGCCGGGGACGCCGCCGGGCAGCGGGAGGCTGTCCACCGCGTCGCAGACGGCCTGGGGCAGACCGGCGTCGCAGACGGGCTGGAGCGGGCCGGCCGTGCCGCCACCGCCACCGGCCTGCTGGCAGGCACGCAGCTGCTGGGCAGCCACGGCGACCAGGTTGCGGGCCTTCTTCAGGTTGCGCGTCTTGACGGCCTTGGTGGCCTTGGCGCGCTTGACGCCCTTCTTGGCGTTCTTGATCAGCGCCCTCTGGCCGGACTTCTTGGCCTTCACCAGGCGCCTGTTGGCCTGCTTGAGGACCTTGGCCGCCTTGGCGAGCTGGGCTCGCTTGATCTTCGCGTTGCGCTGGGTCTGGGCCACGCGCGCCTGCTGCTGGCCGCACTCGTTGGCCCGCTCGGCGCCTTGGCCGGCCGCCGCACGCACGGGTGCCGCGGTGGCGCTCGTGCCGGTGAATCCGGCCACCAGCGCGATGGCGACGAACGTCGCAAGCGCCAGCTTCCACAACTTGGTCATATCCGGGTTTCCCTCCCTCGGTTGCTCGGATGGAGAGTTCCGAGCGGACGAAACGTAACCCCGCTCGGGTGCCCGGCGGGGTGCTTCTCGTGACATCGGTCACCGAGGATGGGACCTTAGGCCCCGTGACAGATCCCGTTTTCCGTGCTGAGGAGATCACCGAGGCCTACGCCGCCATGCACGCGCGCGTCCAGGAGCACGCCCGCACCGGCGACTGGGACGACTTCGCCCTCAACTTCACCGAGGACGCCGACTACGTCGAGCACGCCTTCGGCACCTTCCGCGGCCGCGACGCGATCCGCGAGTGGTCGGTGGCCACCATGACGTCCTTCCCGGGCGGGGCGATGACGTCGTTCCCGCTGGCCTGGCAGGTCGTCGACGAGGCAACGTCACGGCTGGTCTGCGAGGTCCGCAACCTGATGCCGGACCCCGGCGACGGGTCGCTGCACGAGGCCTCCAACCTCACGATCATGACCTACGCCGGCGACGGGCTCTTCAGTCGCGAGGAGGACGTCTACAACCCGCTGCGGTTCATGCGGATGACGATCCGGTGGGCCAAGGTCGCCGAGGCGCACGGGCGCCTCGGCGACGAGGGGCGCGCCTACCTCGCGACGTACGCCGGCACCTGAGAGCGCGTCCGCGCGCGCGCCTTGTGCCGGTCTGCCAGAGTCATGGCATGAAGGGTGCCGCGAAGAGAGTCGCGCTCGAGGTCGTCGGTTGGGTGCTGGTCGTCGCCGGCATCGCGGCGCTGATCCTGCCCGGACCCGGGCTGCTGATGGTCTTCGGTGGCCTCGCCATCCTGTCGCAGCAGTACGAGTGGGCCGAGCGGCGCCTCGCGCCCATCAAGTTCCGCGCGCTCAAGGGCGCGGCCGAGAGCGTCGAGACCGTCCCGCGCGTCGTGGCGTCGGTCGTTGGCGCCCTGCTGCTCTTCGTCGCGGGTGCCGTGTGGATCTGGAGCCCGCCGGTCCCCGGCTGGTGGCCGGTGAGCGACGCGTGGTGGCTGCCCGGCGGCATCGCGACCGCGGTCACGCAGATCGCGTCGGGCTTCATCGCCCTCGTGCTGGTGGTCTACAGCTACCGCCGCTTCCATGGCGACCCCGACGCCGTCGCCGAGCTCGAGGAGGAGCGCGAGCGGGCCGACGCCGACGCCCATCGGGGCGACGACTGACCGTCACCCTCGGTGCCGTCGTCGGCGGCGCCGTCTAGGGTCGGCCGCGATGAGCCTGCACCTGCACCGCGCCTCGCGCACCGACCAGCTCGCCGCCGCGCTCGGCGACCTGCTCGCGACTCCGCTCGAGGACCCCTTCGCCCAGGAGCTGGTGGTGGTCCCCGCCAAGGGCGTCGAGCGGTGGCTCACCCAGCGGCTCTCGCACCGGCTCGGGGTCGGCGGGGGCGGCGCCGACGGGGTCTGCGCGGGGGTGCGCTTCCTCAACCCGCGGTCGCTGGTCTCCGTGCTGCTCGACCGCGGGCGCGAGGACGTCTGGGACGCCGACCGCCTGGTCTGGCCGCTGCTCGCCACGATCGACGCGAGCCTCGACGAGCCCTGGGCGGCCACGCTCGCCGCCCACCTCGGCCACGGCCGCGACGGCGAGGAGGGAGGGCTGCGGCGCGACCGACGCTTCTCCGTCGCGCGGCGGCTGGCTGGCCTCTTCTCGTCCTACGCCGTCCAGCGGCCCCAGCTGGTCACCGACTGGCGCCACGGGCACCTGACCGACGGGGCCGGGGGTGTGCTGGCGCCCGACCTGGAGTGGCAGGCGGTGCTGTGGCAGCGGCTGCTGGAGCGGGTCGACGCGGAGCCTCCCGACGTGCGACACGACCGGGCACTGGACCTGCTGCGGTCCGGGGGTGTCGGGCTCGACCTGCCTGACCGGCTCTCCCTCTTCGGACACACCCGGCTGCCCGCGACCGAGGTCGCCCTCCTCGGCGCGCTGGCGACCTCGCGCGAGGTGCACCTCTGGCTGCCGCAGCCCTCGCCGGCGCTCTGGGACGCCCTGGTCGAGGGAGGGGTCGAGGGAGGGGTCGAGGGAGGGGTCGGCGTCGGTGGCGTGGTCGCCCGGGCCGACGACGAGTCGGCCGCTGTCGTGGGCCACCCGCTCCTGGCCTCGCTGGGCCGCGACGCCCGCGAGCTGCGCCGCACCCTGGCGCTGGTCGCCTCCGTCGACGAGCCGGTGGGGGTGCCGATCGAGGAGCCCTCGACCCTGCTGGGCTGGCTCCAGCACGACCTCCGGGCCAACGCTGCGCCGACGCCCCAGGCCCGTGAGGTGCGGCTGCCCGTCGCCTCGGACCGCAGCCTCCAGGTCCACGCCTGCCACGGCGCCGCCCGCCAGGTCGACGTCCTGCGCGAGGTGCTCGTCGGGCTGCTCGCCGACGACCCGACGCTCGAGCCGCGCGACATCCTCGTGATGTGTCCCGACATCGAGACCTACGCGCCGCTCTTCTCCGCGGGCTTCGGCCTCGCCGACGTGGTCGACCAGGCGGCCGGTGGCGGCCACCCGGCCCACCGGCTGCGGGTGCGCCTGGCCGACCGGGCCCTCACCAGCACCAACCCGCTGCTCGCCGTCGCGGCAGGCCTGGTCGAGCTCGCGTCCGGGCGACTCACCGCGTCCCAGGTCCTCGACCTCGCAAGCACCCCGGCGGTGCGGCTGCGCTTCGGCTTCACCGACGACGACCTCGACCGGGTCACCCGCTGGGTCGGCGAGGCCGGCATCCGCTGGGGGCTCGACGCCGCCCAGCGAGGTCGTTTCGAGATGCAGGGCTTCGAGCACAACACCTGGCGCGCCGGTCTCGACCGGATGCTGCTGGGCGTCGCGATGAGCGGCGACGACCACCGCCACGTCGGGCGCGGCCTGCCGGTCGACGACGTCGGCAGCAACGACGTCGACCTGGTGGGGCGGCTCGCCGAGCTGGTCGACCGGCTCGGCGCCTGCGTCGTGGCGCTCGAGGAGGCCAGCGGTGTCGACTCCTGGATGCAGGCGCTCACCGCCGGCGTGCTCGGGCTGACCGATGTCGCCCCCGACGACGCCTGGCAGGTGCCCCAGCTCGAGCGCGAGCTCACCCGAGCGGCGCTCTCGGGCCACGAGGCCCCCGAGGTGCTGCTCCGGCTCGCCGACGTGCGGGCCCTGCTGGCCTCCCGGCTGGGGGGGCGCCCCACCCGGGCCAACTTCCGCACCGGCACCCTCACGGTCTGCACCATGGTCCCGATGCGCTCGGTGCCGCACCGCGTGGTGTGCCTGGTGGGCCTCGACGACGGGGTCTTCCCCCGTGCCAGCGTCGAGGACGGCGACGACGTCCTCGCCCGACGTCCCCTGACCGGTGAGCGCGACGCTCGCAGCGAGGACCGCCAGCTGCTGCTCGACGCGTTGCTCGCCGCGACCGAGACGGTCGTGGTGACCTACACCGGCGCCAACGAACACTCCGGCGCTGCACGTCCGCCCGCCGTGCCGCTGGGGGAGGTGCTCGACGCCGCCGACCGCACGGCGGCCGTGCCCGTGCGCGGGACCGTGCTGGTCGAGCACCCGCTCCAGCCCCACGACCCGCGCAACCTCCAGCCCGGGCGGCTGGTGCCCGGCGACCCCGGTCGGCCCTTCAGCTTCGACCGGGCCGCGCTGGCCGGCGCGCGCGCGATGGTCGGCCCCCGGACCCCCCGGCCACCGCTGCTCGACGGGCCCTTGCCCGAGCGACCGACCGAGGACGTCTCGCTCGCCGACCTCAAGGCGTTCTTCACCCACCCCGTGCGCGCCTTCCTCCGTCAGCGGCTCGAGGTGTCGGTGCCGCTGTCGCCCGACGAGCTGCGCGACGCGATCCCCGTGGAGCTCGACAACCTCGAGGCCTGGCAGGTCGGTGACCACCTGCTCCGCGAGGTCCTCGCCGGTCAGGACCCGACCGCGGTGATGACGGCCGAGCAGCTGCGCGGCACCCTGCCGCCCGGTGGGCTCGGCTCGGGCGCGCTGGCGAAGGTCGTCGCGGAGTCGCAGAAGCTCTTCGACCGCACCGCCGACCTGCGGGTCGGCGAGGCGCGGTCGGTGGACGTCGACGTCGACCTCGGCGGCGGGCGCCGGCTGTCCGGCACGGTCTCCGGCCTCTACGGCGCCAAGCTGGTCTCCCTGGGCTACTCCCGGCTCAAGCCCCGCCAGCGGCTGCACTCCTGGATCGACCTCCTCGCGCTGAGCGCGGGCCGGCCCGACTCCAGCTGGACGGCCCACGCGGTCGGTCGCGAGCGCGCGGGGCCGCGGCGCGCCCTCGCGGGGCCGCTCGACCACCGTGCCGTCGACCACCTGCGCACCCTCGTGGAGCTGCGCGACCTCGGCCTGCGCAGGCCGCTGCCGCTGCCGATCCAGACGGCGGCCGCCTGGGCGGAGGGCCAGGCCCGCTCGCTGATGGGCGACGACGTCTCTCCCGTCGAGCTGGCCCGCCGGGCGTGGACGACCGACCCGCACAACGCCTTCGGGATCGAGGGCGAGGACGCCGACGACCACCACGTCCGCGCCTTCGGCCCCGACCAGCCCGTCGAGGTGCTCCTCGACGCCGGCCTCGCGACCCACGCGTGGCAGGTGTGGGAGCCGCTGCTCACCGGCGGCGAGAGGGTGGCAGCCCTATGAGGAATGGCCTGTGACGAGCGACCTGCCCACCTTCGACATCACCGCGCCGCTGCCCGGCGTCGGCACCACCCTGCTCGAGGCCAGCGCCGGCACCGGCAAGACGTGGACCATCGCCGCCCTCGTGACCCGCTACGTCGCCGAGGGCGTCGTCGGGCTCGACGAGATGCTGGTGGTCACCTTCGGCCGTGCCGCCAGCCAGGAGCTGCGCGAGCGCGTGCGCGCCCAGCTGGTCGAGGCGGAGCGGGCGCTCGACGGCGACCCCGCGGTCGACGTCGCGGAGTCCTCGTTGCTGACCCTGCTGGTCGCCGGCGACGAGGAGCAGCGGGTGCTGCGCCACCGGCGGGTCGTCGAGGCCCTGGTCGGCTTCGATGCGGCCACGATCGCCACGACCCACCAGTTCTGCTCGCTGGTGCTGAGCTCGCTGGGCGTGGCCGGCGACACCGACGCCCGGGCACGCCTGGTCGAGGACCTCGACGACCTGGTGTCCGAGGTCGTCGACGACCTCTACCTCCGCGCCTTCGCCTTCGCGCCCGGCGGCCCCGTCTTCAGCCACGCCGAGGCCCTCGAGATCGCCCGCGCGGTCGTGCGCGACCCGCAGGCCTGGCTCGAGCCGGTCGACGCCGACCGCACGACCCCCGCCGGTCGCCGGGTGGGCTTCGCGCTCAAGGTCCGCGAGGAACTCGAGCTGCGCAAGCGCAGGCTCGGGATCCTCTCCTACGACGACCTGCTCAGCCAGCTCGCCGACGCGCTCGAGCCCGAGGACTCGCCCGCCCGGGTGCGCATGCGGGCCCGGTGGCGGATCGTGCTGGTCGACGAGTTCCAGGACACCGACCCCGTCCAGTGGAAGGTCCTCGACCGTGCCTTCAGCGGCGTCGCCACGATGGTCCTCATCGGCGACCCCAAGCAGGCCATCTACGCCTTCCGCGGCGGCGACGTCACGACCTACCTCGCGGCCGCCGAGACCGCGACGACGCAGCAGACCCTCGGCACCAACCGGCGCAGCGACGCCGGCCTGCTCGCGGGCCTCCAGGAGCTCCTGGTGGGAGCCGAGCTCGGCGACCAGCGCATCGTCGTACGACCGGTGACGGCGCACCACCAGGAGCCGCGGCTGGTCGGCACCCCCGTGGCTGCCCCGTTCCGGCTGCGGGTGGTGCGGCGCGACACCTTCGGCCGGTCGCCCGGGGCGTCGCTGGGGGTCGCCGACGTGCGCCCGCACGTCGCCCGCGACCTCGCTCTCGACGTACGCCGTCTCCTGGCGTCCGGTGCCACCTTCGACGGGCGTGCGCTGGAGCCGCGTGACGTCGCGGTCATCTGCTATCGCCACGCCGACCTCGCCGCGTCCCAGCGTGAGCTGCACGCGGTCGGTGTCCCCGCCGTCATCGCGGGCGGGGGCAGCGTCTTCGCCACCCCGGCGGCGCTGGAGTGGCTGAGCCTGCTCGAGGCCCTCGAGCAGCCGCACCGCGCGCCCCGGGTGCGTGCCGCGGCGCTGACCTGCTTCTTCCCCCACACCGCCCGCGACCTCGACGAGCGTGGTGACGCGCTCACCGAGGAGGTCGGCGAGGTGCTGCGCGAGTGGGTCGAGGTGGTGCCCCGCCGCGGCATCGCCGCTGTGCTCGAGGCCTCCTCGGCGGCCGGCCTGCCGGCCCGGGTGCTCCGTGAGGTCGGGGGCGAGCGGTCGCTGACCGACCTGCGCCACATCGGCGAGGCCCTGCACGAGGTCGCCACCACCGAGCACCTCGGCGTCGTCTCGCTGCTCGCGTGGCTGCGGGGGCAGGTGGCCGAGGGCCGGGCCGGGCGCGGGCTCGAGCGCACCCGTCGGCTCGACTCCGACGCGGCGGCGGTCCAGCTGGTCACCATCCATGCCAGCAAGGGACTGGAGTACCCCGTCGTCTACCTCCCTGCCCTCGGCGACCGGTTCGTCCCCAAGCCGACCCGACCGCTCTTCCACGACGACGAGGGCCGCCGCTGCCTCGACGTCGGTGCCGGCGGTGGCGACGGGTGGCCCGAGCACGTGCGCCGCTGGGCCGACGAGGAGGCCGGGGAGTGGCTGCGGCTCCTCTACGTCGCCATCACCCGGGCGCAGTCGCAGGTGGTGTGCTGGTGGGCCCCGACCAAGAACGCCGTGGCCTCACCGCTGCACCGGTTGCTGATGCGGCTCGACCCGACCGACGGCCAGGTCCCGCCCTCGCCCTCGGTCCCGACCGACGACGACGTCGTGGGCCTGTTCGCCCGGTGGCGCGACCGCGGCGGTCCGTCGCCCGAGCTCGCGGCCCTGGCCGATCCCGGCCCCGACCCGGTGCTGCCCGGGGTCGGCGACCTCGCGGTGCGCACGTTCGGCCGCAGCGTCGACACGGAGTGGCGCCGCACCTCCTACTCCGCGCTCAGCCACGTCGACGTGGCGCCCGGTGCCGTGGCCGTCACCAGTGAGCCGGAGCTGCTCGCCAAGGACGACGAGGACGTCGACGTCGCCGGTGTGGCAGATGGCGAGACGTCCGACTCGGTGCCGTCGCCGATGGCGGGCCTGCCCGTCGGGGCGACGTTCGGGTCCCTGGTGCACGCCGTCCTGGAGCACACCGACCCCGACGCGGCCGACCTGCGCGCCGAGCTGGGCGCCCACGTCGACGAGCAGCTGGGGTGGTGGCCGGTCGACCTCGACCGCGAGGAGCTGGTCGACGCCCTCGTCGCGGTCTGCGACTCGCCCCTGGGCAGCGTCGCCGGCGGCGCGACGCTGCGTCAGGTCCCGCTGCGCGACCGGCTCCGCGAGCTCGACTTCGAGCTGCCGCTGTCGGGTGGCGACCTGGGCGTGAGCGCGGGATCCGACGTGCGCCTCGGCGATCTCGCGCCGCTCCTGCGCCGTCACCTGCCCGAGGGCGACCCCGTGCGCGGCTACGCCGAGGCGCTGGCCCTGCCGGCGCTGGGGGAGCAGACGCTGCGCGGCTACCTCACCGGCTCGGTCGACGTCGTGCTGCGTCTCGGCACCCCGGCGTCCCCGCGCTACCTGATCGTCGACTACAAGACCAACTGGCTGGGCCCCCGCGACGAGCCGCTCACGGCCCACTCCTACCGTCCTGCGGCGCTCGACGACGCCATGGGCCACTCCGACTACCCCCTCCAGGCGCTGCTCTACGCCGCGGTGCTGCACCGCTTCCTGCGCTGGCGGCAGCCCGGCTACGACCCGGAGGTGCACCTCGGCGGGGTGCTCTACCTCTACCTCCGCGGCATGTGCGGCTCGGAGACCCCGCTCGTGGACGGCGAGCCCTGCGGCGTCTTCACCTGGCGTCCGCCCGTGGCGCTGGTCGACGAGCTGTCCGACCTGCTCGACGGAGAGGTGCGCCCGTGACCGAGCTCTTCGAACCCGTGGGCGACCACGACCGGCGACTGGCGCTGGGGGCCGACGGCCTGCTCGCCGTCTTCAACCGGGCAGGCGTGCTGGAGGCGGGCGACGTGCACGTCGCCGGTCGCGTCGCCGACCTCGCGGCCGAGACCGACGAGCGGGGGCTGCTCGCGGCCGCGCTCGCCGTGCGGGCGGTGCGCTCCGGCTCGGTCTGCGTCGACCTGACCACGATCGCGTCGCTCGCCCCCGAGCTGCCCTGGCCCGAGCCGGAGGAGTGGGTAGCCGCCCTCGACGGTTCGCGCCTGGTCGCCGAGGGCGTGCTGCGCCACGAGGGCTCGCTGACCTACCTCGACCGCTACCACCGCCTCGAGACCCAGGTGGCCACCGACCTGCTCACCCGCGCCGGTGCCGACGCCCCGACCGTCGACGAGACCGCGTTGGCGGCTGCCCTCGCCCGGGTCCGCGGCGACCACCTCAGCCCCGAGCAGGAGGCTGCCGCCGCGGGGGCCGTGCGCAGCTGGACCACGGTGCTCACGGGCGGTCCGGGCACCGGCAAGACCACGACCGTCGCGCGGATGCTGGTCCTCCTGGCCGACCAGGCAGCCGCCGCGGGGCGCCGCTGCTCGATCGCGCTCGCCGCCCCCACCGGCAAGGCCGCGACCCGGCTCCAGGAGGCGGTGCTCGGCGAGCTCGCGGGCCTCGACCCCGCCGACCAGGAGCGCGTGGGCCGGCCCGACGCGATGACGCTGCACCGGTTGCTCGGCTTCCGCCACGACAACCGCACCCGCTTCCGCCACGACCGCGCCAACCGGCTGAAGTACGACGTCGTGGTGGTCGACGAGTGCTCCATGGTCGAGCTCACCATGATGGGCCGGGTGCTCGAGGCGGTCCGGCCCGAGGCCCGGTTGCTGCTGGTCGGCGACCCCCGCCAGCTCACCTCGGTCGGGGCCGGAGCGGTGCTCGCCGACGTGGTCCGCGGCTTCGAGGGGCACCCCACCTCGCCCGTGGCTTCGCTGACCGAGAACTTCCGCTCCACCGAGGACATCAAGGACCTCGCCGAGGCACTCCGCGTCGGTGACGCCGACGCCGTGCTGGCCACGCTGCGTCGCGCCAGCGACGAGGTGGAGTTCGTCGAGACCGACGACCCGGCCACCGCGCTGCGCGAGGACGCGCTGGCCTCTGCGCTCGCCGTCCGCGAGGCGGCCGTCGCCGGAGACCACCAGCGCGCCCTCGCGGCCCTCGACGGGCACCGCCTGCTGTGTGCCCACCGGGAGGGACCCTTCGGCGTACGACACTGGAACGCGCAGGTCGAGCGCTGGGTCGCCGAGGAGACCGGGGTGCCGATCTACACCTCGTGGTACGTCGGTCGCCCGGTCCTGGTCACCACCAACGACTACGCGTTGGGGGTCTACAACGGCGAGTCGGGCGTCGCGGTGCTCCAGCCCGACGGGCGGCTCCGGGTGTGGATCGCGGGCTCGGAGTCGCCGCGCGACCTCGCACCGGGCCGCCTCGAGGCGATCGAGACGATGCACGCGATGACCATCCACAAGAGCCAGGGCAGCCAGGCCGAGCGGGTCACGGTGCTGCTGCCGGAGGCGGGGTCGAGGCTGCTGACCCGCGAGCTGTTCTACACCGCCGTCACCCGGGCCCAGTCGCGCGTGCGCGTGGTCGGGTCCGAGGAGGCGGTGCGAGCGGCGGTCGCGACCCAGGCCCAGCGGGCCACCGGGCTGCGGCTGCGGCTGCACGGGTCCAGCGGGTGAGTGGCCGAAACGGCGCGGCAACCTCCGGAGGCTAGGGTCCTCGGGTGCCTTACCTGTTGCGTGTCGAGCTGCCCGACGTCCCGGGGTCCCTGGGTCGCCTCGCGTCCGCCGTCGGTGAGGCCGGCGGCGACATCGAGGCCATCGAGATCGTGGAGAAGCGCCACGACGGCACCGCGGTCGACGACGTGCTCCTGGAGATGATCGACGGGATCATGCCCGACTCGATCGTCTCGGCCTGCAACGCGCTCGACGGCGTCAGTGTGGTGTGGATCAGCCGCTACGCCGCCGGCGGCAACCTCTTCCTCGACCTCGAGGCGGTCGAGGACCTCACCGCGCACCCGGCCGAGGCGATCAACCGCCTCGTCGACCTGCTCCCGATGACCTTCCGCTCCGACTGGGCGCTGCGCCTGCACCGGGTCGGCGGCGTCGTCCACGCCACCGGCGCGGCTCCCGACGAGCTGGGGTTCGTCGACCTCGACCGGGCCACCCGGCTCGAGTCCGACGACGACACGCTCTACGCAGCAGCCCGCCTCGACGGCAACGAGATCGTCGTCATCGGCCGTCGTGGCGGCCCGGAGTTCCTCGACTCCGAGATCGCCCGACTGGGCCACCTCACCGGCCTGGCGCTCTCGATCGCCCGCGTGGGCTGAGGGATCTTCCCGCGTCAGCCCTAGCAGCCGACCCCCGTCACGTCGCCCGTACGACGAGCACCGGCGCCGCCGCGCGGGTCCAGGCTGTAGGCCGAGCAGTAGTAGAAGCTCAGCAGCGCGTCGCGGCGCAGCGTGACCGGGCTCCAGCGGCCCTCGCCCGCGGGCTCGAGGTAGCGGAACCGGCCGCCCAGCAGGGCCGCGGTGTTGTCGCTGTGCTTGAGGTAGCGGTCCAGCCAGAGCTGGGTGTAGACGCTGGTGAGGTCCTGGCCGTAGCGGCTGGCCGGCAGCACCAGCGGGATGTCGGTGTAGTCCAGGTGGGTCGACGCGCGCGGCACCACGAGCATCGAGTCGACGCCGGCCGCGCGCCAGGCGTCGAAGCCGGTCTCCCGCTCCCGCAGCGGGTCGGGGCCCTCCGGCGAGGGCTGCGGGGTGATCGAGCTGCCCCCGCTGGTGAACCAGGGGGAGACCGTGAAGCCGTACTCCGACTGCACCGCGAGCGCCGGCACCACGGGACGGATCCCGTCGCCGCCGCGCAGCTTGTCGAGCGCGACGACCGCCGCGACGCGACGGTCGGTGGCCTGCACCTGCGACACCGCCTGCGCGCCGAGCGAGTGGCCGATGATCGCGATCCGGCTGGTCCGGCCCGGGGTCGCCGTACGACGGTCGGGGGAGCGGTCGAAGAGGCGCCAGTAGGGGTTGAACGGGTCCGCCTCGCCAGGTGCCGCCGACGGGTTGGCGTAGGGCTGTGACGGGGTGGCGGTGAAGAAGTCGAGCGCGTTGCGGGTGCCGACCACGAAGTTGGACAGCTGCTGGAAGGGCACGCCGTCGCAGCAGGTGGGGAAGACATCACCGGTGCTGTGCGGCAGCGTCTCGCTGGTGCCCTGGCCCTGCACGTCGTAGGTCAGCACGACGTAGCCGCGCTCGGCGAGGTCCTGGGCCAGCCACTCATGCATCCCCTCCGAGCCCTGCACCGAGCCCTCGGTGAGCACCACCCCGGGGAACGGGGCGCGCAGCACCTGCCCGGTGTAGGGGTCGCGGGCGCCGGGCTTCGGCCGCCACACGGTGCCGCGCAGGAGTGCCCCGTGCTGGTTGGTGAAGGCGACCTTGCGGCTCAGCCCGCGGGTGCCGGACCAGCCGTCGCGCAGCGGGTTGCCGACGTTCCACCCCGGGAAGAAGTTGCCGGCCGTCACGGCGGGTCGCGTCGGGGAGGCGACCTGGGTCAGCATCTGCTGCACGCTCCGCGCCGTCGTCGCCTGCACCAGCGCCGGGAGGTAGGCGGGGTTGCGCAGCTGGCCACCCGGGCCGTCGATGCGGCCGTAGGCGTCGGCGATGTTCTGCACGTCGCGCGCGGTGTACGCCGGGTCCGACGGCTCCAGCTGGGGCTGCCGGTCGGCGTTGGCCGGGCTCGCGGCGACGGCTGCGCACAGCATCAGGAAGAACGGGGCCAGGGAGAGCAGGGCCGTGGTGCGTGACGGTCGTCTCATGCCGTGCTCAACGAGCGACCCGCCGTGAGGTCTCACGCAGCCACCCGCGTGCCAGGGTGGGCGCCATGAGCGACCACCCCCTGTGGGACCTGCAGCGCAGCCTCGTGCAGGACCACGTCTTCACCGACCTGACCCATGCCTTCCACCCTGACCAGCCGCACTTCCCGGCGTTCCCCAACGAGGAGCGCAGCCAGGTCTTCGACGTGGCGGCCGGTGACGGGTTCAGCGTGCATCGCTACACGATCGTGGGGCAGTGGGGCACCCACGTCGACCCGCCGTCGCACTTCGTCGACGGCGCGCGGACGCTCGACCAGGTGCCGGTGGAGCAGATGGTGCTGCCCCTGGTCGTGCTCGACATCTCCGAGCGTGTGCGCGTGGACGCCGACGCGGTCGTGACCCTCGACGACGTCACGGCCTGGGAGGAGCGGCACGGACCGCTGCCGGGCGGCTGCTTCGTCGCGCTGCGCACCGACTGGAGCCACCGTTGGCCGGACCCGGCCGCGATGGCCAACCATGACGCCGACGGTGTCGCGCACTATCCCGGGTGGTCACGCGAGGTGCTCGAGCACCTGGTCGAGACCGTCGGGATCACCGCGATCGGCCACGAGACGACCGACACCGACCCGGGCAGCGCCACGTCGCAGGGCGACTATGGCCTCGAGCTCTACCTGCTCGAGCAGGACCGCTGGCAGATCGAGCTCCTGGCCCACCTCGACCAGGTGCCGCCCGCGGGAGCGCTGGTCGTGGCCACGTGGCCGAAGCCTCAGGGGGGCTCCGGCTTCCCGGCGCGGGTCTTCGCCATCGCGCCACGCGAGCAGGGCTGGGCGCGCTCGGAGGACCGGCCGCTAGCCTCGCCCTCATGAGTGCGATCGACGGAGTGTCCGAGACCTTCGACCCCACGGCCTGGGACGAGGTGCCGGGCTTCGAGCACCTCACCGACCTGACCTACCACCGGGCCAAGGCCCACGGCACGGTGCGCGTCGCCTTCGACCGACCCGACATCCTCAACGCCTTCCGCCCGCACACCGTCGACGAGCTGCTCCAGGTGCTCGAGCACGCCCGGACCTCCAGCGACGTCGGCTGCGTGCTGCTCACCGGCAACGGGCCGAGCGACAAGAACGGCAAGTGGGCGTTCTGCACCGGCGGCGACCAGCGGATCCGCGGCCGCGCGGGCTACCAGTACGCCGAGGGCGAGACCGCCGAGACGGTCGACAAGGCCAGGCTCGGGCGGCTGCACATCCTCGAGGTGCAGCGGCTGATCCGCTTCATGCCCAAGGTCGTCATCTGTGTCGTGCCGGGTTGGACCGCCGGCGGCGGCCACAGCCTCCACGTGGTGTGCGACCTGACCATCGCCAGCCGGGAGGAGGCGCGCTTCAAGCAGACCGACGCCGACGTGGGCTCCTTCGACGGCGGCTTCGGGTCGGCGTACCTCGCCCGTCAGGTCGGCCAGAAGTTCGCCCGCGAGATCTTCTTCCTCGGGGCCGAGTACTCCGCCGAGGACGGTGTGCGGATGGGCACGGTCAACAAGGCCGTCCCGCACGCCGAGCTCGAGGCGACCGCGCTGGAGTGGGGTCGCCTGGTCAACGGCAAGTCACCGACGGCCCAGCGGATGCTGAAGTTCTCCTTCAACGCCATCGACGACGGCCTGATCGGCCAGCAGATCTTCGCCGGTGAGACCACCCGGCTCGCCTACATGACCGACGAGGCCGCCGAGGGGCGCGACCAGTTCCTCGAGAAGCGTGACCCCGACTGGTCGCAGTACCCCTGGTACTACTGAGTTCTCGCGTTTGTGCGGGTCAGTTCCGATTGGGTCGGCGGCTCGGTCTACGACCCACTCAGCTCCGCAAGTAGGACGCACCGTTGACGTCGATGATCGTGCCTGACGAGAAGCGGGCCCCGGGCGAGGCGAGCCACACCACTGCGGCGGCGACCTCCTCGGGGTGGGCTACCCGGCCGAACGGAGACTGAGCTCGCACGTCGTCCCCACCCTCGCCGTCGAGCACCTCGCGAGCCATCTCGGTCTGCACGAAGCCGGGCGCCACGGTGCCGACAGAGATGTCGTACGGCGCCAGGACGAGCGCCATCGACTGCCCGAAGGCGTTCAACCCGGCCTTGGACGCGGCGTACGCCGGGCAGTTCGGCTCGCCGCGGAACGCTCCCCTGCTCGACACGTTCACCACCGCGCCACCGCCTGCAGCGCGCAGGTGCGGGATGGCGCAGAAGGTGGCGTTGGCAGCGCCGGTGAGGTTGGTGGCGATGGTCTGCGACCAGGTGGCCTGCCAGTCGTCGTACGACGTCGACAGCGGCGGGTGGGCGAGGAACACCCCGGCGTTGTTGACCAGCACGTCGAGGCGTCCGAGCTGGGCGGCGGCCGAGCCCACGGCGGCGCTGACGTCGTCGGGTCGGGCCATGTCGGCCTGCACGACGACATGACCCTCGCCTGCCAGGGAGACGCGCACCGCCTCCGCCTCATCGGCTGACGTGCCGTAGTGCACCGCGACCCGGTCGCCCTGCTCGGCGAACGCGCGGGCGACGGCGGCGCCTATGCCGCGCGAACCTCCGGTGACGAGAACTGCTCGGGCCTGGTGGGGGGAGGGGGATGCATCGCTGGTCATGGCCCCATCCTTCCTTCCCCTCGGCGCGGCCCGGCAGGAGGATCTGCGCCGGACGAGGAAAGTCGCCGCAGGACCTGTCGCCCGGGGTCGCCCCGCCCCTAAGGTGGCCGGACAGTGGCGTCATCGGGGCGCCCCTGACGATCTCGGAGACCCTTGATGCGTAGGACTCGCACCACCGTCGGCCTCGCGCTGACCGCCTCGCTCGGCGTGGCCCTCACCTCGGCCCTGGGCGGCTCGCCCGCGTCGGCCAAGCCCAACGACACCTTGCCGGACAAGCTGGTCAAGGAGGTCCGCACCGCAGCGGTCGCCGACCACCTGCGTGCCTTCCAGCGCATCGCGGACGCCAGCGGCAACGCAGACCGCGCGGCCGGGTCGAGCGGCTACGACAGCAGCCTCGACTACGTGAAGGCCAAGCTGGACGCCGTCGGCTACGTCACCGAGGTCCAGGAGTTCCCCTTCGTCTACACCGAGGAGCTCAAGGAGTCCTTCCGCCAGCTCAGCCCCACCGCCCGCGACATCCCGGTCGACGTCATGACCTACTCCGGCGCCTCCCCCGAGGGCGGCACGACCGCGGCGCTGGTCGCCGTCCCGGCCACCGACACGACCCCCGGCTGCGAGGCGGCCGACTTCACCGGCCGCGTGGCCGGTGCGGTCGTGCTGGTCCCGCGCGGCGCGTGCTCCTTCCTCGTCAAGGCCCAGAACGCCGAGGCCGCCGGCGCGGTCGGCGTCGTCGTGAGCAACAACGACGCCGCTCAGCCCGACCTGCTCGTCAACGGCACCCTGGGCACCCCCGACGCGGTCGACATCCCGGCCGGCGGCACCTCGCTCAACGAGGGCAACGCCCTGCGCGCGACGCTCGCCGCGGGACCGGTGCAGGTCAACCTCGACCTCGCCGAGCTGACCGAGGACCGCGTCACGACCAACCTGATCGCCGAGTGGCCCTACGGCGATCCCGAGAAGGTCGTCATGGCCGGCTCCCACCTCGACAGCGTGCCCGAGGGCCCGGGGATCAACGACAACGGCACCGGCTCGGCCGGCGTCCTGGAGACCGCGCTCCAGCTGGCGGCGAAGGGTGGCACCAAGGTCCCCCACCGCGTCCGCTTCGGCTGGTGGGGCGCCGAGGAGTTCGGTCTGGTCGGCTCGACTGCCTACGTCGACAGCCTCTCCGCCGCGGAGCGCGACAAGATCGCGCTCTACCTCAACTTCGACATGATCGGCTCGCCCAACTACATCTTCGGCATCTACGACGGAGACAACTCCGACGCCGTGGGTGCCGGCGCCGGACCCGCTGGCTCGGCGCAGATCGAGAAGGTGCTCGAGCGCTACTTCGACACCCGCGGCCAGGACCACGTCGGCACCGACTTCTCGGGTCGCTCCGACTACCAGGCCTTCATCAACAACGGCATCCCCGCCGGTGGCCTCTTCACCGGCGCGGAGACCCAGAAGACCGCTGACCAGGCCGCGCTCTTCGGCGGTGTCGCCGGCGCCGCGCTCGACCCCTGCTACCACCAGGGCTGCGACAGCCTGACGCCTGTCGCGGACGGTGCTGACGCCGACCTCTACGCCCAGCTCGACCAGGGCTACGACCTGCTCGGCAACGTCAACGTCTTCGCGCTGGGCCACAACGCCGACGCCATCGCCTACTCGGTCGGCACGTTCGCGCTCAGCCTCGACGAGCTGAGCACGCCGGTCGGCCTTCGCTCCGCTGCTGTGGCACCCACGCAGAACGGGATCACCGGCGTGCACACCGACCACGGTGACGGTGCGGAGCACCACGACCCGGCGGACGTCCTGCGCTGAGCCCCGCACGACCGGGTCAGGCGCACGGGCGTGCGCCGAGGCGGGCCCGGACCGTCGGCTCGAACGCGCCGGCGAGCGCGGCGTAGCCCGCGTCGTTGGGGTGGAAGTAGTCGCTGGCGAGGCGTCCCTTCCAGGACGAGGGCCCGGTGACGCGCAGGTCGACCATGGCGACCCGTCCGGCGGCGGCGGCGCGCTCGACGTGCACGTTGGCGCGAGCGGCCGCCCCGCTCGGCTGGGGCAGTGTGGCGACGACCGATCCGACCGGCACCCGCTCGACCATGGCGGCGAAGCCGTCGGGCAACCGGTCGCGCCGGGCGCGCGCTCCGAAGAGGTCGTTGGACCCCACCAGCACCGTGACGAGGTCGTCGTCGCGCGAGCCGATCTCCTCCAGGACCGGGAGCTGCTGCTCGAGCACGTCGGACACCCCGGCGCCGGTGGCCGCGAGGTTGAGGACGCGGAGGCCCTGGCCGTCGTGCGCCAGGCGCCGGGCGAGCTGGCCGACCCAGCCGGCGTCGTACGACGTCGCGCCGATGCCCACCGACATCGAGTCGCCCAGGACGACCCAGCGCCGCCCGGGCAGGTCGAGGTGGGTGAGGTTGTGCGCCCGCCAGGACTCGGCGTAGGGCTCGACCTGGCTCCAGACCCGGGCGACCCCCGGCAGGACCGCACTCATCGTCCGCACCATGCGACCGGGGCCGCGTCCGGTGCGGTTGTCGTAGCTGAAGCCGGGGTGGGTCACGCCCTCGATCCTGCCCGACCGAGCCCAGCGACGGCCTCCGCGAGGAGGTCGCCGAGGTCGGGGTCGGCCCGATCGTCCAGCCAACGCGCCACGACGGCCTGCCAGACCCCGATCGCCGCCGCAGCAGCGCTCAGGGCGGCGAGGTCGTCGGGCGGCGCGCCACGCCGTGCGGCCAGCGCCACGGCCAGGGTCTGCTGCCAGGACTGCAGGACGTCGTAGGTGCGACCACGCAGCGCCGGCGAGGTGATCACGGCCTGTCGTTGGAGCAGGAGCCGCTCGCGGTCGGTGCCCAGGTCGGCGGCGAGGGCGGCCAGGGCGGCGAGCGCCACGTCGAGGTCGTCGGGGTCGTCGGGGTCCTCGAGGGAAGCCGCGGCGACGACGTCGCGCAGGCGGGCCTGCCGGGCCCGCCGCTCGGGGTTGAGGACCTCGTCCTTGGTGGCGTAGTAGCGGAAGAACGTCCGGGGGGAGACCTCGGCCGCGGCGCAGATCGTCTCGACGGTGGTGGCGTCGAAGCCGTCGCGGGCGAAGAGGCGCAGCGCCGCGTCCTCCAGCGCCCGCCGGGTGGCGTCGCGTCGTCGCTCCCGCAGCCCCGGTGCCGGGTCGGTGGAGGGCACGCCCCGGTCCTCAGTCCGAGGCCAGGGCGCTGCGCAGCACCGTGGCGTCGTCGGGGCGCGCGTCGGGGCGTCCGCTGCTCAGGTCGACGCGGCGCAGGTCGCCGGTGAAGGTGAACGGCGGGCGGTAGTCGCCGCACACGGCCAGCCCGCGGTCGCGCCCGATCAGCAGCCCCGTCCCGGCGGTCGAGAGGTTGGGCAGGAACATCAGTCCGGCGTAGGGGGCGCGGGCACGCTCGGTGCCGTCGACGTGCAACGAGATCGCGGCGTCGCGACCGGGGGAGTAGCGCAGCGCCACCACGTGCTGCCCCGGCGCGAGGGCGGTGTCGTCGGCGAGGCGGATCGAGGTGTCGAGCATCGCGAAGGTCGCCACCGGCCGCCCGTCGAGGAGGTAGCACGCCCAGCCGCCGTGCCGGTCCCCGATCGCCGCGATGATCCCCTCGTCCCCGGCCTCGATGACGACCTCCGCCCTCAGCTCGAAGCCACCGACGAGGGAGGGCATCTGGGTGGTCGGGACCGGCCCGCCGCCGGGCCGGTATGTCGCGTGGCCCGGCTGCACGAACTCGCCGGGGTGCATGTGGGCCATCGACGCGGGGAACTCGAAGAGCGGCAGGACCTGGTTGCGCCCCGCCTCGGCCCACCAGAGCTCGACGAGCCGGGCGACGACGTCGGGGTGCTCGTCGGCCACGTCCAAGGACTCCGAGAAGTCGTCGGCGAGGCGGAAGAGCGACCACCGGTCGGTGTCGAAGTCGAAGCTCCCGGGGATGACCTCGCGCTCCCCGAACTGGTCGGAGACGTAGTCGGTGACGGCCTTCCAGCCGTCGAGGTAGATCGCCCGCGAGCCCATCATCTCGAAGTACTGCAGCGGGCGGTGCTCGGCCGCGGCGTCGTCGTCGAGGGACGAGAGCAGGGAGGCGCCGTCGACCGGCTGCTGGGTCACGCCGTCGACGGTCGCAGGCACCGGGACGCCGGCGGCGTCGAGCACGGTGCTGAAGACGTCGACCGCGTGGCAGAACTGCTCGCGCACGCCGCCGGGGTCGGGGACGCGCGCGCCCCACCGCACGACCAGCGGGGTGCGGACGCCCCCGAGCCAGGCGTGCCGCTTCCACAGTCGCAGCGGGGTGTTGCCGGCCCAGGCCCAGCCGAAGGGGTAGTGGTTGTAGGCGCTGTGGCCGCCGATCTCGTCGGTGCGTGCGACCGCCTCGTCGACCGGCTCCCCGTGACCCAGCCAGCCGGCCGCCTCGTTCATCGTGCCGGTCACGCCACCCTCGGCGCTGGCGCCGTTGTCCGAGAGCACCATGACCAGGGTGTCGTCGGCGATGCCGAGCTCCTCGAGGTGGTCGAAGAGGCGACCGAGGTGGTGGTCGGTGTGGGTCATGAAGCCGGCGAAGACCTCCATGTAGCGGGCGAAGAGCCGGCGCTGGTCCGCGGGGAGCCCGGACCACTCCGGCACCCAGGACGGGCGCGGGGTCAGGACCGTGCCCTCGGGCACCACCCCGGTGGCCACCTGGCGCTCGTAGACCCGCTCGCGCCAGGCCTCCCAGCCGTCGTCGAACTGGCCCTCGTAAGGGCGGACCCACTCCTCGGGCACCTGGTGGGGCGCGTGCGCGGCGCCGGTGGCCAGGTGCAGGAAGAACGGCTTGCGCGCCTCGGCCTGCTGCTGGTCCTGCACCATCCGGATCGCCTCGTCGACGAGGTCCTCGGTCAGGTGGTAGCCCTCCTCGGGCGTGCGCGGGGCCTCGACGTGGGTGTTGTCGCGCACCAGCTCGGGCGCCCACTGGCTGGTCTCGGCGCCGAGGAAGCCGTAGAACCGCTCGAAGCCCATGCCGAGGGGCCAGCGGTGGAACGGCCCGGCGGCGGAGTACTCCGTCTGCGGGGTGAGGTGCCACTTGCCGACCGACATCGTGTTGTAGCCGGCGTCGCGCAGGACCCGCGCCAGCATCGCCGCCGACGGGGGGATCCGCCCGGTGTAGCCCGGGAAGCCGAGCGCCGCCTCCTCGGTGACGCCCATGCCGACCGCGTGGTGGTTGCGGCCGGTGTGCAGCGAGGCCCGGGTCGAGGAGCACACCGACGTCACGTGGAAGCGGTTGTAGCGCAGGCCCTGAGCCGCCAACCGGTCGATGTGCGGGGTCGCGATGGTGGCGCCGAAGCAGCCGAGCTGGGCGAAGCCCACGTCGTCGAGCACCACCAGGACGACGTTCGGGGCCCCGGCGGGCGGGCGGGGGTAGCCGACGAAGCTCGGCTGCGACGTCGCGACACGCGAGGTGATGATCGGGGTCGTGCGGGGCTCGCTCACGCGGGGACTCTAGCCGCGGCAGCGCCAATCTGTCAGTGTGCTGCCACATGGCAGTCAACTGACAGTAAAGAGGAGGGAGCGGCATGGTCGACGTCGACCAGCTCAGTCTCGAGCTCCCCGGCACGCTCCAGCTCGCCATCAAGGTGGTCGTCGCGCTCTTCCTCTTCGGCATCGCGCTGGACACCCGGGTCGAGGACCTGCGTGCCGTCGTACGCCGGCCCTGGGTGATGGCCGTCGGCCTCGTGGCGCAGTACGCCGTGGCGCCGGGCCTGGCCCTGCTCCTCACGCTCGTCCTGGACGTGCGCGGCTCGGTGGCGATCGGCATGCTGCTGGTGGCCTGCTGCCCGGCCGGCAACCTGTCCAACCTGCTCACCCACCGCGCCCGAGGCGACGTGGCGCTCTCGATCTCGCTCACGGCGCTCTCCAACCTCGCGGCGGTGCTCCTGACGCCGCTGGCCTTCGGTTTCTGGTCCGGGCTCAACCCCGCTGCCCGCGAGCTGCTGCGTGACGTGTCCATCGAGCCGGCAACGGTCATGACCGAGGTCGCCCTGCTGATCGGCCTGCCCTTCGCGCTCGGCGTCCTCGTCGCGTGGCGCCGGCCCCGGTTCGCCGAACGCGCCCAGCGGATCGTGGAGCCGGGGGCGTTGGGGCTGCTGCTTCTCGTGGTCGTGGGCGGTGCCGCCGCCCAGCTCGACGTGCTCGTGGACTACCTCGCGGTCGTCGCGGTGCCGATCGTCGCGCACAACGCGATGGCCCTCGGCGTCGGCTATGCCACCGGACGAGCGTGCCGGCTGCGAGCCCCGGGCGTGCGTGCCATGACCTTCGAGCTCGGGGTGCGCAACACCGCGCTGGGCGTGGTGCTCGCCCTCGGCTTCTTCTCCGACCTCGGCGGCGTGGTGCTCGTCGCGGCGCTGTGGGGCCTCTGGGACGTCGTCACCGGTCTGGCCCTGTCGACGTGGTGGCGGGGTCGTGAGGGGTCCGTCGCCCGCGCGACGTCGGGAGATGCCATCGTTGGTCCGTGACGGTTCCCACCCTGCGTGCGCTGGCCACGTCGGCTGCCGTCGCGCTGGTGATCACGCTGGTGGTCACGCTGGGCGGGTGCGCGACTCAGGACCGGCCCGTCTCGGCCCAGAGCATCAGCCGGGACGAGCTCGAGTCGCAGGTCGCCGGGATGTATCCCGCCAAGGACGACACGACCACCGTCCGCGTCACGTGCGACGGCGAGCTGCCGGCCACGGCCGGGGCCTCGGAGGAGTGCCGTGTCCAGGTCGATCGGCAGCGGGCCACGGTGCGGGTGAGCGTCACCGAGGTCGTCGCCCAGGAGGTCCGCATCGACAGCGTGCTCGTGGTCCCGGCCGACCGGGTCGCGAGCGAGCTGCTCGAGGCCCTGACCGAGGAGGCCTTCCACGTCGACGAGGTGGTCTGTCCCGGGGAGCTCCTCGGCCGGGTCGGCGAGACGGTGACCTGCACGGTCACGCCCAACACCGGCTCCGGCAGCGTCACCGCGACGGTGACGAAGATCCGTGGCCTGCGGGTCGACTTCGACTACGCGGTGGCGTGATGAGCCGCTGGCAGCGGATCGCCCGCGACGCCGAGGGCACCGCCTACGCCACGGCGTACGCCGAGCGGTTCCGCGCCATGGTCGCCGCCGGCCAGGACGTCCACGGCGAGGCGGGGCTGGTGACCGGGCTGGCCGGCCCGCCGCCGGCGCGGGTGCTCGACGCCGGCTGCGGGACGGGACGCATCGCGACCCATCTCGCGGGCCTCGGTTACGACGTGGTCGGGGTCGACGTCGACGCCTCGATGGTGCGGGTGGCGCAGGAGGAGGCGCCGTCGCTCGACTGGCGTGTGGTGGACCTGGCCACGATGGCCCTCGACACGGTCTTCGACCTGGTGCTGGTCGCCGGCAACGTCGTCCCCCTGCTCGAGCCCGGGACCCTCGACGCGGTCGCCGCCCGGCTTGCCGCGCACACCGACGACGGTGGCCTGGTCGTGTGCGGCTTCGGGCTCGACGCGGACCACCTCCCGGGCGACTGCCCGGTGACGCCGCTCGCCGACGTGGACTCCGCGTTCGCCCGCGTCGGGCTGGAGCCGGTGGAGCGGTGGTCGACGTGGGACCGTGGTCCCTGGGTCGAGGGTGGCGGCTACGTCGTGACGCTGCACCGCCGAGCACCCCGAGGAGGGTCGGCATGAGGATCGTCGTCCTGACCGGCGCCGGCATCTCCGCCGAGAGCGGGGTGCCGACCTTCCGCGACGCCGACGGGCTCTGGGAGGGCCACCGGGTCGAGGACGTCGCGACGCCGCAGGCCTACGACCTCAAGCCCACGACCGTGCACCGCTTCTACGACGCGCGCCGCTCCGCGCTGCTCCAGGTCGAGCCCAACCAGGCCCACCACGCGCTGGCCCGCCTCGAGGAGTCCTGCGGCGACCAGCTGCTCGTCGTCACGCAGAACATCGACGACCTCCACGAGCGCGCGGGGTCGAGCCGCGTCCTGCACATGCACGGCGAGCTCAACTCCGCCCTGTGCCGCGGGTGTCGCCAGCGCAGCCGCTGGACCAGCGACCTCGTCGACCACCCGCCCTGCCCGCGCTGCGGCGTGAGTGAGCTGCGACCCGACGTCGTGTGGTTCGGCGAGATCCCCTACGAGATGGACCGCATCCACGACGCGCTGCTCCGCGCCGACCTCTTCGTGTCGATCGGGACCGCGGGCGCGGTCTACCCGGCGGCCGGCTTCGTGCAGGCCGCGGCCTCCTACGGCGCCCGCACGCTGGAGCTCAACCTCCAGCCCAGCGAGGGGACCGACTACTTCTCCGAGGCCCGCCACGGGCCGGCCGGCGAGCTGGTGCCCGCGTGGGTGGAGAGCCTGCTCAGTCGGTGAGGGGCGTCCGTCGCCCAGCGCTCGCAGCCTCCCTGGCCCTCTCGTCGGCACTCGCGCTGGTCGCCTGCGCCGGCTTCGAGCAGGAGACGCCGCTCTCGGTGCTCGCCGCGGCGGAGGCGGACATGGCCGACCTGACATCGTTGCGGCTGCGCACGACCGACTACGCCAGAGGCGTGAAGGAGACGCGCGACCTGGTCGTCACGCGGGCCGGTGACTGCGCGGGCACGGTCACGACCGCCGGCGCCAGCGTGCAGGTCCTCCGGGTGGCCGGCGAGGTCTGGATCCGCCCTGACGAGGGTTACTGGCCGCTGGTCTTCGACGGGCCGCTGGTCTCCAACCTCGCCGACACCTGGATCCATCTCACCTCCTCGTCCGAGCTCGACCGCTTCTGCGACATCGACGAGCCCTACCGCGCCTTCGTCGGCAGTCCCCGGGACCTCTCGTGGCGCAACGCAGGACCCGACGAGCTGGCCGGCCTCGCCGTCGTACGGCTCGAGGGGGAGCGGCCCGACGGAACCCTCGTGGACGTCGCGGTGACCGTCGACGCCCCGCACCGGGTCGTCGCGATGGAGCTGAGCGGTGCCGGGCGCGGCAGTGTCGAGCTCTACGGTTTCGACGACGGCGCCGAGGTCGACCCTCCGGACCCCGGTGACGTGGTGGAGGTGGAGGACCTGCGCTGAGTCCACCAGCGGGGGCTAGGCGCGCGCGATCGCGAGCAGGTCCGCGCTCGCCCCGGTCGGGCGCCGGCTGGGCAGCCACACGGCACGCAGGGCGCGGGTCAGGTCGAGGTCACGCACCGGTACGACGGCGAGCTGGCCGGTCATCACCTCCGCGACGACGGACAGCTCGCTGAGGACGGCCGGGGTCTCGCCCTCGCTCGCGGCCGCCTTCAGGGCGGCCGTGCTGGCCAGCTCGAGGTGCGCGGCGCCGAGCGTCAGGCCGTTCCTGGCGAGCGCGCGCTCGAGGGTCTCCCGGGTGCCGGAGCCGGCCTCGCGCAGGGCCAGGTCGGCGGCGACCAGGTCGTCGGGCCGCAGCGGGGTTCGCCGGCGCGCCCAGGGATGCGACGGCGCGACGACCACCACGAGGGTGTCGCGCGCCACCACGGTCGAGGTCACCGTGCGGGGCACGGAGGGTGACTCCACGAAGCCCAGGGAGGCGCGACCCGCGACCACCTGGTCGAGCACCCGCCCGGAGTTGCCGACGTCGAGGCTGACGTGCTGGTCGGGATGGGCCCGGCGGAAGGCCGCGAGCCCGCGGGGGGCGAGGTACTCCGCCACCGTCAGGCTCGCGGACACCGTCAGCTGGGCGGCCTGCTCGGCGACCAGGGACCGGGCCCCGAGGGCGACGCGGTCCAGAGCGGTGAGCGCGTCGCGCGCCCAGGCGGCGACGACCTGGCCCTGGTCGGTGAGGCGGGAGCCGCTGGTGCTGCGCACGAGGAGCTGGAGGTCGAGCCGTCGCTCGAGGCGGGTGAGCGAGCGGCTCGCGTTGGGTTGCGCCATCGACATGGCGCGCGCTGCCGCGCCGAGCGACCCGGTCTCGGCCACGCGCACGAGCAGCTCGAGCGCCGTCACGTCCGGCCGAGTGGTCATGCCTGGACGATATGCCCAGCTCCGCTCTCATATCAAACAGGCATGAGCAGGCACCCGAACGACGGCTACTGCGGCGGCTACGACTCGACCACACTCGAGGGCATGGCCCCCCTTCCCCGCGAGCTGCCCGGCCTGGGCCTCGCGGCAGGGGGCGCTGCCCTGGCGCTCGGGGCGCACGCGGTCGTGCCGGTGCTCAGCCCGACCCTGGTCGCCATCGTCCTCGGGCTGGCCGTGGCGATGACCGGTGCGACCACCGGTGCGGCCGCCGCGCCGGCGCTGGGTCCCGGCCTCCAGATGGCCTCGCGACGGCTGCTGCGCGTCGGTGTCGCGCTGCTCGGGCTGCAGCTCGTCCTCTCCGACGTCATCGGGCTCGGCTGGCCGATGCTCCTCGTGGTCGCCGGCGTCGTGGGGGTGGGGATCCTCGGCAGCCTGGCCATCGCGCGCCTGCTGGGCGTGCCCGCCGAGACCGCGTTGCTCGTGGCCGCCGGGTTCTCGATCTGTGGCGCCGCCGCGGTCGGTGCCGTCCAGGGCGTGCGCCGCTCCCGTGACGAGACGGTGGCCGTGGTCGTCTCGCTGGTCGTGGTCTTCGGCAGCGTGGCGATGCTGCTGGTGCCGCTGCTCGGGTCGTGGCTCGGCCTCGGTGCCGCCGCGACGGGCGCATGGGCCGGGGCCTCGGTCCACGAGGTCGGCCAGGTCGTGGTGGCGGGAGGCCTGGTCGGCGGCGGCGCACTCCAGGTCGCCGTGGTCGTCAAGCTCGGACGGGTGCTCCTGCTCGCCCCGGTGCTGGCGGTCGTCTCCTGGCGCGCCCGCACGGCGGACGTCGGTGTCGACGGGCTGCGACCGCCGCTGGTGCCGTTCTTCGTCGCGGCCTTCGTGGCGCTCGTGGTCGTGGGCTCGGCCCTCCCCGTGCCGGAGCCGCTGCTCGCGGCGGCGGGGGGCGTGCAGTCCGCCGCGCTCGCGGCGGCGATGTTCGCCCTCGGGTGCTCGCTGCGGCCGGCGACCCTGCGGCGTACGGCGGGACCGGTGGTGGCCCTGGCCGCCGGCACGACGCTGCTGGTCCTCGTGCTGGGTCTGCCTGCTGCCTTCCTTACCCATCGGTAGAATGGCGTCATGAAGCGCGAGATCTACGACGAGGACCACGAGTCATTCCGAGCGTCCGTCAAGGAGTTCCTGGACCGGTCCGTCGTGCCGCACGTCGAGCAGCACGCCATCGACAAGGCGTTGCCGCGCGAGTTCTGGCTCGAGGCCGGCAAGCAGGGCTTCCTGGGCCTGGAGATCCCTGAGGCCTACGGCGGCGCCGAGGCCGGCGACTACCGGTTCAACGCGGTCATGGCCGAGGAGCTGTCCAAGGTCAACGCCGCGCTCGGCTCGTGCTGGGGCATCCACGCCGACATCACCGCGCCCTACATCGTCGAGCTCTGCTCCGAGGACCAGAAGCAGCGCTGGCTGCCCGGCGTCGCGGCGGGCGAGACGCTGCTGGCCATCGGCATGACCGAGCCGTCGGGAGGCTCCGACCTGGCCGCCCTCAAGTCGACCGCCGTCCGCGACGGTGACGACTGGGTCGTCAACGGCTCCAAGACCTTCATCACCAACGGCTACTCCGCCGACCTGGTGGTCACCGCGGTGCGCACCAGCCCGGAGAAGAAGGCCAAGGGCATCACCCTCTTCGCGATCCCGACCGACGCCCCCGGCTTCAGTCGCGGCCGCAAGCTCGACAAGGTCGGCCAGGACGAGTCCGACACCGCCGAGCTGTTCTTCGAGAACGTCCGCGTCACCGACGACGACATCGTCGGCGAGCTCGACAACGGCTTCATCCACATGATGCAGAACCTCCCGCAG
>NZ_JANNML010000168.1:0-3184 GCF_031397825.1 Nocardioides sp.
CCCTCTCTCCTCGTGCCCACCTTCGCGGCATCACCCTGCCGATCCCGAAAGGCCTCCTCGCCATGTCCTTGTCCTTCCGCGCACCACTCTCCAGCGCCCCGCCCGGGCGCCAGGTGGTCTCGCCCGCCGAGCTCACCTCCCGCGCCAGGCGCCGCACGATCATCGCGGTGCTCGACCCGGTGTGGGCCGCGCCCGGTGCCGCCACGTCGACCGTGCGACCCACCCCCGAGGCCGTCGCCGCGACGGTCGAGCGCCTCACGCCGCGCCTCCAGCCCGGCGAGCTCGTCGCGCCCACGCCCGACGGCCGCCTGCGCTTCCTCCTGCGTCGCGAGGACCGGGCCGCGCGCCCGGTCCGCCTGCAGGAGATGGCCTACCACGCGGTCGAGGCCTTCCAGGCGCTCGATCAGCGCCCCGAGCTCGAGGGCAGCGTCATCGACCTCGGCGTCGGCTGGGCGCCCATCACCCGCAAGCAGGACGCCGAGGCCGCCGAGCACCACGCCGCTCGTGCCGCGTCGGAGTCGCTGCGCCAGCGCGACCTCCAGCCCCGCCAGCTCGGCGCGCACCAGCGCACCCGCCAGCCGCGGATCAACCGCTGGTCCGCGAGCCACCAGGTCCTGCTCGCGACCGTGGGCACCGTCGTCCTGCCGTTCCTCGCCCTCGTCGGCCTGTACGCCGTCGGGCTGGACGTCTCCGACGTCCTCTACTGGGCGCTCGTGGGGGCCTTCACGGTCACCGCCCTGACGATCTGGGCCGAGTGCTCCAAGGCGGTCGACCCGCCGGCCCTGCCGCCGGCCCCCGACGAGCCCGCACCCGGCGCGACCGCGGTGATCGCGGCGTACCTCCCCAACGAGGCCGACACCGTCGTCGAGACGCTGCACTCCTTCCTCGCCCAGGACTACGAGGGCGACCTCCAGGTGGTCCTCGCCTACAACTCCCCGCACCGGCTGCCGGTGCAGGACGAGCTCGACGCTCTCGCGGCCGCCCACCCGCAGCTGACCGTGCTCGAGGTGCCCGACAGCACCTCCAAGGCGCAGAACGTCAACGCCGCGCTGCACGTCGCGACCGGCGAGCTGATCGGCATCTTCGACGCCGACCACCACCCGATGCAGGGTGCCTTCGACCGCGCCTGGCGCTGGATCGCCGACGGGGCCGACGTCGTGCAGGGCCACTGCGTCATCCGCAACGGCGACGACTCCGCACTGGCCAAGCTGGTCGCGGTCGAGTTCGAGCAGATCTACGCCGTGTCCCATCCTGGCCGCGCCGCGCTGCACGGCTTCGGGATCTTCGGTGGCTCCAACGGCTACTGGCGCGCCTCCGCGCTGGAGCGCATCCGGCTGCGCGGCTCGTTCCTCACCGAGGACATCGAGGCCTCCATGCGGGTCCTCGCCGCAGGCGGCCGGATCGTCAACGACCCGGGCCTGATCAGCCGCGAGCTGGCGCCCGAGACCGCCCGCGCGCTGTGGAAGCAGCGCATGCGCTGGGCCCAGGGCTGATTCCAGGTGTCGATCCGTCACCTTGGCCCCATCCTGCGCTCCCCCGAGCTCAGCCGCCGCCAGAAGACCGGCGCGGCCTACCTCCTGGGCTGGCGCGAGGTCTACCCGTGGCTCTCGGTCCTCGCCTGGCCGCTGCTGTGGTTCCTCGCGTGGCGCGACGGCGGCCTCGACATGGCCTCCCCGCTCTTCGTGCTGGTCACCTTGTTCGTCACGGTCTCAGGACCGTTGCAGACCCTCACCGCCTGGCGCCTCGCGACGCCCGAGATCCGCGCGCACCCGCGCTGGTTCGTCGGAGCCGCGCTCGCCAACCTCGTCTTCTACACCGAGTGGAAGAACCTGGTGAACCGCATCGCGCACATCAAGCAGCTGCGCGGCGAGCACCAGTGGGTCGTCACGCCCCGCACCGCCTCGACGACGTCCAGCTCGGACCACGTCTCCCCGACCGACCGCGCCCTCCAGGAGGCCGCATGACCACGACCACCGCACCCGACCTCACTCCGGACACCTCACCCACCACCACGGAGGCGTCGGTCACGCGGGCCAACCCCCGCTTCCCGATCGACTGGCTGCGCGGGCTCGCCGCGCTGGCGGTGGTGTTCTTCCACGCCTACCAGCGCAACCGCAGCGGTGCCGACTCCGCCTGGCCCTGGTCCGGCACGGCGCACCAGCTGATGACGGGCACGGACCTCTTCGTCGACCTGTTCTTCGTGCTCTCCGGCCTCGTCCTGTGGGCCCCGCTCGCCCGATCGGCCGCGACCGGCCGGCCGAGCCGACCGGGCCGCGTGCTGCTCTACCGCAGGATGGCGCGGCTGCTGCCGCTCTACCTCACCGTGGTGCTGATCGTCTGGGCGCTCACCAACCCCTCCCTGCCGGGTCACTGGCAGGACCTGGTGCTGCACCTGACCTTCACCCACGTCTACAGCGACACCTACATCTTCTGGACCAACGGCCCCGCCTGGTCGCTGGCCGTGGAGTTCCACTTCTACGTCCTCATGGCGCTCGCCGCCCCCCTCGTCGCCGCCGGCGTACGACGGGTGCGCACCCCCGGCGCCCGGCTCGCGGTCGCCGCGGTGCTGCCGGCCCTGCTCGTCGTGACCACGGCGGCGTACCTCTCGTGGGCCACGATCACCGACGTCCCGCAGGAGAACTGGTCGGTGTGGTTCAGCCCGCTCTCACGCGCCGCCGACTTCGGCATCGGCATGGGGCTCGCCCTGCTCATCGCGGCCGGGGTGCGCCTGGGACGCGCCGCGCGCGGCACGCTCGCGGTCGTCGGCACCGCCGCCACGGTCGCCCTCGTCCTGACCCGTCCGCTCACCACAGCAGGCGAGTGGTGGCACCCGGCCTATGCCCTCACCATCGCGGTCGCCCTGGCCTCGATCGTGCTCCACGACGGGCCGTGGCCCGCCGCGCTGTCGTGGCGTCCGCTGGCCTGGATCGGTGGCCTGGGCTACGGGGTCTACCTGATCCACGAGCCGGTGATGCGGCTGCTCGGCCACCTCGGCGCGCTGCCCGACCCGCGACCGGGTGCCTTCTTCATGATCACCGCGGCCCTGGTCGTCGTGCCCACCATCGCCCTGGCCTGGGTGAGCTCGCGCACCGTCGAGGCGGCGGGGCTGCGACTGCTCAAGACCCAGGAGCGCGACGGCTCACCGCGCGACTACTACGCGCACCTGCAGGCGGACGACCCCGCC
>NZ_JANNML010000192.1:0-19433 GCF_031397825.1 Nocardioides sp.
CGCCCCCGCCCCCGCCCAGCCCCGGGGGGGGCGGCGGCGCCGGGCTCTCTCTCCCCCCCGCCACCAACCCCCCCCCCCCCCGCGCCGGGGCTAGCTCGCCTTCTTGGCAGCCGCCTTCTTGGCGGCGGTCTTCTTCGTCGCGGTCTTCTTGGCTGTGGTCTTCTTGGCCGGTGACTTCTTGGCCGTCGTCTTCTTGGCGGGCTTCTCGTCAGCGTCGCCGGAGTCGCTCTCACCTCGCGCGGTCTTGGCCGCGTCGACGGAGCGCTGGAGCGCCGCGAGCAGGTCGACGACCTCCCCGGAGGACTTGGTGGAGGTGGGGGTGCGCTTGATCTCCCCACCCTCGATCTTGGCCTTGACCAGGGCCTCGACGGCGCCGGCGTAGTCGTCCTCGAACTCGGAGGCGTCGAAGTCGCCGGCGAGGGTCTCGACGAGCATCGTGGCCATCGTGACCTCGGCGTCCTTGACCTCGCCGGCATCGACGCTGAAGTCGGGCTGACGGATCTCGTCGGGCCACATCATCGTCTGCAGCACGATGACGTCGTCGCGCACGCGGAGCACGGCCACCGAGGTGCGCTGACGCAGGGCGACGGTGACGACGGCCATCCGGTCGGCGTCCTTGAGGGCCTGGCGCAGCAGGGCGTAGGGCTTGGCGCCGGTCTTCTCGGGCTCGAGGTAGTAGCTCTTCTCGAAGAGCATCGGGTCGATCTGGTCGCTGGGCACGAACTTCTCGACCGCGATCTCGCGCGACGACGTCGACGGCAGCTCGGCCATGTCGTCATCGCTGAGGATGACCATCTCGCCGTCCTCGGTCTCGTAGCCCTTGGCGATGTCGGCGTAGGGGACCTCCTCGCCGTCGATCGAGCAGACGCGCTGGTACTTGATCCGTCCGCCGTCCTGGGCGTGCACCTGCCGGAACGAGACGTCGTGCGACTCGGTCGCGGCATAGAGCTTCACAGGCACGCTGACGAGGCCGAAGGAGACCGCGCCCTTCCAGATCGCTCGCATGGGAAGCCTCTCGGTGTGACGGGAGTTGTGACGGGTGGTGCCGGTGTGGACCGCCGCGGCCTCCAGTATTCATCGCGACCGCCTCAGCGGCCACCACCCGCACGGGTGCGCCCCCTGGTCCGCCACGCCTCGAACGCCTCGCGCGATGTCCTGGTCGGGGTGTAGCCGAAGACCTCCTTGAGCCGGTCGTTGGCGAGCACGGGGCGGAACTGGAGGAAGCGCGTCTGCTCCGGACCGTACGACGTGAGGCCGATCCGCTGGCCGATCATCAGCGCGATCCGCAGCGTCGGCTCGGGGATCTCCAGCACCTTCTTCCCCAGGGAGGCGGCGATCTCCGCGATGGTCAGCGCGCCGTCCCCGGCCACGTTGAAGACGCCTGTCGCCTCGCCCGTGACCGCCTGCTCGATGATCGCCACGACGTCGGTGTCCCAGATGAACACGAAGGGGGAGTCGGCGCCACGGATCTTGAGCAGCCGCGGCCGCTCGAAGAGCGCGGTGATCTGGTTGTCGACCCGCTCGCCGAGGATCGTGCCGATCCGCAGCACGACCTGCTCCAGCTCCGGGTGCTCCGACCGGGCGACCACCAGCATCTCCTCCACCTGCCGCTTGTGGTCGGAGTAGGCGAACTCGACGTTGCCGCGCACCGGGTCGTCCTCGGTCAGCCAGCCGCCGTGGGCGCGCCCGTTGTCGGGGTGGTAGCCGTAGGCGGCACCGCTCGACGACACGACGACGCGACGCACCCCGTGGGCCAGGCACGCGTCGAGCACGTGGCGCGATCCGTCGACGTCGACAGCCCGCTCGAGCTCTCGCGAGGAGTCCTTGCCGGGCGTGACGATCGAGGCGAGGTGCACGACCACCTCGGGCTCGCAGTCGGCCAAGGCCTCGGACACGGCACCCGCGTCACGCACGTCGACCACCACGTGGTCCACGCCCGCGACGGCCGTGGGAGGCACCTGCAGGTCCGCGCTCGTGACGCGATGACCGGCCCGAGCGAGACCCGCCACCACCGACGACCCGAGGAAGCCGTTGCCGCCGGTGACCAGCACCGCGGTCATGCCGCGACCTCCGACGAGGCGGGCGTTGCGGGCGCCGCCACGCCCCGCACACGCCGCCACAGGATCGCCACGGTCAGCCCGGCGATGATGTCCCAGATGCCCCACCAGGCGGCGACCAGTGCCATCCCGCCGAGGCCGTCGAAGTAGGTGAACACCAGCAGCAGCCCGAGCCCGGCGTTGCGGATCCCGACCTCGAAGGTCATCGCACGCACGCTGGCGTCGGGCAGCCGCGTCGCCCGCCCGATGCCGTAGCCGAGCAGCAGCGCCAGCGCGTCGTGGAGGAACACGGCGAGCAGCACGACGCTGATGTAGTCGACGAAGATGTCCCAGTTGTTGGCGACGCCGATGACGATGATCGCCGCGAGCGCGACGTAGGACAGCGGCCCGATGATCCGGTGCCCCACGGAGGCCACGCGCGGCCAGAGCCGGGCGATCGCGATGCCGGCGACGAAGGGCAGCCCGATCACCAGCCCGACCTCGACGAGCATGTCGAGCGCACTCAGGTCGATGTCCTCGAGCACCTTCTTGCCGGTCGGGTGCAGCCCGCCCCAGAACGCCACGTTGAGCGGCATCAGCACGATCGCGAGCACGTTGCCCACCGCCGTCATCGACACCGACAGCGCCACGTCACCGCCGGCACGGTGGGTGAGGATGTTGGACACGTTGCCCGGCGGGCAGCACGCGACCAGGATCAGTCCGAGCGCCACCGACCCACGCAGGTCGAGCACCAGGGTGAGCACGAACGTGATCGCCGGCAGCAGGAGGAACTGCGCCACGATGCCGATCGCGATCGCCGCCGGCCTGCGGACGGCCGCCGAGAAGTCCGACAGCTGGGTGTCGAGCGCGATGCCGAAGAGGATCGCCCCGATCACGATCTTGAGCGTCGTCAGCGACGACTCCTCGAAGGCGATCCGGATGGTGTCGACATCGGTCACGACGTGAGCCCCTCGATCTCGGCGCGCACCGCGGAGCGGTAGGCGTCCTTGTTGACGTAGTAGGACATCCGCTCCAGGCCCAGGTAGCGATAGCCGCCCGAGAGGTCCGGTCGCGGCCCGGCAGCGCGCTCGTCCAACGCGGCGGCAGCAGCAGGGTTCGACCGTCGAGCCACGAGGTACGACGCCACGAGCTCGGCCTGTTCGTAGCGACCCTGCCAGCCGATGCCCGACGCCTCGACCATGCCGAGCACGAAGAGGTCGGGGTCGGCCTGGGTGAAGATGTTGAGGTAGAGGTCCGGGGCGGTGCCGAGCCCCTTCCACTGCAGCAGCGCGGGGTCCACGAACGGGTAGTGCAGGTGATAGCCGGTCGCCAGGACCACCACGTCGTAGGGCGACCCCGTGCCGTCGACGAACTCGACCGACGACCCCGCGAGCCGTCGTACGTCGGGCCGCACGCGGAGGTCACCGTGGCCCAGGTGGTGCAGGACCAGCGAGTTCACGATCGGGTGCGACTCGTAGATCCTGTAGTCGGGCTTCGGGAAGCCGAAGCGCACCGGGTCGCCGGTGAAGAGCTTGAGCACCCGCGTGTCGATCGCCTGCTTGATCCGAGGTGGCAGGGGCTTGCCCTGGTTGAGGGTGTCGGCGGGCTTGCCGAAGAGGTACTTGGGGACGAAGTAGTAGCCCCGGCGAACGGACAGGTCGACCGAGGCGGCGTGGTGCACGGCGTCCACGGCGATGTCGCAGCCGGAGTTGCCCGCGCCGATGATCAGCACCCGCTTGTCGGTGAGGACCCGGGGGCTCTTGTAGGCACTGGTGTGCAGCACCTCGCCGTCGAAGGAGCCGGGGAGGCTCGGGACCGACGGCTCACTCAGCGTGCCGTTGCACACCAGGACCCCGGCGTGCCGGTGCTCGGTGCGCACGCCACCGACCTCGACGGTGACCGTCCACCCACCGCCGGGCCGGGGCCGGGCATCCACGACCTCGGCACCGAAGGTGAAGCCCGAGGTGAGGTCGAAGCGGTCGGCGAAGTCGCGGAAGTAGGTGAGCAGGTCGCGGTGCGAGGGATAGTCCGCGACCTCGTCGGCCATCGGGTGCTCGGAGAACTCGGTGGTCCGCTTCGACGAGATCAGGTGCGCCGACTCGTAGACGGTGCTGCGCGGCCCGTCGATGTCCCAGAGCCCACCCACCCCGGCGGCCAGCTCGTAGCCGACCCAACCGATCCCCGCGCGCTGCAGGTTGCGAGCGGCCGCGAGACCCGACGGTCCGGCCCCGATCACGGCGTACGTCATGTCCTCCACGACAGGCATGATGTCGTCATGCGTCCCATGCTGGCCACCAAGGGCACCCACGTGCCGGTCGGCGACGCCTGGTCGCACGAGGTCAAGTGGGACGGCGTGCGGATCCTCGCCGACACCCTCCGCGACGCGGACGCGACACGGTTGTGGAGCCGCAACGGCAACGACGTGACGCCCGCGTGGCCCGAGATCTCGGCCGGCCCGCTGGCCGGTCGCGACGCCCTCGTCGACGGCGAGGTGATCGCGCTCAACGACAAGGGCGTGCCCGACTTCCGGGTCCTCCAGGACCGCATCCACACCCGCAAGGCCACGACCGCGCTGCGGCTCGCTGCGAGCACCCCCGCGACGTTCATGGTCTTCGACCTGCTGCGCCTCGACGGCACCGACCTCACCGACCAGCCCCTCGAGCGGCGCCGCGAGCTGCTCCACGGCCTCGGTCTCGACGGGACCTGGCAGGTGCCGGCGTCGTACGACGACGGGCAGATGCTCCACGAGGCCACGCTGCAGCAGGGTCTGGAGGGCATCGTCAGCAAGCGCCGCACCTCCCGCTACGTCCTCGACCAGCGCTCCCCGCACTGGGTCAAGCTCGCGCACCGCCACCGGCATTCCTACGTCGTCGGTGGCTGGCGGCCCCAGGAGGGCACGACCGACCGGCTCGCGGCGGTGCTCGTGGGGGAGCCGACGCCCGACGGCCTGCTCTACCGCGGCCGGGTCGGCAGCGGCATCGGCGGCAAGCAGGGACGCCTGCTCAGCGACCTGCTCGCTCCGCTGGCCACCGGTGCCAGCCCCTTCACCGACGAGGTGCCGCGCCTCGACGCCCTCGGCACCCGCTGGGTCGAGCCCACCGTCGTCGTCGACGTCGACACCCACGGCCTGGGCTACTCCCGGCTGCGCCAGCCGTCCTTCCAGGGTGTGCGCACCGACGTGAGGGCCGAGGACCTGTGAGCGAAGCGCGAGACCGCGTCGGTCCCGAGCCGGGCGACGACCGTGTGGCTGCGGTCGAGCTGCGAGCTCACCGGGGGGACCTGTGAGCCCCGCCAAGAAGCCGGCCTACGACAAGCAGGAGGTCCTCGTCGACGTCGAGGGCCGCACCCTCAAGATCAGCAGCCTCGACAAGGTGCTCTTCCCGCGCACGGGCACGACCAAGGCGGAGGTGCTGAGCTACTACGCGCAGATCGCACCGGTCCTCCTGCCTCACCTGGTGGACCGGGCGGTGACCCGGATCCGGTGGCCGCACGGCGTGGGCGACATGAGCTTCTTCGAGAAGAACGCCCCCGCCGGCACGCCCTCGTGGGTGCGCACGGTCACCGTCCCCACGACCGGCAGCCGCACCGGCACCGGCGACGGCACGCTCACCTTCCCGATCGTCGACGACCTCGCCACGCTGACCTGGATGGTCAACCTGGCCGCGCTCGAGCTGCACGTGCACCAGTGGACGGTCGGCCGCAACGGCCGCCCTCGCAACGCCGACCGCATCGTGATCGACCTCGACCCCGGGGAGCCCGCCGGTCTCCACGAGTGCTGCCAGGTCGCGCTGCTGGCGCGTGTCAAGCTCGCCGAGCGCGGCCTGACGGCCAAGCCCGTCACCAGCGGCAGCAAGGGCCTCCACCTCTACGCGGACCTCCCGCGCCGGCTGCCCAGCGACGACGCGACGGCGCTGGCCAAGGCAGTCGCCGAGGAGCTCCAGGGCGAGCACCCCACGCTCGTGACGGCGACGATGACCAAGGCCAAGCGCGGCGGCAAGGTCTTCCTCGACTGGTCGCAGAACGCCGGCTCCAAGACCACGATCTCGCCCTACTCCCTGCGCGGCAAGGAGAAGCCCTACGTCGCCGCGCCGGTGTCGTGGGCGGAGGTCGAGGAGGGCGCCGACGACCCGCTCGGCCTGGAGCAGCTGCGCTTCCACGAGGTGCTGCAGCGGGTCGCCGAGCAGGGTGACCTCTTCGCCTCCTGAGGTCTGCTCGACTGGCCTCCGGAGGGTGTTACCCAACCGTGGACCCGGCGTGGGCCCGACGTTCCCGCGACGTGGCGGGCCGACTCGTAACGTCGTGGACACGCTCGTCGTTGGGCCCGCTGGGAGGTGTCATGAAGGTCGCGATCACACGCAAGCTCCTGCTGTCCGTCGCCGCGGTGTTCCTGGTGGCCGCGGTGGCAGCCCTCAGCGGCGTCCCGTGGAGCCAGGCCAGCGGCTCCGAGTCCGGGGTCGAGCTCGTCGCCCGGGACAGCCGGGCCACGCTCACCGTGACGGGTATCCAGCCCGGCGACACGGTCGTGCGCTCCGTGACCATCCGCAACTCGACCACCGCAGCGGTCCGGGTCGCGTTCACCGAGCAGGGCGCACCCGCCACCGCGCAGGGCGGCCAGCTGCAGCTGCGCATCGACAGTGAGGGCCGGCAGGTCTTCGCAGGCGCGTTCGGCGCCATGGCCGACCTCACCCAGGACACCGGGCAGCTCGCGCCCGGAGCGTCCGCGACCTTCCGCTTCACCGTGACGCTGTCCGACGACGCGTCCTACACCGCCCCCGGCCAGGAGGTCGCGCAAGCGACCTACGCCTGGGTACTGGTGCCCGTCACCTGACCAAGCACGCACCAAGCACGCAGCATCTCGGGAAGGATGTGGCCGTGGAGATCGCCCCGGCACCGCCGCGACGCCGGCTCTCCCCGCGCGCCCGTGTGCTGCTGGCCGTGGGCATCTTCGGGCCCGTGACCCTGCTGGCCCTGCTGCCGACGATGTTCGGCCTCCAGCGCTACGTCGTGGCCAGTGACTCCATGAGCGGCGGCATCGAGCGCGGCTCGGTGGTCTTCGAACGCCGGGTGCCGGTCGGTGACCTGCGGGTCGGTGACGTCATCACCTACGAGCGGCCCGAGGCGGCCGACTCCGGCGGCCTCGTCACCCACCGGATCGAGTGGATCGACGGCGCTCGTCTCCAGACCCGCGGAGACGCCGAGAAGGGTCCCGATCCGTGGCTGGTGGCGCTCGACGAGCCCACGATGTCGCGGGTCGTCATGGCCGTCCCCTACGTGGGATATCCCTTCATCGCGCCGATCGGGCCGTCCGTGTGGCTCCTGGTCCTGCTGGTGCCGGGCGCGCTGCTGGCCTTCCTGCTCGTCCAGGACGCTCGACGGGCCCGGAGGGCCCCGGCGCAGATGCCGCACCGAGTCGGGACGTCTCCGAGATAGGCGGCCTTGCTGCCCCTATGCTTCGGAGCGTGGCACACAGGGTTCTGGTCGTCGAGGACGAAGAGGACATCGCTATCCCTCTCGTCCGCACGCTGGAGCGCGAGGGCTACGACGTCCTGTGGGTCGACAGCGGCCAGCGGGCGCTCGACGAGCTCCAGTCGCGGTCGGCCGAGGTCGTCATCCTCGACCTGGGCCTGCCCGACATGGACGGCCTCGAGGTGTGCCGCAGGGCCCGCGACGGCGGCTACGAGGGCGCGATCATGATCGTCACGGCGCGTGCCGGTGAGCTCGACCGCGTCGTGGGGCTCGACTACGGCGCCGACGACTACCTGTCCAAGCCCTTCGGGCTCGCCGAGCTGCAGGCGCGCGTCCGCGCCCTGATCCGGCGTACGTCGGGTGCCAACGGCCACGGCGACGAGGCCGACGAGGGCGCCCTGCGCATCGACGTCGCCGCTCGGCGGGTCTACGCCGGTGAGGACGAGGTGCCGCTCACGGGCAAGGAGTTCGACGTCCTCAACATCCTGGCCGCCCACCGCGACAAGGTGGTGTCCCGCGGCCGGCTGATGGCCGACGTCTGGGACGAGAACTGGTACGGCTCGACCAAGACGCTCGACGTGACGATCGGTCGTCTTCGCCAGAAGCTCGAGAGCGTCGGAGTCTCGGAGCGGGTGGTTGCAGTTCGAGGCGTGGGTTTCCGCCTCGAGGGCAGCCCCCCCGATGCGTGAGCGGCTGACGCTCAGCTTCGTCCTCGTCACCCTCGGACTGCTGCTGGTGGCCGGGCTGGTGCGCTCGGTGACCCTCGACGGGATGCAGCGCGAGCGCGAGGGCGAGCACATCTTCCGCGAGACGACGACCCTCGCCGCCGTGGTCGAGGCGCGCCAGGAGCAGCGGGAGCCGATCGACGCGGCGTTCCTCAACGACTACGTCGGCGCCGACACCGCCATCATCTACGCCCCCGACTCCGGCGCCGGTGACGTGGTCGAGGTGCGGGGGCCCGACTACGAGGCGGGAGACGGTGGGATCTCCTCGACGGTCACCCTCGACGACGGGGAGCTGACCGTGCGGCAGTCGCAGGACGCGATCGGAGACGTCTTCCGCAGGGACGTGTGGTCCCTGGTCGTGCTGTTCCTGCTGCTGGGGGTGGTCTCGGCGCTGATCGGCTTCGCGATCTCGCGCTCGCTCTCCGAGCCCTTCCAGCGCCTCGCCGTGGCCGCGAGCGCGCTCGGTCGCGGTCGCTTCGACCTCGACCTGCCGGAGACCCGGGTGCCCGAGGCCCGGGCGATCTCCGAGGCGCTGCGCTCCAGCGCCGTCGCGCTGCGTGACCGGCTCGAGCGCGAGCAGGCGTTCTCCATGCACGCCTCCCACGTGCTGCGCACGCCGCTGACCAGCCTCCGTCTCCACCTCGAGGAGCTGGCCCTGGACACCGAGCTCTCCGAGTCGGCACGGGCCGCGGCGGTGCGGGGCATGTCGGCGGTCGACGAGGTCAACGAGGTCGCCGGTGAGCTGGTGAGCCTGTCGCGCCAGGGACTGATCGGCGGCGAGCAGGTGCCGTTGCGCGACCTCGCGACCGGGTCCGCGCAGGTCTGGGCCGACGAGCTCTCCGGGCTCGGCCGCGGTCTCACCGCGGCCGTGGAGGGCGACCTCGAGCTCACCTTCACCCCCGGACCCATCGAGCAGATCCTGGACCTGCTGCTGCGCCACGTCGTACGCCAGGGGACCGGTGACGCACGGCTGGTCTTCGACGGCGACGCCCAGGGCCACCTCCGCATCGTCGTCACCGCTGCGCGACTCGCCTCGTCTCGCGAGGAGACCCTCGTCGAGGAGGCGCGCGCGGTCGTCGAGGCGCTCGGCGGGCGGCTCCACTCCGACGCGGCCGACGGCACGGGCATCGACCTCTCGGTGCTGCTGCCGCGACGCTAGCGCGCGATGAAGGTGCTGATCGCGTCGTTGACGACGACCGGCTGCTCGAGCTGGAGGAAGTGGCCGGCGTCGGCGACCACCCGCATCTCCGCGCCGTCGGGCAGCCGGGTCGCGGCACGCTCCGCGATCGCCGCCTGGAGGCAGCCGTCGTCGGCACCGTGGAGGTTGAGGCTCGGCACGGTCGGCATCGCGGTCCAGGTGCGGTGCCAGTCGGCGTAGGCCGCCGGGACCGCCCACACCCGCGGCACCGCGCGGTAGTAGCCGATCACGGCGGAGCGCTGCTCGGGTGTCCGCACGCTCTCCAGCAGGTGCTCGAGGTCCTCGGTCGCGTCGTAGCCCGGTGACCACGCCGCCCACAGGTGACGCACCAGCCGCTCGAAGCTCCCCTCGGGCAGGAGCGGCAGCTGGTGGAAGAGGGTGTACCAGCTCAGCCGCAGCTGCGTCGGCGCCAGCCGCAGCGCGTGCCACCCGGTCAGGCCCTCCGACATCGCCCGGATGGGAGGCACGGCGAGCGTCACGACCGCGCGGTAGGGGTTGGCCTCGTGCGCCCCCAGACCGTTGGCGGTGATCGCTCCCCAGTCGTGGCCGACGAGCACGGCCCGCTCGTCGCCGCCCAGCACGTCGTGGAGCGCGGCGGCATCGGCCATCAGGGCCCCCACCTGGAAGCACCGGTCGGCCGGCACTGCCGACGGGCCGTAGCCGCGGGTGAAGGGCGCGACGACGCGGTGCCCGCGCTCGGCGAGGTGCGGCCCGAGGTGCCGCCAGGTCCACGCCGTGTCGGGGAAGCCGTGCAGGGCCACGACCAGCGGGCCGTCGTCCGGTCCCCACGCCAGGGCCTGGAGTCCCACCTGGGGCAAGGACAGCTCAAGGGTCTCGGGACTCGTCGTACGCATGGGGTGAGTCTGCCCCCTGCCCGCCGCCTCTAGGCGGAGTCGGCGGCGGCCTGGAGCTCGGGGGGGACCTCGGAGGAGATCACCGAGGCGTGCCAGCGTGACTCGCGCCAGCCGTCGGGGGTCTGCTTCCAGATGATGGTGGCCACGCAGCTGAAGCGCGCCGTGTGCGGCCCGAGGGTCAGGGTCTGCTCGAACTCCAGCACCCCGTAGCCGAGCGGACCTGCGTCGAGAGCGCGGTAGTCGACGATCGCCGAGTCGGTGGCCGCCCCCATCGTGTCGAGCGTCGCGAAGAGCGTGCGGAACCAGTCCTCCCACCCGGCCCGGTCGCGCACCGGGCGCGCCATGCCCGAGGGGTCGATGTCCACGATGCCGAAGTCGTCGTCGCAGAGGGCGGCCAGGGTGTCGAAGTCGTGGTCGCGCACGCAACGCAGCAGCGTCAGGGTCTCCTCGTAGAAGGGCTGGTCCCGGAACTGCTCGGGAGGGGCGTCGAGGGAGGAGGCGGCGCTCGTGGTTGTGGTCTCGGTGGTCATGGTGATCCTTCGGGGGTTGCTCTGCGGTCCCGGCGCAGGCGCCGGGACCGCAGAGTGGATGGGAAGCGGGTCAGACCGTCGAGGCCTGACGGCCCTTCTCCGGGCTGGACAGGTCTGGCTCGCCGGGCTCGAGGTAGCCCTCGTCGCGCGACTTCGCCAAGGCGATGGCCAGGACCAGCAACCCGAAGAGAGGCTTGGCCAGGACGTCGGCAACCGAGTAGCCCACCTGGCGCAGGACCTCCGCGGTGACGGGGTCGTCGATGACCGCCGGCACGAAGTAGGCGATCGGGTAGACCGTCCAGGTGATGACCAGGATCCAGCGCAGACCGCTCAGGAGGCGGGTGACCCCCGGAGCCTGCCGACCCAGGGAGTTGCCCAGCTCCACGAAGAGCACGTAGAGGATGTAGATGAACGGCAGCGTCCCGACGATGCCCCAGACGACCTTCGCGGTGCTGTCGGGTGCCGCGAGCTCACCGGGATAGCCCGCGATGATCATGGCCAGAGCGGCGACGGTGAGGCGCACCAGCAGGCTGCGCGTCTTCCCCGAGTCGAGCTTGAGCACCACCACGAGCTCGGCCAGCAGCAGCGGGACCGTCAGCAGCCAGTCGACGTAGCGGTAGGCCTCGTTGAACGGGATGCCGTCCTGGACGTACTGCCCGCCGGTGTAGGTGAACGCCTCGACCCACGAGTTGAAGATGCGCACGTAGTGGTAGAGGGCGATGCCGACCACGATCGTGGACAGCGTGATGGCCATCCGGTGGCGGGGAGAGACTCGGCCGCGCACGAGGATGAAGAAGAGCAGGGACGCCCCCATGGAGGCGATGACGAAGGAGAACGAGTTGTAGACCAGGTCGTACTGACCCTGGCTGAGCGTGAGGTCCACGTGGGACTCCTTTGGCTACGTGGTCGCCGCGACGCGCGGCGTCCTCTCAAAGTTAGCAAGGTTTAGTCGGAATTAGTATTGATTAGTGTAAAAAAATTGCTCCGACTAGAGTCAGGCCATGCCCACGGCTCCCCCGGTCGACCTGCACGCCGCCGCGGCGGAGCTCGGAGTGCACTACCAGACCGCCTACCGCTGGGTGCGGACCGGGCGTCTCCCGGCGGTCAAGGTGGCCGGTCGTTACCAGGTCGATCGCTCGGCCCTCGAGCGCTTCGCCCACGACCGCGCCGCTCCCTCCGCGGTGCCGACGCCCGGGCCCAGGCGTCTGAGCGGTCAGGCCGAGCGCATGCACGAGGCGCTCGTCGCGGGGGACGACACGACCGCGCGCCGGATCGCGCGCCGGCTCGACGAGGAGGGCGCCACGATCAGCGACGTGATCACCGAGGTCCTCAGCCCACCGCTGCAGCGCATCGGCCAGGCCTGGCGCGACGGCGAGCTCTCGATCTGGGTCGAGCACCGGGCGACGGCGATCGTCGAGCGGATCCTCGGAGAGCTGACCCCGACCCCGCGGGGGCGGCGCCGCGGCACGGTGGTGGTGGCCGCTGTCTCGGGCGACCTGCACGCGCTGCCCACCGCGATGGCGGCCGCCACGCTGCGCGCCGACAACTGGCAGGTGGAGCATCTCGGGGCCGACGTCCCCCCCGAGGAGCTGGTGCACTTCTGCGCCGCCCACGACGTCTCGGTCGTCGCCCTCTCCCTCACCAACGTCGCCGTCGCCGATGTCGCCGAAGGGCTGGCCGCGACGCTGCGCGGCGCCGGCACGCCTGTGGTCCTGGGAGGGGCCGGGCGTAGCCTCGACGACCTGGTCGCCGAGGTGCGCGAGGCCGTCAGTCACTAGGTGCTGCCAGCGGTCCGTCCGGGCCCGTGGCTGCCGAGCGACGCCGGTGCGGGTCAGCCCGCGCTCGTGCTCACGTGTCCTTGCCGAGCAGCACCCGCAACCGCTCGTACTCCGCCTCGTCGGCCGCGCGCTGCTCCTCGGCGTTGAGTCCCGCGGTGCGATGCGCGTCGGCGGCGATGGCCGCGACATAGGACTCGACCCGGGCGCGGTGGGCGGCCTGGTAGTCCGCCGAGGTCGTCGGGTCGATGAAGTCCCAGGGGATGGTGACGTCGTCCTTGGTCCACTCGCCCATCGAGGGGAAGCTGCCGATGAAGCGGACGCCCTGGGTGGTGAAGAAGAGGTAGTAGGAGCCGTTGGCGTCGGTGCAGTCGAGACCGCCGGCCTGGCCCAGGTCGGCGTAGAGGCTGTTGACGAAGTCGCGCCAGCGGCGCTCCATGACGGTCGTCAGGAAGTCCGCCATCGTGTCGATGCGTTCGTCGAGCGCCGCCGCCATCGCGCGGGTCTCGGAGATGTAGTCGGAGCGGGGAGGATGCTCGGCCATGGCCGTGAGTCTGCCTCACCCGTCACATCCGTGGTCCCTGTCCACAGATTCTCTCCGAGGTATGGCGCAGGCCTGAGAGCCTGACTTAGGTTCGGTCCCAGGAACCTGACTCGGGAAACGGGGACCGACGTGGCGATGACGCACGCGGAGACGCTCGACCAGCACCAGGCGCTGGTCGACCACCTCGACGAGCGTGTGCGCGCCCTCGTGCGCGGCGAGGGAGTCGACCCGCAGCGTGACGCGACCGTCGTACGACGCATCGCCGAAGGCGTCGTCCGCGAGTACGACGAGCGCAGCCTGACCGGCCAGGTCGCGCCGGTGCCCGACGTCGGCACGATGGTCGGCGAGCTGGTCGCCCGGGTCTCGGGCTTCGGCCCGCTCCAGGCCTTCCTCGACGACCCGGCCGTCGAGGAGGTGTGGATCAACGACCCGTCGCGGGTCTTCGTCGCCCGACACGGCCGCCACGAGCTGACCAACCTGATCCTCACCCCGGCCCAGGTCGCCGAGCTGGTCGAGCGGATGCTCAAGTCGAGCGGTCGCCGCATCGACATCTCGCAGCCGTTCGTCGACGCGATGCTGCCCGAGGGGCACCGGCTCCACGTGGTCCTCGAGGGCATCTCGAGAGGCTTCTCGGCCGTCAACATCAGGAAGTTCGTGCTGCGGGCGGCTCGGCTCTCCGACCTGGTCGAGCTCGGCAGCCTCACCCCTCGGGCCGCGACGTTCCTCGAGGCGTCGGTGCGAGCCGGCCTCAACGTGATGGTCGCCGGCGGCACGCAGACCGGCAAGACGACCATGCTCAACTGCCTCGCTGCGGCGATCCCCGGTGGCGACCGGGTGGTGTCGGCGGAGGAGGTCTTCGAGCTGCGCTTCCCGCACCCGGACTGGGTGCCGCTCCAGACCCGGCAGGCCGGGCTGGAGGGCACGGGGGAGATCCGGCTGCGCGACCTCGTCAAGGAGAGCCTGCGGATGCGGCCCTCGAGGATCATCGTCGGGGAGGTCCGGTCCGAGGAGTGCCTCGACCTGCTGCTGGCGCTCAACTCCGGGCTTCCCGGCATGGGCACGATCCACGCCAACAGTGCGCGGGAGGCGCTCGTCAAGATGTGCACCCTGCCGCTGCTGGCAGGCGAGAACATCTCGGCCCGGTTCGTCGTCCCCACGGTGGCGAGCTCGGTCGACCTCGTGGTCCACCTGGGCATCGACCGGCACGGGGTCCGGCGGGTCGACGAGGTCGTCGGGGTGCCCGGGCGCGTGGAGAGCGACGTGATCGAGACCGAGACGATCTTCGCGCGGCGCGGGGGAGACCTCGAGCGGGCCAACGGGATGCCACCACGGCCCGAGCTCTACGAGCGGGCCGGGATCGACGTCCACCGGATCCTGGGGGAGGGGCGCTGATGGGGGCATTGGTCGGGCTCGGGGTCGGGACCGGGCTGCTGCTCGTCTGGTCCGCGTTCTTCCTGCCGCGCCAGGGTCCCCGTCCCGCACGCGGCGTGAGCCGGAGCGCGCAGCTGCTGGCCCGCGCCGGGCTCGGTGACGTCTCGCCGACCGGTTTCGCCTTGCTCTGCCTGGTCTCCGGGACGATCTGCGCAGTCGTGCTCCAGGCCGTCTCCCGCACCGCCCCCGTGGCGCTGGCGTTCGGGGCGATGGGCGCCTACCTCCCGGTCGCCATCGTCGCCGGCCGCGCGCGGCGGCGTCAGCGGGAGTTCGCCGAGGTCTGGCCGGAGGCGGTCGACAACCTCGCCTCCGCCGTGCGCGCGGGGCTCTCGCTCCCCGACGCCCTCGCGGGCCTGGCCGTGCGCGGCCCCGAGCCGTTGCGGGACGCCTTCGACGCCTTCGCCCTCGACTACCAGCTGACGGGACGCTTCGGCGACTGCCTCGACCGTCTCAAGGCCCGGCTCGCCGACCCGGTCGGTGACCGCGTGGTCGAGGGGCTGCGCATCGCGCGCGAGGTGGGTGGTGGCGAGCTCGGACGCCTGTTGCGCAACCTCTCGGGCTACCTGCGCGACGAGGCGCGGACCCGCTCCGAGCTCGAGGCCCGCCAGGCCTGGACCGTCAACGGTGCCAGGCTCGCGGTGGCCGCGCCCTGGCTGGTGCTGCTGCTGATGTCGCTGCAGTCGGAGGTGATCCGACGTTACGCCTCACCCGCCGGCGTCGCCGTGCTCGTGGTCGGTGCCTCGCTCTGCCTGGTGGCCTACCGCCTGATGATGCGCATCGGCCGCCTCCCGGTGGAGAGGCGGATCCTGTCGTGACGCTGCTGCTGTGGGGTGCTGTGCTCGGCGCGCTCGCCGGTGCCGGCCTGGTGCTCGTCGTCGCGCGGGTGCGCGTCATCGGTCGTCCCCAGCTGGCGACCCGGGTCCTGCCCTACGTCCGCGACCTGCCACAGGTGGGGCGCACGCCGGCACTACGGGTCGCCTCGACCTCGCCGACGTCGGCAGCGGTCGGCGTCTTCGGGCCGGTCCTCCGCGCGTTGGCCGACGGGGTCGAGCGAGTGCTCGGGGGCGCGGTCTCGGTGCGTCGCCGGCTCCAGCGGGCCGCGATCGACACGTCCGTGCACGACTTCCGGGTCGAGCAGGTGCTGTGGGGGCTGGCCGGGTTCGTGCTGGTCGCCGCCTACGGCGTGCTCGAGACACTGACCGACCCCGGTGGTGAGCTCATGCTGGTCGTGCTCTGCGCGATGGGATTCGCGGTGGGCGTCATCGCGCGCGACAACCATCTCTCGGGCCAGGTCAAGGCGCGCGAGCGTCGCATCCTGGCGGAGTTCCCCACCATCGCCGAGATGCTCGCCCTGGCCGTCGCGGCGGGCGAGAGCCCGGTGGCCGCCCTCGACCGCGTCGTACGACGCAGTGGCGGCGAGCTCTCCACCGACCTGGCCCACGTGCTTGCGGCCGTCCGCACCGGCGAGCCGGTCTCCTCCGCCTTCGACGACCTCGCCGCGGCCAGCGGGCTGAGCCTGGTCTCCCGCTTCGCGCAAGGGATCGCGGTCGCCGTCGAGCGCGGCACCCCGTTGGCCGAGGTGCTGCACGCCCAGGCCGCCGACGTGCGCGAGGCAGGGCGCCGCGAGCTCATCGAGGTCGCCGCCCGCCGCGAGATCCTGATGATGGTGCCGGTGGTCTTCCTGGTGCTGCCCGTGACCATCCTCTTCGCCTTCTGGCCCGGCGTCGTGGGCCTCGACCTGACCACTTCGTGATGTCTCGAGGAAAGGACCTCATCATGGGCAACACCGCACTGCAGCTGTTCACCCGTCTCCATCTCGCGCTCGTCGCGCCTCGCGAGCGTGACGAGCGTGGTGACGTGCCGGGCTGGGTGCTCGTCACCGTCAACAGTGGTGCCTGAAGACTCGCGATCATCTTGAGCCCGAGCGGCGATCCGCTGACATCGCACAAGAGGGGGCTTTACTCTTCGGGCATGCATCGACTCGCCCTCCTGACTCTGCTCGCCCTGCTTCTGTCTGGCTGTGGGGAAGGCGGCCCCACCGATGCCGAGAAGGCGGAGGCGTCAGCGTCGGCCGACGCCGAGCGGTTTGCTGAGGCAGCAGCCGAGAACGCCGAGGAGGCCGCGGCGGCCGAAGAGGCCGAGGCGGAGCGCGTTCGAGCAGCGAAGACTCGTCGCTTCCAGGCGTGCACGAAGGGGACCAAGCCATTGATGTCTGCTCTGCAGCAGATCAACTCCCGGCTCTCGATCGGGATGAACTTCGACGAGTATGGCGACCGCGTCGGCGACGCCCAGGTCGGCTACGACCAGGTCTTCGCAGGCCCGGACCTCGAGAGGACCTGCCTGCTGAAGGTAGGGGTTCCGCTCGAGGGCGCCTTGAACAAGTACATCGAGGTCTTCAACATCTGGAACGACTGCGTGCAGGACTACTACTGCGACTTCAACGAGGGCGAGACGAACGACAAGGCGCAGAAGCGATGGGGCAAGGCCACCACCATGGTGGCCGCGGCCGAGAAGGGGCTCAGCGGGTTGAAGCCCTGAGGCTGCCCCCAGCGCCACGAGCGGCAGCTCGTTGCTCGCGGAGCCGCTGCAACCGGCGCACGACCATCGGGTCAACCTGCAGCGCCTCCGGTTGATCGATGATCCAGTTGAGCCGCTGGTAGTAGCGCGTCATGCCGAGGCCGAACTCCTCGCGCACGGCGGTCTCCTTGGCGCCGGCGTACTTCCACCACCGGCGCTCGAAGGCGAGGACCGCGTGGTCCTGTTCGGTCACCTTCTGTGCGCTCATGCTCAGGGACGGTAGGCGGGACCGCCGACATCGGCGTTACGGGAGGCAGGCGACCGCGGCTACCGCGGCTTTGGAGTTCGCGACGCTGTCGCGGATCTCGGCAGCGGGACCGCTCTTCGTGAACTCGCCCCAGTTGAAGAACTCTAGGGACGACTGGGACGCCAGCACGAGCCCCTTGCCGCCCTCCTCCAGCGACGAGGAAACGATCGCTTCCTGGAGTTCGTCGTCGCTGGTCTGGACCCTGATCGCAACGGCCATGTAGTCGGCGCCGTCGAGCAGGAGCGCCGCACCTTCGCTGAGCCCACTAAATGCTTCATCTTCTACAGGCACACCGAATGCCACGCCTTGAATCGTCACCCCAGGCCGAGCCCCGTCACCGAAGGTCCTAGTGCGAGCTGGTGACAGCTTGATGCAATTGCTCTCAGGGCTCACCGCCGTCGCCTCAGTAGGTTCCGGCTCGGTGGACTCCGTTCGAGCAGGCTTCCCGCGGGGCGATGTCTCAGCTCCCTCGCCGACGGACTCGTCTTCGGGAAGGAACGGACCCACGATGATGGCAAGCAGGACGAAGGCAATGATGCCGGCCGCGAGTTTGTGGGCACTGGCCCACGCCAGGATCGAGTTCATGGTCGAAGAATGCCCCGCTTCTAGGATCCCACACTGCACTTGGCGCTTCTTCGCATTGCGCCGTGGCTTCGCCGCTGGTCTGTTGGCGACGAAGCCCCCGCCACCCGGGGACGGATGACGGGGGCCTCAATGGTGCTGGGGTCAGCAGTTGCCCCAGATGCCCTTGTCGGCCTGCTTGGCCTTGCGCTGGGCGGCGCGGTAGGAGTCGACGCGCTTGAAGGGCTTGTCGAAGACGAACACCTTCGCGTGGCCCTGGTTGAGCTGGTTGCGGCCGACGTCGATCTTGCCCTTAATGACGTAGCGAAGGATCCGGCCGTACCTGTCCTTGAGGTCCTGGGTGTTGTCGGAGATCAGGAGCACTCGGGTGCCAACGGGCAGCATCTTCTTTGCGGCCTTGGAGGCGGCGGGTCCGCCACACTCCTTGCCACCGAAGACCTCGGGGGTGTCGATGCCGAGGACGCGGACGGTGCGCTTGGGGCCGCCGATGAGCTTGACCTCGTATGTGTCGCCGTCGATGACGCGGACGATCTTGGCCTTCTGGCGCCTGGTCGGTTCAGGCTGCGACCCGCCACCGGGTTGCTGTCCACCGCCGCCCTGACTCGTGGAGCAGGGGCAGGGGTTGGACTCGCACGCGACGCCGTCGCCGTCGTCGTCGAGGCCGTGGGGGTCGGACTGGGGGCCGCCGGCGTTGATGTAGAAGTCTTGGGCTGCCTTCTGGGTGTTGAAGTCGCCGCAGTCGCGGTCAGCGACCGCGTGAGCGGCGGGGACACCGGCGCTGAAAACGAGAGCGCCGGTGAGCGCGATGAGCAGCGCGCCGAGGTAGTGGCTGATGCGTTGCATGATCGGCGGTCAGGCCTTTTCGCAGGCGATGCCGTCGTTGTCGCGGTCCAGGTCCCCGTTGTGGCGCTCGGCACGGTTGTAGATGTCGTTGGAGCGCTTGAAGTTGGTGACGTTGCCGCCGCGGTCGTTGGCGCCACGGCGTCCGACACCGTGGGGGAAGCGCTTGTTGAAGTTGGTGCAGTTGTCGTGGATGCCGGTGGTGTGGGCCTCGGCCGGGGTGGCGACGACGAGGGCGGGGCCGACGGTGAGGGCGGTGGCGATGAGTAGGCGGGCGATGGTGCGCATGGGGGGTTCCTCCGTGGGGGGGTGTTGTCTGGACCAGTGGAGGTTAAGCCGGGGTGCCTACCGTTGGTGGTGGAACACAGGAACTCGCGGGTTCGCTGGGTCCGCTGCGATTAGGGTCGGGTCATGTTCTGGCTGGTCACGGCAAGCCTGTTTGTGCTGATCGCGCTTGCGGTCGGGGCAGCTCGACGGCCCAGCGCCACTGTCACCCCGACCCCCAAGCCGTCGCCTCCTGCACAGCGCACCCGCTCCATCGCCGACAACCTGGCCGAGATCGTGGCTGAGCAAAGGGTCGAGGCGGCGAAGATCGAGGCCGAGATCCTGCACGAGGTCGAGCAAGTGA
>NZ_JANNML010000009.1:0-7091 GCF_031397825.1 Nocardioides sp.
GAGCTCGGCGACGGCGTACTCCTCGACCATGAACGCGCCCTGGCCGGCCAGTCGCAGCATGGACTCGACGCCGCGGCGGTTCGAGTCTGCGGCGAGCTGCTCGGCGATGCTCATCGAGTCGAGGATCTCGGAGTCGATCGATCCGAGCCCGCCGATGCGGTGCAGGTCGGCCCAGTGCGCGACGCCCTCGAGCTCCTGCGCCGCGGCCAGGTCGACCACACGTCGCCGTCCGGTCACGAACGACAGCGTCGCCGCAGCGTCGAGCCCGAGCACCTCGACATCCTCGACCGCGCCCTCGACCGCGCCATCGACAGCGTCCGGCGTCATGCCCGGTGCGGAGGGGAGGGTCGCTGTCATGCGAAGAATCTAGGAGAGCCCACCGACAGCTTGAGCCGAAGAACGGGCCGTATCCCCAACCCTGGTTGAGAAAGTTCGAGCATCTTTCCGGGCCGCGCTCGTCGTACTCCGACGGAGGCGGTCAGCACGCTGACGCCGACGATGAGCGACGAACGGACCACGAGTTGACTTCGTTCCAGGGCCCGGGAGGCTCGACGCATTGGTCGATGGTGCTCAGGGGTCACGCAGGCGTCAGACGCGCACGCCGTAGGTCGTCGTGCGCTCCCGGACCGGACGACCGATGCCCGCCGCGATCTCGCTGATCTCCGCGACCGTCTTCGCCGAGCCGTGCTCGGAGCCGGCCATCCGCGAGATGGTCTCCTCCATAAGCGTGCCGCCCAGGTCGTTGCAGCCCGAGCGCAGCATCAGCCGGGTGCCCTCGACGCCGAGCTTCACCCAGGAGGTCTGGACGTTGTCGATCCGCCCGTGCAGCAGGATCCGCGACGCTGCGTGCACCGCCACGTTGTCGCGCAGCGTCGGACCCGGGCGGGCGACCCCGGCGAGGTAGATCGGGGCGCTCGTGTGAACGAACGGCAACGGCACGAACTCGGTGAACCCGCCGGTCTCGTCCTGGATCCGCTGCAGCACCCGCAGGTGCGTCACCCAGTGGTCGGGCCGGTCGACGTGGCCGTACATCATCGTCGCGCTCGAGCGGATGCCCAGCCGGTGCGCGGTCGTGACCACCTCGACCCAGGCGCTGGTCGGCAGCTTGCCCTTGGTCAGGATCCATCGCACGTCGTCGTCGAGGATCTCCGCAGCCGTCCCCGGGATCGTGTCGAGCCCCGACTCCTGGGCCTTCAGCAGCCAGTCGTGGATCGACAGCCCCGTGCGCGAGGCGCCGTTGACGACCTCCATCGGGCTGAACGCGTGCACGTGCATCTCCGGCACCCGCCGCTTCACCGCGGCGGCGATGTCGAAGTACGCCGTGCCCGGGAGGTCGGGGTCGATGCCGCCCTGCATGCACACCTCGGTCGCCCCCAGCTGCCACGCCTCCTCGGCGCGGTCAGCCACCTGCTCCATCGACAGCGAGTAGGCGTCAGCGTCGGTACGGCGCTGGGCGAACGCGCAGAAGCGGCAGCCGGTGTAGCAGACGTTGGTGAAGTTGATGTTCCGGTTGACGACGTAGGTCACGTCGTCGCCGACCACGTCGTGGCGCAGGTCGTCGGCGAGGCGCCGTACGGCGTCGAGGTCGTGGGCGTCGGCGGTGAACAGGGCCAGCGCCTGGGCGTCGGTGAGTTGCTTGGGGTCCTTCTCGGCCTGGCGCAGGGCGTCGGCGACGGTGGGGGTGAGGGGGGCAGGGTTTCCGGCGGGGGAGAGGGGCGAGGCCGCCGCGCCGGGCAACCACCCTCTCCGCTCCTTCGTCGCTTCGAGGGGGCCAGACCCGTCCACGCCCTGCGCGGCGTCGTGGGCGGTGGTCTGGGCGGCGAGCTGGTCGCGGAGGGACTGCCAGTTGCCGTAGACGTCGTCGAAGTCGGAGCGGCGGTCGGTGGTGCGGCCGGTGGTGTCGATCGTGGTGTGCAGATCGGTGCGACCTGACCCAGCGTGGGCGTCGAGGCCGCCGAGGTCGGGCTCCTGCCAGGGCAGACCGACCGGGCGGGCGTCGGGGCGGAGGTAGCCGTCCGCGTCGGCGAGGGCGGCGACGTGGGGGCGGACACGGGGGTCGATCCAGGGGTCGCCGGCGGTGACGTAGGAGGCGTGGGCCGTGAGACGCGGGCGCAGGGTGAGGCCGGAGGCGGCGGTGACGTCGCGCAGCCGGTCGAGGGAGGGCCACGGGCGCTCGGGGTTCACGTGGTCGGGCGTGAGGGGGGAGACACCGCCCCAGTCGTCGACGCCGGCGGCGAGGAGGGCGCGGCACTCGGCGAGGTCGACGAGGTTCGGGGGAGCCTGCACCCGCATGGTGGGACCGAGGACGAGGCGGGTGACGGCGATGGTGGCGAGGTACTCGTCGAGGTCGAGGTCCTCGACCGAGCGCATCGCCGTGTCGGGCTTGGCCCGGAAGTTCTGGACGATGACCTCTTGGAGGTGACCGTACTGACGGCCGACCGAGCGCAGCGCGAAGATCGTCTCCGCGCGCTCCTGCAACGTCTCGCCGATGCCGACGAGCAGGCCCGAGGTGAAGGGGACCGAGAGGCGGCCGGCGTCCTCGAGGACACGCAGGCGGACCGCGGGGTCCTTGTCGGGGGACCCGAAGTGGGGCTGCCCCTTCTCGGTGAACAGCCGCGTCGAGGTGGTCTCCAGCATCATGCCCATGGAAGGCGAGACCGGCTTGAGCCGGTTGATCTCCTGCCACGACATGACCCCGGGGTTGAGGTGGGGCAGGAGGCCCGTCTCCTCCAGCACCCGGATCGCCATGGCGCGGACGTAGTCCAGGGTCGAGTCGTAGCCGTGCTCGTCGAGCCACTGGGCGGCCTCCGGCCAGCGCTCCTCGGGCCGGTCGCCGAGGGTGAACAGCGCCTCGGCACACCCCAGCGCCGCACCCTGCGAGGCGATGGCCAGCACCTCGTCGGGGGAGAGGAAGGGCTGCTGCCCGGCCGCCGCGAGCTTGCCGGGCACTGTCACGAACGTGCAGTAGTGGCAACGGTCGCGGCACAACCGGGTGAGGGGGATGAAGACCTTGGGGGAGTAGGTGACCACCCCGGGGCGGCCCGCGGCGATCAGACCGGCGTCACGGACCCGTGCGGCGGCCTCCATGAGGGCGGCCAGGTCCTCGCCGCGTGCGGCCAGGAGCGCCTCCGCCTCGGACACGTCCAGGGCGACCCCGCGACGCACACGCGCCAGCGCACGTCGTACCTGCTGGGGAGTGGGCGCCTGGGTCACCCTGCGAGGGTAACGACAACCGGCAGCCGGCATCAGGGCCGTCCGGGGAGACGCAGGACACACGTGCCGTCGCGCCCGGTCTCCCCACCGCCCACCTGGGGGTGTGACCCCGGGCGGACGAGGGGCCTAGCGTGGCTGGATGCCCCCAGAGTCCCTTCCGGTCCTGCTGCGCCCCGCCGGCGATCCCGGCGCGACGGCGCCGCCGGCCGCCCTCGTCAGCCTGGCCGCGGCGTCCGCGGCCGAGGTCGCCGGGGACCTGCACCGCTCCGCCGACCTCGCCCGCGCCCTCGGTCGTGAGGCCCCGCGACCCGGGGCCGGGTCCACCGTGCTCCTGTGGGAGCTGCTGGCGACCCTCGGCGCAGCCGACCTCACCGTGGCCCGCGTGGTCGAGCCCCACCTCGACGCCCTCGCCATCCTCGACCAGGCCGGCGGCGTCGCGGAGGACGAGGTCGACCTCCTCTGGGGCGTCTACGCCGCGGAGGGCCCGCCGCCGCGGCTGACCGCCGGCGCCACCCGCCAGGGGTGGGAGCTCAACGGACGCAAGCACTGGTGCTCGGTGGCCGACGTCGCCGACCGGGCACTGATGACGGCGTGGGTCGACGAGGACAACCGCCAGCTCTTCTCGGTCCCGCTCAGCGACCCCGGCGTGAAGTCGGCCGCCGAGCAGGCCTGGGTCGCCCGCGGCCTGCAGCAGGTCACGAGCACGGCGCTGGACCTGCACGCGGTGCCGGCCGACGCCGTCGGGGAGCCCGGTTGGTACCTCCAGCGCCCGGGCTTCGCCTGGGGCGGGATGGGCGTCGCCGCCGTCTGGTACGGCGGTGCGGTCGGCGTCGCGCGTCGGCTGCTCGCCCAGGCCGAGCACCGTGCCCTCGACCAGGTCGGGCAGATGCACCTCGGTGCCGTCGAGGCGTCCCTGACCGCGGCCCGCGCCGTGCTGGTGCAGGCCGCTGCCGCGGTGGACGCCGGACAGGCCGACGCCGAGCGCGGCGAACGTCTCGCGCTCACCGTCCGTCAGGTCGTCCGTCGGGCGGCCGAGGAGGTGCTGCTTCGCGCCGATCACGCCCTGGGCCCCGGCCCCAAGGTCTCCGAACCCGCCCACGCCGCGCGAACCGCCGACCTCGAGCTCTACCTGCGCCAGGAGCACGCCGAGCGCGACCAGGCCGCCCTCGGGCGCTGGCTGCTCGACGCCCTGCCCGAGGTCGGGTGGTGACGGGCCCCGAGCCGGTGCCGGAGCCCGTCCACGTCACGCTGCCCTGGCGCGTCCTCGTGGTCGTGCCGGCCCGCAACGAGGAGGCCACGCTCGGCGGCTGCCTGGCCTCGGTCGACCGGGCCGCAGCGAGGCTGCGTCAGTCCCGGCCGACCGTCGGCCTCGAGGTCGCCGTCGTGCTCGACTCCTGCACCGACCGCAGCGCCGAGGCGCTCGCCCGCTTCCCCCACGTCCGGTGCGTGCCGGTCGACCTGCGCCGGGTCGGCGCCGCCCGTGCGGCGGGTGTCCTGGCAGTCCGGGCGGACCGAGGCCGGACGCCGCACCCGACCGACCGCACCTGGCTGGCCTCCACCGACGCCGACGGGGAGGTGCCGCCGGACTGGTTGACCAGCCAGCTCGACCGCGCCGACCGCGGCGCCGCTGCCGTGCTCGGGATGGTCCAGCCGCAGCGCGGCCTGCCCGAGGCGGTGCTGGCCCACTGGCACGCCCAGCACCCCGCCCGCGAGGACCACGACCACGTCCACGGCGCCAACCTCGGCGTCCGGCTGGACCACTACGACCACGTCGGCGGGTTCGAGCCGCTCGAGGAGCACGAGGACGTGCGGCTCGTGGAGCGACTGGTGCACTCCGGCGTCCGGGTGGACAGGACGTCCGAGGCTCGGGTCACGACGTCGTCGCGACGTCTCGGCCGCACCCCCGGCGGCTTCGCGGGCTTCCTGGCGCTGCTGCAGGAGCGGACCACCGAGAACCTCAGCGAGGTGAGCACACGTGCCACGGGATGAGTCGCGAGCGGGTCCGCGCGCCACGCCGCCCGCCTTCAGCCGACCTGACGCCGGTCGCGCCGACGAGACCTGGCGGGGGCTGCCGCAGTGGCGCTCGGTGCCCGCCCTGCGTCTCGGCAGCGACGCCGAGGGGACCGAGGGGCACCTGCTGGCTCCGCACCGCCCGCGCTCGCTCCACGCCCTGCCCGCGGTCCGGGAGCGCCTCGTCGTGGTCGTGGCCCACCCCGACGACGAGACCCTGGCCTGCGGGGGTCTGCTGGCCCGTGCCGCCGACCACGACCTGCCCACCGTCGTCGTGGTCGCGACCGACGGCGACGCCTCCCACCCCGACAGCCCGACCATCAGCCCCGAGGTGCTGGCCGGTCGACGCCGCGAGGAGCTGATCGAGGCCGTCGGCATCCTGCACCCGGCCGCCCGCCTCATCCGGCTCGGCCTGCCCGACGGGAAGCTGCCCGGCCACGAGGACACCATCGCCGACCGGCTGCGCGACGTCGTCGACGCCAACACCTTGCTGGTCTCGACCTGGCGCCACGACGCGCACGGCGACCACGAGGCGGTGGCCCAGGCTGCCGCCGACGTCGCGGCCGAGACCGGCGCGCGTCACCTCGAGGCCCCGATCTGGCTCTGGTACTGGGGTGAGCCCGGTGACGTTCCCTGGGACCGGTGCGCGGTACTGCCGCTGACCCCCGGTGAGCTGGCGGCCAAGGAGCAGGCGCTGGCCTGCTACCCCTCCCAGACCGCGCCGCTCTCGGAGGCGCCCGGCGACGAGGCGGTCCTCGACGCCGCCATGCTGTCGTCCTTCCGGCGGCCCTACGAGACCTACATCGAGAGCCGCACCTGCACGGCGTACGACGACCGGGAGCGCTCCGAGGCCGGTACGCCGGACGCGGCGATCGTGTTCGAGGAGCTGCACCGCGGCGACGACGACCCGTGGCGCACCGCCTCGTCCTGGTACGAGGCCCGCCGGCGTGCCCTGGCCCTGGCCTGCCTGCCCCGGGAGCGGGTCGGGTCGGTGCTGGAGGTCGGCTGCTCGGTGGGTGAGCTGACCGCGGCCCTGAGCGAACGTGCCGACCACGTGGTCGGCGTCGACGTCAGCGAAGCGGCCCTGACCGTCGCCGCCCGACGCTGCGCCGGCCGGTCGGTGCGCTTCGAGCGCCTGCGGGTGCCGGGCGAGTGGCCGGAGGGCTCCTACGACGTGGTGGTGCTCTCGGAGATCGGCTACTTCCTGACTGGACGCGGGCTGGCCGAGACGCTGTGGAAGGCGTGCTCCTCGCTGACCGACGACGGGGCCCTGCTCCTGGTGCACTGGCGCCACGAGGTGGAGGGCTGGCCGCTCGACGGGGCCGACGTGCACGGCGCTGCCGGGCGGGTGGCCGCCGAGCACGACCTGACCCTCACGACCCGCGTGGTCGACGACGACGTGCTGCTCGACCTCTACCGTCCCAAGCGCCGCCGGAGCCTCGCCGAGGAGGAGCGCGCGGGGCCGCCGTGACCGCCGAACGTCGCGACCGGGGCGGCTCCAGCCACCGCGGGGTAGATTGGCCCGCGTGAGCACGAGCGAACTCTCCCGCGTGCCCGGCCCGGCCGGGGACGGGAACGACGACGAACGGGCCGAGGTCACGCCCGTCTGCATCGCCCTGGTCAACGACCACGAGCTCGTGGTGCGGGGCCTGCAGCGGATGCTGGAGGAGTTCGAGGACCGGATCCGCGTGGTCGAGCTCGACGTCAACGTCGACGTGGCCCAGCCGGTCGACGTGGCGCTCTACGACACCTTCTCCGTGCCGCAGGTGACCGCCAGCGACATCGACGACATCATCGGCCAGCAGCGGGTGGCCTCGGTGGCCGTCTACAGCTGGAACATGCACGAGGAGCTGGTGCAGGAGGCCCTG
>NZ_JANNML010000058.1:0-1586 GCF_031397825.1 Nocardioides sp.
CCACGCGTCGAACTGGCGTCGCGGCTGGCTGCCGCCACCGGGCATCACCACGGCGCCGACGTAGTCGGCCTGGAAGACCCGGAAGGTGGTGTCGGCGAAGTACTCCGTGCACTCGACGAGCTCGAGGCCCATCCGGAGGTCGGGCTTGTCGGAGCCGAAGCGCGCCATCGCGTCGGCGTACGTCATCCGCGGCAGCGGGCGCTCGATGGTGTGGCCGGCCTGCGCCCACATGGCCTCGAGGACGTCCTCCATGAGCGTGATGACGTCCTCCTGGTCCACGAAGCTCATCTCGATGTCGAGCTGGGTGAACTCGGGCTGGCGGTCGGCGCGGAAGTCCTCGTCGCGGTAGCAGCGCGCGATCTGGTAGTAGCGCTCCATGCCGCCGACCATCAGCAGCTGCTTGAACAGCTGCGGGCTCTGCGGCAGGGCGTACCAGCTGCCCGGCGCGAGGCGGGCCGGCACCAGGAAGTCACGGGCGCCCTCGGGCGTCGACCGGGTGAGGGTCGGCGTCTCGATCTCGACGAAGTCGCGCTCGTCGAGCACGTCGCGGGCCGCCTTGTTGATCCTGCTGCGCAGCCGCAGGGCGGCGTTGGGGCCGGAGCGGCGCAGGTCGAGGTAGCGGTGCTTGAGGCGGGCCTCCTCGCCGACCTCGCCGCCCTTGTGGCCGGACGCGTCGTCGATCGGGAACGGCAGCGGGTCGGAGGTCGAGAGCACCTCGATGTCGGACGCCACCACCTCGTAGTGCCCGGTCGGGAGCTGCGGGTTGACGTTGCCCTCGCTCCGCTCCACGACCTCACCGATGACCTTCAGGCAGAACTCACTGCGGAGCGGGTGCGCCACCTCCGGGTCACGAATCACGACCTGGACGACACCCGAGGAGTCGCGCAGGTCGATGAATGCCACCCCGCCGTGATCGCGACGCCGCGCCACCCACCCGGCGAGGGTCACGGTCTGGCCGACGTGCGCAGGCAGCGTCAGGGCGCCGGCGTCATGGGTGCGGATCACTGGTTCTCCTTGGAGTCGATGGTGTCTGGGGCGGTGACGACGGTGCTGATGATGCTGGGCCGCAGGTCGGCCTCGGGTGGCGCCCAGGTGGACGGGTCCGCCTCGACCTGGTCGCCGGATCGGATGTCCTTCACCTGGTGCGTGCCGTCGGACTGGACGAACCAGACGAAGGGGATCCCCCGCCGCTCGGCGAAGCGGATCTGCTTCCCGAACTTGGCGGGTGCAGGGGCGGTCTCGCACGCGATGTCCCGGGCGCGCAGGGACGTCGCGACCGCCGCACTCGCGTCGCGGTCGTCCTCGGTGTTGAGCGCGACGAGCACCACGCTCGGCACGGGCCGGCTGCCGGACAGCACGCCGTCGGCGATGAGGGGGATCAGCGTGCGGGAGACGCCGAAGGACACCCCGACGCCGGGATAGGTCGTACGACCGTCGCTGGCGAGCGCGTCGTAGCGCCCTCCCCCGCCGACCGACTTGAGCCGCTCGTAGCCCGCCATGAAGATCTCCACGACGGTGCCGGTGTAGTAGTCGAGGCCGCGGGCGATGCGCAGGTTGGCCTCCACGTCGACGCGGTCGCCGGCCAC
>NZ_JANNML010000151.1:0-9437 GCF_031397825.1 Nocardioides sp.
GGTACGACGAGGCGTCGGTGCTCGCCTCCGGCACCACCGATCTCGTGGAGGCCGCGCCCGGTCCCGGCGAGGTCGCCATGTCGCGCTCCACCCGGGTGCCGCCCCGGCTCCAGGGGCTCGCGTTCACCGGCGCAGGCTCGCTGTGGCACGTCTCCTCGCGGATCTCGTGCGGTCTGGTCCACCGTGGCGGCCGGGCGCGGGACTTCGTGCCCGGGGCCGAGGACTTCGCGGTCACCGGCCGCTCGATCTGGGTGGTCAGCGAGGCCAGCTCTTCGCCGTACCGCGATCCGGGTGGTGCGCTCGTGCCGCGACTGCTGCGCCTCGACCGGTCGGCCGTCCTCGCGGGCGGCCCGCCCACCTGCGAGTTCTGAGCCTCGTCAGGTCGCGGGGAAACCCGCACCTGCGCGTGTCCTGCGGGGAACAGGGGAGCGCGCTACCTACCCTGAGCCTTGGGTCGGACCAGTGCCTGCCCACTTCCCCGTACACACGCAACTCCTGCGAGGCAGCGCGCATGGCTTCTAGTTTCGTCGGCCGCGACATGGCCGTGGACCTCGGCACCGCCAACACGCTGGTCTATGTCCGCGGCAAGGGCGTGGTGCTCGACGAGCCGTCCGTGGTGGCGATGAACACCACCACCGGCGAGGTGCTCGCGGTCGGTCACGAGGCCAAGCGGATGATCGGGCGCACCCCCGACAACATCGCCGCCATCCGACCGCTGAAGGACGGCGTGATCGCCGACTTCGAGGCGACCGAGCAGATGCTGCGCTACTTCATCCACCAGGTCCACCGCCGCCGCTACTTCGCCAAGCCCCGCATGGTCATCTGCGTGCCGAGCGGCATCACCGCGGTCGAGCAGCGTGCGGTGAAGGAGGCCGGCTACCAGGCCGGCGCCCGGCGGGTCTACATCGTCGAGGAGCCCATGGCCGCCGCGATCGGCGCCGGGCTTCCCGTGCACCAGGCGACCGGCAACATGGTCGTCGACGTCGGCGGCGGCACCACCGAGGTCGCCGTCATCTCGCTCGGCGGCATCGTGACCAGCTTGTCCATCCGCACGGCCGGCGACGAGCTGGACGCCGCGATCGTGACCTGGATGAAGAAGGAGCACTCCCTGATGCTGGGGGAGCGCACCGCCGAGGAGGTCAAGATGACCCTCGGCTCGGCCTTCCCGAGCGCCCAGGAGCCCGAGGCCGAGATCCGCGGTCGCGACATGATCACCGGCCTGCCGCGCACCGTGGTCGTCTCCGCAGCCGAGGTCCGCCAGGCCATCGAGGAGCCGCTGCACGCGATCGTCGACGCCGTGCGCGCCACGCTCGACCAGACCCCGCCCGAGCTGGCCGGCGACATCATGGACCGCGGCATCGTGCTCACCGGCGGCGGCGCCCTGCTCCGCGGCCTCGACGAGCGCCTGCGTCACGAGACCGGCATGCCGGTCCACGTCGCCGAGGACCCGCTGCTCTCCGTGGCCCTGGGTGCCGGCCGCTGCGTCGAGGAGTTCGAGGCGCTCCAGCAGGTGCTCGTCTCCGACGCGAGGCGCTTCTGATGGCCCTCGACCACCACCGCGAGCGTCGTTGGGGGAGCGCCGACCGCACCCCTGGTCGCGGACAGCCCCCGCGCGCGCTCGTCGTCGCCCTGCTCCTGGCATGCGCGACCCTGATCACCCTCGACTACCACGGTGGCTCCGACTCACCCGTCGAGCCCGTCCGTCGCGCCATGGGCGAGGTCTACGGGCCCGTCGAGGTCACCGCCGCCGCCGTCGTGCGCCCCGTCGCCGCGATCCCGCGCTGGTTCACCACCCACGACTCGATGCGCTCCGAGATCGACGACCTCGAGGCCGAGAACGCCGCGCTGCGCCAGCAGGTCAACACCGCCGGCTACGACCGCAACAAGCTCGCCGAGTACGACGGGCTGACGGCCGCCGCAGGCACCCTCGGCTATGCGCTGGTCCCGGCCCGCGTCGTGGGGATGGGCCCCTCGCAGTCCTTCTCCAGCACCGTGACCATCGACGCGGGTGCCCGCTCCGGCCTGCGTCCCGACATGACGGTCGTCAACAACGACGGCCTGGTCGGACGCATCCTGCGGGTCACCGCCACCACCGCCACCGTCCTGCTCCTCATCGACGCCGACTCGGTCGTCGGCGGGCGCGTGGGCGAGAGCATGGAGATCGGGATGCTCCACGGCCGCGGCGTGCTCGGCGACGAGGGCCGCCTCGACCTCGACCTGATCGACGAGTCGGTCGTGCCCCGCAAGTTCGACACCGTCGTCACCTGGGGCAGCGAGAGCGGTGCCCCCTACGTCGCCGGTGTGCCGGTCGGTCGCATCTCCACCGTCTTCTCCAACCTGCGCGACTCCTCGCAGCGCGCGGTCATCGAGCCGTTCGTCGACTTCGGCGCCCTGGACCTCGTCGGCGTCGTCGTGCCCTCGGGCACCTCGAGCGACCGCGCCGTGATCGAGGCCGACGGGAGCCTGCGGTGACCTCCGTGCGTGCCCTCCTCGCCGTCGCCGCGGTCAGCCTCGCGCTGGTCCTCCAGGTCTCGGTGTTCTCCTACGTCTCGTGGCAGGGCGTCGTGCCCAACCTCGTGCTCCTCGTCGTCGTCGGTGCCGCGCTGGTGCGGGGCTCGCAGTTCGCGATGCTGCTGGGCTTCGGCGCGGGCGTGCTGCTCGACCTCGCACCTCCCGCCGACCACGTGGCCGGTCGCTGGGCGCTCGCGCTCGTGGTCGTCGGCTACGTCGCCGGTCGTGTCGCCCTCGACATCAAGCCCACCGTCACCGCCGCGCTGGCCACCGTCGCGGCCTCGTCGTTCCTCGGCACCTCGGTCTTCGCGCTGAGCGGTCTGCTGCTGCGTGACCCGCCGCTCACCGTGCCCGACCTGCTCCAGGTGGTCGGCATCAGCGTGGTCTGGGACCTCGTGCTGACGCCGTTCGTCCTGCCGCTGGTGATGGTGATGTTCCAGCGGCTCGAGCCCGAGCGGGCGATGCCGTGACCTCCGCCCGACCGCAGCCCGCCCAGCGCAGCAAGCTGCGCCTGGTTGTCCTGCAGGCCCTGGTGTTCTCGCTGTTCGCGACCCTCTTCGTCCGGCTCTACTACCTCCAGGTGGTCTCCGGCGACGAGTACACCGCGCAGGCTGCCGCCCAGTCGGTGCGCGAGATCGTCGTCCAGCCCCAGCGCGGCCTGATCGTCGACGACCAGGGCCGCCCGCTCGTCACCAACCGCACCTCGTGGGTCGTCTCGGTCGACCGCACGGTTGTCGACAAGATGACCGACGGCGTGCGCGCCAAGCTCGTCGAGCGCCTCGGTCGCGTCGTCGGCGAGCGCGCGAAGCGCATCGAGAAGCAGCTGGTCACGTGCGGTGAGGAGGGCAGCGTCTCCGGCCTGTGCTGGAACGGATCGCCCTTCCAGGCCGTGCCCGTCGCCCAGGACGTGCCCCAGGACGTCGCTCTGCGCATCCTCGAGCAGCCCGAGGACTTCCCGGCCGTCGTGGTCGACCAGCAGACCGTGCGCTCCTACCCCCAGCCCTTCGGCATCAACCTCGCCCACGTCCTCGGCTACCTCAGCCCGATCACCGAGGAGGAGTACGACACCGCGCAGGACGACGGCGACCGCTCCGTCAACGGTGCCTCCGCAGTCGGTCGTGCCGGCGTCGAGAGGCAGTACGACCGGTGGTTGCGCGGGATGCCCGGCTACCGCTCGGTCGCCGTCGACTCGATGGGTCGCGTGCTCGGCGACGACGGCGAGGTCGAGAGCCAGCCCGGCGACACGCTCGTCACCTCCATCGACGCCAAGGTCCAGGGCGTCGTCGAGACCCAGCTCGAGGAGGCGATCGCGGTCGCCCGCGCCACGCGCGACACCGTGACCGGCAGGAACTACGTGGCCGACTCCGGCGCCGTCGTGGTGCTCGAGGCCGACACCGGTCGCGTGGTCGCGATGGCCAGCCAGCCGACGTACGACCCGGGCCTGTGGGTCGGGGGCATCACCAAGAAGCAGCTTTCGCGGCTCTACTCGGAGGCGGCCGGCACGCCGCTGCTCGGCCGCGCCACCCAGGGCCAGTTCGCCCCCGGGTCGACGTGGAAGCCGTTCATGACGGCCGGTGCGCTCAGCAACGGCTACAGCACCGACACGATGCTCAACTGCTCGTCCTTCCTCAGCGTCGGCAACCGCGACTTCAAGAACTACGAGTCCGGCGCCTACGGCTACATCAGCTTCGCCAAGGCGCTCGAGGTCTCCTGCAACACCTTCTTCTACCGCGTCGGCCTCGACTACTGGCAGCGCTACGGCTCGGACGTCGCCGACGTCGACGCCCGTGACCCGCTGGTCGAGGAGGCCAAGAAGTTCGGCTTCGGTCGAGAGACGGGCATCGACCTGCCCGGCGAGGCGTCGGGCCGGATCGCCGACCGCGCCTGGAAGCGGGCCTACTTCGAGTCGCAGAAGGACTACTACTGCGACCTTGCTGCCAAGCCGCAGGACGCCGACACCTCCGACTTCGTCTACCTCTTCGCCCGCGAGTTCTGCGTCGAGGGCTACGCCTACCGCGCCGGCGACGCGGTCAACTTCGCCATCGGCCAAGGCGACACGATCGTCACACCGCTGCAGCTGGCCAGGGCCTACGCAGCGATCGCCAACGGCGGCACGCTCTACGCCCCGCGCATCGGCAAGGCCGTCGTCAGCTCCGACGGCACCGTCATCCGCAAGATCGCCCCCAAGAAGGTCGGCCAGGTGAAGGTGCCGGACGGCGTCTTCGGCTACATCGACGACGCACTCAAGGGCGTCACGCGTCAGGGCACGATGGCCTGGCGAATGGTCGGCTTCCCCCTCGACGAGGTCGTGATCCGCTCCAAGACCGGCTCCGCCGAGGTCTACGGCAAGCAGTCGACCTCGTGGGTCGCGTCCTACTCCGACGACTACGTCGTGGTGATGATGGTCAGCCAGGGCGGCACCGGCTCGGGCACCTCCGGACCCGCGATCCGCAAGATCTGGGAGTCTCTCTACGGCGTCACCGAGGAGCAGGTCCGCCCCTCCGACGCAGCCATCCCCGGGGTCACCCCGCCCCAGGGCCTGCCGACCTTCCGGCGTGACGGCTCGATCCTGCCCCCGGCGACGGAGAAGCGATGACCACCACCAGCATCCGTCCCCCCGCCCGTCCTGCCGGTCGTCCTGCCGGTCGCTCCGCGGGCCGCTCCACCAGTCGGCTCAGCCAGGTCAACGGCATCGACTGGGTGCTGATGGGCGCGGTGCTCGCGCTCACCGTGCTCGGCGCGCTGCTCGTCTGGTCGGCCACCAGCAACCGTGAGGACCTCACCGGCGGCGACTCCTCGGCCTACCTCGGCAAGCAGGTCATGAACGTCGCCATCGGGCTGGTCCTGATGGTGACCGTGATGGCCACCGACCACCGCTGGGTGCGGATCCTCACGCCGCTGGTCTACCTCGCCTCGGTCGTCGGCCTGGTGCTGGTGCTGACGATGGGCTCCACGATCAACGGCTCGCGCTCGTGGCTGATGGTCGGTGGGATGTCCATCCAGCCCTCGGAGCTCGCCAAGCTCGCCGTGGTCGTCGGCATGGCGCTGGTGGTCGCGGAGCGCGCCGACGCGCGCTGGCGCACGCGGGTCGGGACCGTCGACGTCTTCGCGATGCTCGGCGTCGCCGCCGTGCCCGCCACGCTGATCATGCTCCAGCCCGACCTCGGCACGATGCTGGTCCTCTCGGCCACCGTCTTCGGCGTGCTCGCGGCCTCCGGTGCCCGGCGCCGCTGGCTGGTGCTGCTGGCCGGCGGGGGCGTGGCCGCGGCCGTCGCCGCCGTGGGTGCCGGTGCGCTCAAGGCCTACCAGGTCGACCGCTTCCTGGCCTTCACCAACCCCGACCTCGACCCGCGGGGCGCCGGCTACAACGTCGAGCAGGCCCGCATCGCGGTCGGCAACGGCGGGCTCTTCGGCCAGGGCCTCTTCGACGGCTCGCAGACCCGCTCGGGCTTCGTGCCCGAGCAGCACACCGACTTCGTCTTCACCGTCGCCGGCGAGGAGCTGGGCCTGGTCGGGGCCGGCCTGCTGATCGGGCTGCTCGTGGTCGTGCTCTGGCGCGCGCTGTCGATCGCGGCCCACACCGACGACGTCTTCGGTCGGATCGCCGCTGCCGGCATCGCCTGCTGGTTCGGCTTCCAGGCCTTCCAGAACATCGGCATGTGTGTCGGGATCATGCCGGTCACCGGTGTCCCGCTGCCCTTCGTGTCCTACGGCGGCAGCTCGATGTTCGCCGGGATGCTCGCGGTGGGCCTCCTGCAGAACATCCACCTGAGGGCGATCTCCGCCCCGGCCGCTCGCATGACGCCGACGCCCGGTGTGCTCGTCAGGTCCTGAGCCTGTCCGGCCGACTGGTCACGGCTGCATCGACAGGAAGAGGAACGTGGCGAAGAGCACCAGGTGCACGAAGCCCTGGAGCGCCTTGGCGCGCCCCTGCACGACGGTCAGGCCGGAGACCACGACGGTGATCGCGAGCAGCACCATCTGGGTCGGCTCGAGGCCGAGGGTCAAGGGGCCGTCGATCCAGATCATCGCGACCGCGATCGTCGGGATGGTCAGCCCGATCGAGGCCATGGCCGAGCCGAGGGCGAGGTTGAGGCTGTTCTGCACGCGGTCGCGGGCGGCGTTGCGCAGCGCGGAGATCGACTCGGGGGCCAGCACCAGCAGGGCGATGACGACACCGACGACGGCGTAGGGGAAGCCGAGGCTCCTCACGCCGTCCTCGATCGTGGGGGAGAGCAGCTTGGCCAGCCCGACCACGGACACCAGGGACATCACGAGCAGACCGGCGCTGAGCAGGGCCTCCTGCTGGCTGGGCGGGTCGGCGTGCCCGTCCTCGTCCTCGTCGAGCAACCCGGTCACGAGACCCTGCTCATCGCTGGAGACGGGGAGGAAGAAGTCACGGTGCCGGATGGTCTGGGTGAAGACGAACGCGCCGTACAACGCGAGCGAGGCGACGGCGGCGAAGGCCAGCTGCGCGGCGGAGTACTCCCGGCCCGCAGCCGACGTCGTGAAGCTCGGCAGCACCAGGCACACCGACGCGAGCGTGATCACCGTCGACAGCGCCGACCCGGTGCCGGCGGCGTTGAAGCTGACCAGGTGGTGCTTGGAGGCGCCGACCAGCAGCGAGATGCCGACGATGCCGTTGAGCGTGATCATGATCGCCGCGAAGACGGTGTCGCGGGCGTAGGTGCTGGTGCCCTCGCCGCCGCTGGTCATCAGCATGACGATCAGGCCGACCTCGATCACGGTGACCGCGATGGCCAGGATCAGCGACCCGAAGGGCTCCCCGACCTTGTGCGCCACGACCTCGGCGTGGTGGACGGCGCAGATGACCGCGGCGACCAGCGCGGCCGCGATCAGGACCAGCACGGGCCAGGACTCGTGGCTCGCCCAGGTGGCAGCCAGGACGACGAGCGCCACGATCGGCACCGCCACGGTCCACTGGAAGCGGCCACGGATCGTCGTCGCTGTCATGCGGCCACCCTACGAAGCGCCGTCGGATCAGAGGTTCTCACCCTGCGCCGTTAGTCTGGAGCCCATGTCCGCCAGCGTCTTCCCCCGTCTCGAGCCCCGCCTCTCCTCGGTCTCCAAGCCGATCCAGTACGTCGGGGGCGAGCTCAACTCGACCGTCAAGGAGTGGGACTGCGCCCCGGAGGGCGAGACGGTCCGCTGGGCGCTGATGTATCCCGACGCCTACGAGGTCGGCCTGCCCAACCAGGGTGTCCAGATCCTCTACGAGGTCCTCAACGAGCGCGACTGGATCGTCGCGGAGCGCACCTACGCGGTGTGGCCCGACATGGAGGCCATCATGCGCGAGGACGGCATCCCGCAGTTCACCGTCGACGCGCACCGCTCGGTGAAGGACTTCGACGTCTTCGGCCTGAGCTTCTCCACCGAGCTCGGCTACACCAACATGCTCAACGCCCTCGACCTCGCCGGCATCCCGCTGCACGCCGCCGACCGCACCGACGCCGACCCGGTGGTGCTCGCCGGCGGCCACGCGGCCTTCAACCCCGAGCCCATCGCCGCCTTCGTCGACGCCGCCGTGCTCGGCGACGGCGAGGAGGTCGTGCTCGCGATCTCTGAGGTGGTCCGGGAGTGGAAGACCGAGGGACGCCCCGGCGGAAGGGACGAGCTGCTGCGCCGCCTCGCCGTCACCGGCAACATCTACGTCCCCCGCTTCTACGACGTCACCTACGCCGCCGACGGCACCATCGAGGCCGTCGTGCCCAACCGACCCGGCATCCCGCACCGCGTCACCAAGCACACGCTGATGGACCTCGACGCCTGGCCCTACCCGCGCAAGCCGCTGGTGCCGCTGGCCGAGACGGTGCACGAGCGCTTCTCCGTGGAGATCTTCCGCGGCTGCACCCGCGGCTGCCGCTTCTGCCAGGCCGGCATGATCACCCGACCGGTCCGGGAGCGGTCGATCGAGACCATCGGCGAGATGGTCGAGAACGGCATCCGGTCGACCGGCTTCGAGGAGGTCGGCCTGCTGTCGCTCTCGAGCGCCGACCACACCGAGATCGCCGACGTCGCCAAGGGCCTGGCCGACCGCTACGAGGGCACCAACGTGTCGCTCTCGTTGCCCAGCACGCGCGTCGACGCCTTCAACATCAACCTCGCCAACGAGTTCTCCCGCAACGGTCGCCGCTCCGGGCTCACCTTCGCGCCCGAGGGCGGCAGCGAGCGGATGCGCAAGGTCATCAACAAGATGGTGACCGAGGAGGACCTGATCCGCACGGTCTCCGCGGCTTACTCCCACGGCTGGCGCCAGGTGAAGCTCTACTTCATGTGCGGCCTGCCCACCGAGACCGACGAGGACGTGCTCCAGATCGCCGAGCTCGCCAAGCGCGTCATCGCGGAGGGTCGCGCGGTCTCCGGGCGCAACGACATCCGCTGCACGGTCTCCATCGGCGGCTTCGTCCCCAAGCCGCACACGCCTTTCCAGTGGGCCTCCCAGCTCGACCACGAGACCACCGACGCCCGCCTCAAGCAGCTGCGCGACATCGTGCGCGAGGACAAGAAGTACGGTCGCGCCATCGGCTTCCGTTACCACGACGGCAAGCCCGGCACGATCGAGGGACTGCTCAGCCGTGGCGACCGCCGCGTCGGCGCCGTCATCGAGCAGGTCTGGCGCGACGGCGGCCGCTTCGACGGCTGGAGCGAGCACTTCTCCTACGACCGCTGGCTCGAGGCGTCCACGACGGCTCTCGCCGGGACCGGCGTCGACCTCGACTGGTACACCACCCGCGAGCGCACCTACGACGAGGTCCTGCCGTGGGACCACCTCGACTCCGGCCTCGACAAGGACTGGCTCTGGGCGGACTGGGAGGACGCCATCGACCCGTCGTCCGAGGTCGAGGTCGAGGACTGTCGCTGGACCCCCTGCTACGACTGCGGCGTGTGTCCCGAGATGGGCACCG
>NZ_JANNML010000161.1:0-30127 GCF_031397825.1 Nocardioides sp.
GTGATCAAACGACTGACCACCGCCCGACACCCGACCCCCCACCACCCCCGACACCCCCCCCCGGCAGTCGAGCAACCCGCCTCACCCGAGACCGGTCACGTGACCGGCGGCAGCTCCACACCGTCACCGACGGCGACGATCCCCGACTCGAGCACCCGGCAGATCGATCCGCCGCGGCGCCGCAGCGCGACCTGCGCGTCGGGACCGATGGTGTCGTCGAGGAGCTTGCAGGGGGCGGCGACCCGCACGACCTCGAGCAGCAGGTCACCGATGCGGATCAGGCTGCCCGGCGCCTGGGGGATCTCGCCCGTCGACACCGTGATGTTGCGGCGCGTGAGCGCCGGGTCGATCGGCGAGCCGAAGACCTCCGACGCCTCGCAGATCGCCTCCAGGCTCTGGATGCTCACCTGCCGGTGCTTCGAACCTTCATAGCGGTCGCCCACGATCCCCCGCGCCTGCACCACCTCGGCCTGCTCGACCGACCGCATCGGCAGCCGACGCCCCTGGGCGACGTGGATGGACACGACGACGGGCTGGCTCACGCCCGCCATTGTGACGGGCAGACGTCAGGCCGAGAGGATCAGCCCGCTCGTGGGGACGCCCGTGCCAGCGGTGACCAGCACGTGAGCCGCGTCGGGCACCGGGTTGACCGAGGTCCCACGGATCTGGCGCACGCCCTCGGCGATGCCGTTCATCCCATGGATGTAGGCCTCTCCGAGCTGACCGCCGTGGGTGTTGAGCGGGAGCCGGCCGCCGATCTCGATCGCGCCGTCGGCGACGAAGCCGGGCGCCTCACCACGACCGCAGAAGCCGAGCTCCTCGAGCTGCATCAGCACGTAGGGAGTGAAGTGGTCGTAGAGGATCGCCATCGGCATGTCGTCGGGGCGCAGCCCTGACTGGCGCCACAGCTCGCGACCCACGACCCCCATCTCCGGGATGCCGATGTCATCGCGGTAGTAGGACGTCATCACGAACTGGTCGGCGCCGCTGCCCTGGGCCGCCGCGGCGACGTACGCCGGTGTCTGGGCCAGGTCACGCGCCCGCTCGGCCGACACCACGACGAGCGCGACTGCGCCGTCGCTCTCCTGGCAGCAGTCCAGCAGGTGCAGCGGGTCGGCGATCATCCGCGAGGCCTGGTGATCCTCGATCGTGATCGGCTTGCCGAAGAAGAACGCCTCGGGGTTGGTCGCCGCGTGTCGTCGGTCGGCCACCGCGACGGCGCCGAAGTCGGCCGAGGTGGCGCCGTACTCGTGCATGTAGCGCCGCGCCTGCATCGCCACCGTGGCCGCGGGCGTGCCGAGCCCCATCGGGTAGGTCCACGCGTTGTCGAGGCCGTTGGTGTTGACCTGCGTCGCAGCCGCGAGGGAGAACTGGCCGAAGCGGCTCTCCGAGCGCTCGTTGAAGCCGCGGTAGCAGACCACCACGTCGGCGACCCCGGTCGCGACAGCCATCGCCGCCTGCTGGACCGTCGCGCAGGCCGCCCCACCGCCGTAGTTGATGCGGCTGAAGAACCGCAGCTCCTTGATCCCGAGCTCCCGCGCCACGGCGATCTCCGAGGACGTGTCCATCGTGAAGGTCGTGAGCCCGTCGACGTCAGCAGGCGTCAGGCCGCAGTCGGACAGCGCGTGCTGCACCGCCTCCACGGACAGCTGGAGCTCCGAGCGCCCGGACTCCTTGGAGAACTCCGTCGCACCGATCCCGACGATCGCCGCCTTGCCCGACAGGCCGGTCACGCGGACACCCGCACGGTGCCGACCACGTGGTCGCCCAGCGACACCGAGCCCTTGACGTCGATAACGGCGACGCCGTCCTCGATCGAGGAGACCGTGCCGGAGAAGGTCAGGGTGTCGTAGGGGTAGGCCGGGGCACCGAGGCGGATCGCGATGCCCCGCACGTCGGTCTCGCCGCCGGCCCAGTCGGTGACGTAGCGCTCGACCAGCCCGGTCGAGGTCAGGATGTTCATGAAGATGTCCTTCGAGCCGTGCCCCTGGGCGAGGTCGCGGTCGTGGTGGACGTCCTGGAAGTCGCGCGTCGCGATCGCGGTGCTCACGATCAGCGTCGGCGTGATCGGCACGCTCCACTCGGGGATGGTGTCTCCGACGTTCACGCGGTCTCCTCCTCAGCACGGCGCCAGATCGGCAGGGTCAGGTCGTCGTCGACGCGGTTGAAGTCCACCCGCAGGCGCATCCCGATCTCGATCTCGTCCGCGGGTACGTCGGTCACCTGGCCGACCATGCGCACGCCCTCGTCGAGGTCGATCAGCGCCAGCACGATCGGCAGCTCCTTGCCCGGCACGGGCGGGTGCCGGTGGACGACATAGCTGAAGACGGTGCCGACGCCGGCCGACACCACGTGGCCCCGGTCGAGCGCTCCGCAGTCGGGGCACGCCGGACCGGGCGGGAAGCGCAGCTCGCCGCACGCGTTGCAGCTCTGCACCCGCAGCTCACCGGCCGCGGTGCCGTCCCAGAAGAAGCGGGAGTCGCGGCCGATCATCGGCCGGACGCTCATGAGGCCGCCTTCGGCACGAACTTCAGCACCCGGAAGAGCATCCGCGCGACGACCTCGCTCTGCCCATCGGGTGTGGCGACGTACCAGGTGTTGCGCGAGGTCACGAAGTAGCCGACGCCCATGCCGGTCGTCTTGGGCCCGACCACGGAGTCGAGAGCGGTGGTGACCCGAACCTGCTCGCCGACCCTGAGCGTGCGCTCGTAGGTCTGCTCGCAGTTGGTGCCGAGCACGGCGGTGTAGCCCGCGTCGGTGAGGACCTTCATCATGCCGTGCAGCGGGTCGTCGGCGGGCGGCTTGCCGCCCAGGCCGTACATCGTCCACACCTGCGCCATGGACGGCGGCGCCTCGCCGCCCTGCCAGCGCGGGTTGGTGTTGCCCATCGCCTCGACCCAGTTGTTGATCGTCGGCTGGTTGACCGGGTCGCGCGCCTCGCGCTCCGCAGCCTCGCCGAGCGCCTTGATCCGCTCGGCCTCGGCCATGATCTGCTCGTGGCCGTCGCTCACCGCGGCACCCGCGGCAGCCCCAGACCGAACATCGCGATGAGCTCGCGCTGCACCTCCTGGACCCCGCCGCCGAAGGTGAGCACCAGGTTGCGCTTGGCCTGCGCGTCCAGGTAGTCCAGCAGCGCGCGGGTCTCCTCCTCGGCCGGGTCGCCGTAGCGGTGCACGATCCCGACGAGGTCGGCGGCGAGGTGCTGCACCTGGTCGGCCGCGAAGACCTTGGACGACGAGGCGTCGCCGACCGAGACCTCGCCCGACGCGCCCGCACGCGCGACCTCCCAGTTGAGCAGCTCGTTGACGCGGAAGACCGCGGTGACGCGACCCATGACGTCGCGCACGTCGGAGCGGTCGATGACCCCGGCCTTGGTCGCCCAGTCGGCGACCCGGTCGCGCAGTCCCTCGATGCGCCCGGCCGGGCCGAGCATGACGCGCTCGTGGTTGAGCTGGGTGGTGATCAGCTTCCAGCCCTGGTTCTCCTCGCCGACCAGCATGTCGACGGGGACGCGGACGTCGTTGTAGTAGGTCGCGTTGACGTGGTGGGAGCCGTCGGCGGTGATGATCGGGGTGAAGGAGTAGCCCGGGTCCGTGGTGTCGACGATCAGGATCGAGATGCCCTTGTGCTTGGGCGCCTCGGTGTCGGTGCGCACGGCCAGCCAGACGTAGTCGGCCTGGTGCCCACCGGTCGTCCACATCTTCTGCCCGTTGACGACGAAGTGGTCGCCGTCGCGACGCGCGGTCGTGCGCAGCGCGGCCAGGTCGGTGCCGGCGTCGGGCTCGCTGTAGCCGATCGCGAAGTGGACGTCGCCGGCGAGGATCTTCTCGAGGAACATCTCCTTCTGCTTCTCGGTGCCGTAGCGGATCAGCGTCGGGCCGACGGTCTGCAGGGTCACGGCGGGCAGGTGCACGTCGGCGCGCTGGGCCTCGTTGGCGAAGAGCGTCTGCTCGATCTCGCCGAGCCCGTGGCCGCCGTACTCCTGCGGCCAACCGACGCCCATCCAGCCGTCGGTGCCCATCTGCTTGACCACGCGCTGGTAGGTCGGGCCGTGCCGGTCCCGGCCCATGTCGACGTGCTGGTCGTGCGAGGCCAGGCCGGTGAAGTAGTCGCGCAGCTCGCCCTTGAGCCGGCGCTGCTCCGCGGTGAGCTCGAGGTTCTTGGTGGTCGGGTCCTCGACCGGCACGTCGCCGGGCAGGCAGTCGAGCGCGTGCGCGATGTCGGTGATCCAGGAGAAGTAGTGGTGCAGCGGGTAGGTCTCGTCCACACCCATGCCACCGTGCAGGTGGTGGCAGGTGCGCAGGGCCTTCGGGCCTTCGGCCCCGATCCAGTACGACGTCACGGCGAGGTCGTCGGCCGCGTCCAGGCCTGCGCCCACCCGCCACGCGGCGTTCTCGGCGGCGAGGTCGATCGTGCGGGAGGCGATGTAGACGTCGGCGATCTGCATCGCGACGGCCTGGAACTCCGCGAGCGTCCGGCCGAACTGCGTGCGGCCCTTGATGTAGGTGGCGGTCAGGTCCCGTGCGCCGGCCACGACACCGGCAGCCGTCAACGAGAGGCCGGCCACGGCGTGGTCGACCAGCGTGCGCGCAGCAGCCGCGCCGCCGCCGAGGAGCTCGGCCGGCGCACCGTCGAGGACCACCGTGTGGGTGGTGATGCGGGCCGACGAGCCCGACTCGAGCAGCGTGACGCCGGGGCCGTGGGGGTCGACGAGCGCGACGACCACGTCGTCCCCGTCGAGGGCCGTCACGAGCAGGCGCGCGGCCTGGTCGGCGTAGGTCACCGCGATCTTGCGGCCCGTGACCGTGCCTGCGGTGAAGGTGGTGATCGGACGGTCCGTGATGGTGAGGCCCACCTCGCGCAGCGCCGGGGTCAGCAGCGTCTCCCCGGACGTGACGCCGGCCAGCAGCGCCTGCTGCTCGGGCGTGCCGTGGGCGGCAATGGTGAGCGTGGCGCAGCACAGCGTCTCCCACACGGGCAGGTGCACCCCACGCGCACCCGTCTCGCGCAGCAGCACGCCGACCTCGGCGAGACCGAGGCCCTCGCCGCCCTGTGTCTCGGGCACCGCGAGCCCGAGCATCCCGGCCGAGGCGAGCGCCGCCCAGTCGCCGTCCCGGTCGAGCGCCTGCCCGATGACGGAGCGCACCGCCTCGATGGACTCCTGGTCTGCGGGGGTGAAGCCGTCGGAAGCCACGTCGGTCTCCTGTGCATGTCGGGGTCGCTGAACAGCGAAACTGTAACCTGTTCTAGTCTAGGGGACCAGACACCGAGGGAGGGGCGATGGCCGTGTTCTCACCGGGCGCGCTCGTGCGTCGCCGGGTCTACATCCCGTGGGTGCGCATCCCCCCGGGCCGTCTGGTGGAGCTGCCCGGCCGCGGCGGGTCGACGTACGTCACCGACACGCCGGGCCCCTCGCCCGACTCCCCCACGATCGTGCTCCTGCACGCGCTCGGCTGCACCGGCCTGCTCACCTGGTTCCCTGCGATCGAGCCGCTCTCGCGCCGCTTCCGCGTCGTGACGCTCGACCAGCGCTGGCACGGTCAGGGCATCCGCAGCGAGGACTTCTCCCTGGTCGACTGCGCCGACGACGTCGCGGCACTCATCGACGTGCTCGGGCTCGAGGACGTGATCATCGCGGGCTACTCGATGGGCGGTGTCGTCGCCCAGCGCGTGTGGCGCCAGCACGCCGAGAAGATCCAGGGCCTGGTGCTCTGCGCGACGACCGACAAGTTCCAGCTCAACGCCGCTGAGCGACTCTTCTTCACCGGCATGGGCGCCACCATGCTCGGCGCCCGCGGCGTCTCGCGATCGCGTACGGCGCTCACGGCGGCCCGCGCGACCGCCCGTGCGCTCGACCTGGTGCCCGCTGACATCCACGAGTGGGCGATGCGTGAGTTCCGCTCGACGAGCCCGTGGGCGGTCGGTCAGGCGCTTGCGGCCCTGGGACGGCACCACTCCCGTCCGTGGCTCGGCCAGATCGACGTGCCGACCGCGGTCGTGGTCGGCACCCGCGACCGGGTCATCCCGGCGACGCGCCAGATCAGCCTCGCCCGAGCGATCCCCGGTGCCACGATCCACGACATCGACACGGGCCACGCCGGCTGCGTGCTCGAGGCGGAGAAATTCGTGCCGGCCGTCGTCGAGGCCGCGGCCACCGTCAACGCGCGCCGGCGCGACTTCCGGCGCACCTGATCATCGGCCCGACCTATCGGCCCGACCTATCGGCCCGCTCTATCGGCCCTGCTTCTTCGCGCGCGCCTTCTCCAACGGCGTCACGTCCTCGCTCGACGCCGCGACGGCGCGGCTGAGCCGCTCCAGCTCCAGGGGGAAGTGCTTGACCAGTGACTCCACGTCGGGCATCGACTCGCGACAGGCGATCACGCCCACGTGCAGGCGGCCGTCGTTGGACATGACCGTGATGTTGACGCCGGCGCCGTGGAAGACCGGTCCCAGCGGGTAGAGGCCGATGATCTGCGCCCCCATGAAGAAGAGCGGGAAGGGCGGACCGGGCACGTTGGAGATGACCAGGTTGTGGACCACCGGGTGCTTCTCGGCCAGGCGCAGGCCGGCGTAGGCGCGCACGGCGAGCCCGAAGGTGCGGGGGGCGGCGAACTCCGCCCAGTCCTGCAGCGCGTCGGCGCTGATCGCGTTGTGGTGCTCCTTGGCGTGCTGGTTGGACTGCGCCATCTCCTGGAGCCGCTCGAGGGGGTCCTCCACGTCCGTGCCCAGCCGCGCGAAGAGCGTGGAGACCTTGTTGGCCCCGCCGTCACGCTTCGACTGCTCGCGCACGCTCACCGGCACGGACGCCAGCAGCGAGCTGTCCGGGAGCTCGTCGCGCTCCTCGAGGTAGCCGCGCAGCGCTCCCCCGGCGAGCGTCAGCACCACGTCGTTGACGGTGGTCCCCGTGGCCCCCTTGACCTGGCGCACCGCCTCCAGGTCGAGGTCGACAACGCCGATCGTGCGGCGCCCGGTGATGGTGCCGTTGAACGACGTGCGCGGAGCCGTGAGCGGTGCGGCCATCGCCGTACCGGCTCGGGCGCGGCCGATCGTGCGCGTCACGCCCTTGGCGGTCGGGGCCAGGATCCGGGCGGCGTGCACGGGTCGGGTCAGGTTGGTGAGCACTGCGCGACCGAGCAGCTCGCGGGCCCCGGCCTCGCGGCCGTGCTTCTCCCCCGCCATCAGCGCCATCGGCGGAGCATCGGCCTCGAGCGCACACAGGTGGGAGATCAAGTTGGAGCCGGAGACACCGTCGACGGTGGCGTGGTGCATCTTGGTGAAGACCACGACCTTGTCGCCGTCGTCGTAGCCCTCGATCACCCACATCTCCCACAACGGGCGGGAGCGGTCGAGCGGCAGGGCCGCGAGGTGGGAGGTGAGCGCCGTCAGCTCGGCGTACCCACCGGGACTGGGCAGCGCCAGCCGGTGCACGTGGCGCTCGATGTCGAACTGCTTGTCCCGCACCCAGATCGGGTGGTCGAGCCCCAGCGGCACACGGCGCAGCTTGCGGGTGAACGCCGGGACGCCCTTGACCTGCTGGTTGATCGCCGCCTGCATCGAGGCGAAGGAGTACGGCGCCGGCATGGTCGCCGGGTCGAGCACGATCACCCCGCACACGTGCATGAGCTGGGCCGGCGTCTCGAGGTAGAGGAAGCTGGCGTCGAGGCCTGACAGGCGGTCCATGGTCGGCATCCTAGGCGTGGGAAGTAGAACGTGTTCTCAACGAGTCGTCTAGCCTGGTGTTATGGGGTTCCTTCGTCGCCAGGTCGTCATCGCTGCTCTCACGGCCAACGCCATCCGGCCCCTGCCGGGCTTCCGGGTCGGCATCCCGTCCTTCTTCGCCGGGTGGCTGACCGGTGAGCTCGCGCCCCAGGTGCTGGCGCTCACCGTGGCCGACGCGGCTGCCCACGCGACGGGGCGTCGGCGAGACCCGCTCGGGCTCGCCCTGGCGGGTGCCAGCGCCGCGGGGCTCGCCTTCCTGATCGACCAGGCGCGCCGGGTCGGCACCGAGGTCGAGGAGGCACTCGCGGAGGGCGTGGGCGTCGACTACGTCGAGCAGCTCGACCATGCACCGACGCCGGCCGACCTCGCCGTGCCGTGGCGCAAGCTCGTCTACCCCTTCCGCATGCGCAACGACCAGGTGCGCGTCGAGCGCGACATCGCCTACGACGACCACGGCAAGCGCGGCCTCCTCGACATCTACCTCCCGGCCGGTCGCCCGCCCCAGGGCGCGCCCGTGCTGCTGCAGGTGCACGGCGGAGGCTGGACGATCGGCAAGAAGGAGGAGCAGGGCATCCCGCTGATGCAGCACCTCGCCGCCAAGGGCTGGGTGTGCGTGGCGATCAACTACCGGCTCGCGCCGCGCGACCCGTTCCCCGCCCAGGTCATCGACGTCAAGCAGGCGATCGCGTGGATCCGCGAGCACATCGCGGCCTACGGCGGCAACCCCGACTACATCGCCATCACCGGCGGCTCGGCCGGCGGGCACCTGGTCTCACTGGCGGCTCTCACCGCCGGCGACCGGTCCTGGCAACCCGGCTTCGAGGATGCCGACACCTCCGTCCAGTGCGCGGTCCCCCACTACGGGATCTACGACTTCGCCGGCTCGACGGGCATCAAGAGCGCCATCTTGATGCGCGACCGGTTCCTGGGCCCCAAGGTCCTGGGCAAGCGCTGGGAGAGCGACCCCGACGCCTTCGAGGACGCCTCCCCGATCCTGCGGATCACGCCCGACGCCCCGGACTTCTTCGTGCTGCACGGCTCCCACGACAGCCTCGCCCACGTCGACCAGGCCCGCCTGTTCGTCGAGAAGCTGCGGCGCGTCTCCAAGCGCACGGTCGTCTACGCCGAGCTCCCGGGCGCCCAGCACGCCTTCGACGTCTTCCCCTCGATCCGCTCCTCGCACATCGTGCGCGCGATCGATCGTTACCTGCACTGGCACTGGAACACCTACCGCCGCGAGCACACCTGAGCCGAGTCGGCGCGATGTTGCTCACGCAACGCCGAGTCGGCGCGATGTTGCTCACGCAACGCCGAGTCGGCGCGATGTTGCACTGTCACCGCACGGAGACAGCCTCCTGGGCCGCCCGTTGCTGGCCACTCGACAACATTGCGCCGACTCGACCTCTAGCGCGGCAGCCCCAGGATCCGCTCACCGACGATGTTGCGCAGGATCTGGGTGGTGCCACCGGCGATGGACAGGCAGCGGGTGTTGAGCATCTCCCAGACCGCCGCCTGCACGTCCTCGTCCGGGGCGACCAACCGGTCGCCGTAGAGCTCCACCACCAGCTCGGCGCCGTCCTGGCGGTTGCGGACGCCGAGCAGCTTGGCGACGCTCGACTCCGCACCGGGGCCCTGACCGGCCAGCGAGCGGAGGGTGGAGCGAGTGCCGAGGAGCGAGCAGACCGTCGAGAGCGCGACCGCGTGACCGATCCGCACCCGCTCCGCCACGCTCACGCCAGCACCGCCGCCAGCCAGCGCCACCGCCCGCTCGGTGCTCTTGTCGAGCCGACTCGTCGCCATGGCGACCCGCTCGTTGGCCAGCGTGGTGCGCGCCAGGCGCCACCCGTCGCCCTCGCCCGCCACCAGGCAGTCGTCGGGCACGAGGACGTCGTCGAGGAACACCTCGTTGAAGAGCGCCTCGCCGGTGATCTCGCGCAGCGGGCGCACGTCGATGCCCTCGCTGCGCATGTCCACGAGGAAGTAGCTGATGCCCTTGTGCTGCGGGACGTCGGCATCGGTCCGGGCCAGGCAGATGCCCCAGTCGGCCTTCTGCGCGACCGACGTCCAGACCTTCTGACCGGTGAGCCGCCACCCTCCGTCGACCCGCACCGCCCGTGTGCGCAGCGACGCGAGGTCGGACCCGGACCCGGGCTCGGAGAAGAGCTGGCACCAGACCAGCTCGCCCAGCAGCGACGGCCGGACGAACCGCTCGACCTGCGCGGGCGTGCCGTGCTCGAGGATCGTGGGCAGCGCCCAGCCGGCGATCACGATGTCGGGTCGCTCGACCCCGGCGCGCGCGAGCTCCTGGTCGATGACCAGCTGCGTGACGGCGTCCGCGCCGAGCCCGTACGGCGCCGGCCAGTGCGGCGTCAGCAGCCCGGTGTCGACCAGACCGGCGCGCAGCCCGTCGGCACCCGCCCCGGCGACCCGGTCGACCAAGGCCGCGATGTCCGATCGCACGGCGTCATCGCGCCCGTCGAGGTCGACGGCGACCCGGCGCCGGGCCCCCGCCACGGCACGCGTGGTCAACGACAGGGCCGCCTCGTCCGCCGAGCCCAGCAGACCCCGCAGCGCCAGCGCCCGGCGCAGGTAGAAGTGCGCCTCGTGCTCGTAGGTGAACCCGATGCCGCCGAGCACCTGGATGCAGCTCTTCGCCACCGACACGGCGCCGTCGAAGGCCACCGCTGAGGCGACATCGGCCGCGAAGGCCCACTGCTCGTCGTCACCCGACGCCGCGGACGCGACGTCCCACGCCGCCGCCGTGACGGCCTCGGCGGTCTCCAGCATCTCGGCACACAGGTGCTTGATCGCCTGGAAGGAGCCGATGGGCCTGCCGAACTGCTCGCGCACCTTGGCGTAGTCGACCGCCGTCTGCAGGCACCACCGCGCGACACCAGAGGCCTCGGCCGCGGCGAACGTGACCGCCGTACGACGGACCAGGTCACCGCTCAGCCCCGCCACGCGGACGACGCCCGGGCCCTCGAGGTCGACCCGCGCCGACCCGTGGCGCCGCGTCAGGTCGAGCCCGAGCGACCCGGACACGTCGGCGGCTGCGGCGGGCACGACGTACCACTGGTCGTCGGGGTCGCTGACGAGCAGGTGGTCGGCGCCGGGCGCGTCCCAGACCACGGAGGGCGCCGGGTCCAGCGCTAGCCCGAACGACGACCCGGACCCCAGCAGACCCTGCAGCGCCGGGTTCGACGACATGAGCGGTGCGAGGACGGACGTCGCCACCACGGTGGACAGCAGCGCCCCCGGCACCAGCTCGTGCGCGCAGGCCTCGAGCGCGACGGCCACGTCGAGAGGTGTCCCGCCGCCGCCACCCGCCGCCTCCGGAAGACCGATGGTCGCGACCCCCATCTCGACGACGGAGGTCCACACGTCGCCGAAGGTCGCGCAAGGCTGGTCGTCCACCGCGCGACTGGCGTCGATGCCCTCGAGCGAGCCCGCCCACTTGCGCAGGCTGGCCGCCAGCTCGACGTGCTCGTCGGAGATTCCGATCGACATGCGGGGCCTTTCTGGGGGAGAGCAAAACTAGAACGTGTTTCATATTCTAGAGTCACGGTCGTGTCCGACACCAGCATGACCCCAGCCATGAGCCCAGCCATGAGCCCAGACCTGCTCACCCACGCCCTCGCCGCCAAGGGCTTCATGCCGGAGGACGAGGGCCTCCTGCTCCACCGGGTGGCCCGCGAGCGGCTGATCCACGGACCCGCGCTGGAGGTGGGGACCTACTGCGGCAAGTCCGCGATCTACCTCGGAGCCGCGGCCCGCGAGGTGGGCGGGACGGTCTTCACCGTCGACCACCACCGCGGCTCGGAGGAGAACCAGGCCGGGTGGGAGCACCACGACGCCTCGCTCGTCGACCCGGAGACCGGACTGATGGACACCCTGCCGGTCTTCCGCAGGACGATCGCGGCCGCCGGCCTGGAGGACCAGGTCATCGCCATCATCGGCAAGAGCCCCACCGTGGCCGCCCTGTGGCGCACCCCGCTCTCGCTGCTCTTCATCGACGGCGGCCACGCCGAGGTGCACGCCCAGGCCGACTACACCGGCTGGGCCCACTGGGTGATGCCCGGCGGCAGCCTGGTCATCCACGACGTCTTCGAGCACCCGGCCGACGGTGGCCAGGCGCCCTTCCACATCTTCCGCCGCGCGCTCGCTAGCGGGGCGTTCGTCGAGGCCGACGCCCTCGGCTCGATGCGGGTCCTGCGCCGCCTCACCGGCGACGCAGGCCACCCCGTCGGCTAGGCCCGTCGGCTAGGCCCGTCGGCCGGGCCCGTCGGTCAGACCAGGTCCCCCACCGCGCACTCGCACTCGAGCATGAGCTCGGCGAAGTGCGGCGCCAGGGACGTGCCACGCATGATGCCCGACCCCGCGGTGCTGTGCCCGTGGGTCTCCCCGAGGGCGTCGATCGCGAGGATCACCGCAGCTGCGGTGTACGTCGTGTGCTCGTGCGGCCAGTTGACGTCGTCGCCGTAGACCCAGCCGGTCCAGTACTTCCCGTCCTCACCGCGCAGGTGCTGCATGTCACTCACGAGCGCCCATGCCCGACGGTGGTCGCCGATCGCGTCCAACGCCATCGCCAGCTCGCAGGTCTCCGCGCCGGTCACCCACGGGTTGGTGTCGACGCAGTGGATGCCGAGACCCGGGACCACGAAGTCGCTCCAGCGGGTCTCGAGCAGCGCGAACGCCTCCGCACCGCGGACGGCCCCACCGAGGACCGGGTAGTACCAGTCCATCGAGTAGGTCGCCTTGTCCTCGAAGAGGTCGGCGTGCTCGCGGATCGCGTGGCCGAGGCGACCACCGGCGATCTCCCACTCCGGCTGCGGGTCGTCGAGCAGGTCGGCCAGGGCCACGCCGGCGCGCAGCGAGTGGTAGACGCTCGAGCACCCGGTGAGCAGCGAGAAGCTCTCGGTGGGTGTCCACCTGATGCCGCCGAACGCGACCTGCTGCGACACGACCCAGTCGAGACCGGCGCGCACCGAGGGCCAGTAGCGACGCACGAAGCCGATGTCACGGCGTACGAGCCAGTGGTGCCAGACGCCGACCGCGAAGTAGGCAGACATGTTGACCTCGCCGCGCGGGTCGTCGACCTCGCCCGCCACGATCTTCATCGGCCACGAGCCGTCCTCGCGCTGCATCGTCGGCACCCAGGCGTAGGCACGCTCGGCGGCCTCCACCTCGCCGCCGACGAGCAGCGCCATGGCGGCCTCGACGTGGTTCCAGATGTCGACGTGCTCGCCCACCGTCCACGGGATCGCCCCGCACGGCTCCTGCATGGCCGCGATCGACGCCGCGGTCTCCGCGACCTGGGCCGCGGTCAGGATGCCGTCGACGTAGGGGATCCGCGCCAACGGGTCAGACATCGCCGTCCAGGACTGCGGTCTCGGGCTTGCGGAAGTAGAGCACCATGGACTTGCCGATCATCGGGTCGAGGACCTTGCCGGCGAGCTGGAGCGCCTTGGGCTGCTTCATGATCTCCCACACCAGGAGCTTGTGGTAGGCCTTGGCGAGCGGGTGCTCGTCGTTCTCGACGCCGACCGCGCACTTGATCCACCAGTAGGGCGCGTGCAGCCCGTGGGCGTAGCCCTTGCCCTCGAAGACCATCGCCTCGCCAGGCGTGCCGTCGTTGAAGCGGCCGGCCTTGGTGACCTTGTCCACCAGCTCGTGGTCGGTGTAGATCCGGATGTGGCCGCCCTCGGCGTTGTGGTAGTCGTCCGACAGCTTCCAGTTGATGACCTCGGGCAGCCAGCGCGGCACGGAGATCGCCAGGGTGCCGCCGGGCCGCAGCACGCGGACGAGCTCCTTGATGGCCTCGACGTCGGCGTGGATGTGCTCGAGCACCTCGGCCGCGACGATCCGGTCGAACTCGCCGTCGGCGAAGGGGAGCTGGAGCGCGTCGCCCTGCTTGATGTCGGCCTCGGCACCCACGGGCACCTCACCGGCCTCCTTCATCGCGGAGAAGAGCTCGAGCACGCCGGCGAGCTCGTCGGCGTCCATGTCGAACGCCACCACGTCTCCCCCGCGGCGATACATCTCGAACGCGTGACGTCCTGCGCCACACCCCATGTCGAGGACCCGGTCGCCGGGCTTCAGGCCCAGACGGTCGAAATCAACGGTCAGCAAGGTTCTTCCTCTCGGTTCCTGCGGTGTCCGCGCTGGTGGCGCGCTCCTGCTCGAAGTCGGCGATGACCTCGGCGTAGGCCTGGGCGACGGTCGCGGCGACCGCCCGCCAGCTGAAGAGCTCCTCGACCCGCTGACGACCGGCGGCGCCCATGCGCTCACGCTTGGCGGGGTCGTCGAGCAGTCCCTCGATCGCGGCCTTGAGCTCACCGACGTCGCCGGGGGTGACCACCTCGGCGCACAGCCCGTCGGGGCCCACCACCTCGGGGATGGCGCCGGCGCGGGAGACGACCAGCGGCGTCGCGCAGGCCATCAGCTCGGCGGTCGGAAGGGAGAATCCCTCGTAGAGCGAGGGCACGCACGCGAGCTCGGCCGAGCCCATGAGGTCCACGAGCTCCGCCTCGCTGACGCCGTGGACGAAGCGCACGGAGTCGCCGATCGAGAGCTTCTCGATGAGCTTCTCGGTGCGACCGCCGGCCTGCGGCTTCGTGACCAGGATGAGCTCGACGTCGCGCTCGGTGCGCAGCTTGGCGAAGGCCTCCAGGAGCGTCGCGATGCCCTTCATCGGGGCGTCGGCGCTGGCCATCGCCATGATCCGGCCGGGGACGCGCGGCTTGGTCGGCGGCGTGAAGCCGTCGTCGACGCCGAGCAGGATCACCTGCATCTTGGCGGGGTCCACGCCGAAGTCGGTGGCGATGTCGCGCTTGGAGGTCTCCGAGGGCGTCATGATCTTGCGTGCCTGACGGGCCACCTTGCCCTGCATCCGCAGGAAGCCGTACCAGCGACGCAGGGTCACCTTGCGCCACGGGTTGCGGGTCTGGGCCAGGTCGATGCGCCGATCGAAGGTGATCGGGTGGTGCAGCGTGGTGATCAGGGGCAGGCCGAGCTTCTCGATGTCGAGCATGCCGTAGCCCAGCACCTGGTTGTCGTGGGCGATGTCGAAGTCACCGACGCGCTCGGCGAGCAGGCGCGCGACCCGCTTGGAGAACGTCTTCGGCTCGGGGAAGCCCGCGGCGCACATCGTGGCGAACTCCTCGACGTCGATCAGGTCGCGGAACTCGCGAAGCTTGGGCACCCGGAAGGGGTCGGGCTCGCGGTAGAGGTCGAGGCTGGGCACCTTGGTGAGGGCGACGCCCTCGTCGAGGTCGGGGTAGGGCTGTCCGGAGAACACCTCGACCGTGTGGCCGAGGCGGGTGAGCTCACGACTCAGGTGACGCAGGTAGATGCCCTGGCCCCCACAGTGCGACTTGCTGCGGTAGGACAGCATGGCGATGCGCACGCGTCACGACCTCTCTCTGGGTAACGGTGATGCGACCTCGGGGGCCGCATCGACATCCGGACACTCGCCGGAAGACTGACACGCCGGGCCGGACGAAGTGGAACGTGTTCCTATTATGACCCACTCGTTGCTAGCCTGATGACCTGAATCATCCAACACCACCGAGGTCCTCGGCACATTCCACCGTCGCTACGTGCCGAGCACCCCCGAGCACAAGGAGTCCCTTGTGAGCAGTGCCAACTCCCTGACGGTGGACGATCTCGGATCTGCTGCCCAACGTGACCGCCGCAAGCGCATCCTCGACGCCACCTACGAGCTCGCCCGCGAGGGCGGCTTCGACGCGGTCCAGATGCGCGCCGTCGCCGACAAGGCGGAGGTGGCACTCGGGACGCTCTACCGCTACTTCCCCTCCAAGATCCACCTGCTGGTCTCGGCGCTCGCCAGCGAGTTCGAGCACGCAGAGGCGGCGTTCCGCGACAAGCCGATCCCGGGTGACACCAGCTCGGAGCGGGTCATCTTCGTGCTCAAGAAGACCACCCGAGGTCTGCAGGGCGACCCCCACCTCACCGAGGCGCTGACCCGGGCCTTCATGTTCGCCGACGCGTCCGTGGCCAACGAGATCCACTCGGTCGGCATGCTGCTCAGCTCGATGCTCACGCAGGCCATGCACCCGGGCGCGACCGAGCTGACCGCTGACGACGTCGCGATCGCCCGCGTCATCGGTGACGTCTGGCTGTCGGCCCTGGTGGCCTGGGTCACCGGTCGCTCCACGGCCGCCGAGACCGGGGCCCACATGGAAAACGCCGTTCGACTCCTCCTGCGCGACTGACCGACGTCCGACCTGCCAGACTTCCCTCTCCGGCAACCGGTCTCGGGAGGTGACGTGAGTCCTGTTCGTGCCCATGTGGGCGACCTGCGGCCGATCTACGCGATCATGCGGCGCATCAACACCGGCGCCGACGTGCAGTCGGTCCTCGAGGCGGTCGCCGAGGGGGTCGCCACGGCGGTCGGCTTCGAGGTCGCCGCGATCAGCTGCCTCACCCGCGACCTCGAGCTCGAGGTCGTCACGGTCGCCGGCAGCACCGAGGCGCGTGACCAGCTCGTGGGCAGCCGGGTCCCCCTCCCCGAGATGGAGCAGGAGCTCGCCCTCGCCGAGCCGCTGGGCTCGCTTCTCTTCATCCCCGCGGAGCGCTTCGCCGACGCACCGACCACCGGCTGGATCCCGGAGGTGGAGCACGCGGGTGATGACCACGACACCGCTGCCGACCGCTGGCGTCCCGAGGACACGCTGCGCTCACCCCTCCTGTCCCCGGACGGCGAGCTGCTCGGCCTGCTCTCCGTCGACCTCCCCGTCGACGGGCAGCGCCCCGATGCCACACGCCGCGAGCTGCTGGAGATGTACGCCGAGCTGGCCGGCGTCGCGCTCAGCAACGCCCAGCGCGCCACCGAGCTCGAGGACCAGGTGCGGCTGTCCCGCGCCGTCGAGGCCATCAACAGCACCGCCGCCGCGTCGCTCGCCGTCGCCCACATCGTCGAGAGCAGCGTGGCCCCGATCGCGGAGGCACTCGCCGCCGACACCGTGTGGCTGCGGGTCTTCGGCGACGGAGGTGTGGCTGACCAGGGGCAGGCCGCGCGCCACCCGTCCGACGGCAACGGCGTCGCGACGTCCCCCGTCCTCGAGGTCGCGGCCGGCGATGCGCGGGCTGCCTGGGCCGAGGGCGTCGTCGTGCTCGCCCGGGTCAGCGAGGACGGCTCGATCGGGACCGCCGAGCGCGCTCCGGTGGCCGGCTTCGGCCAGCACGAGTTCACCGGGGCGCGTCCCACGCCCACCGCGGCCGGGCGGGTCCCGGTCGCCGGGGGCGCAGCCGGCTGGGTCCATCGTCGGGAGACGGCAGCCCGGCCCGCCAGCGCGGACCAGTCCCAGGTCGTCGAGTTCCTCCGGGGCACCAACGCCGACAACGTCCTCCTCGCACCGCTCGGCGCCGGACCCGACTGTCTCGGCTACCTCGTCGCCGTACGCCGTCGCGAGCTGGCCGACTGGTCGGCCTCGGAGGTGCACGCGGCCGGACAGGTCGCGCGCAACCTGGGGCAGGCCGTCCTCAACGCGCGCCTGCTCGAGCACGAGCAGGTCCTGGTGGCGCAGCTCGAGAGCCTCGACCACTACAAGAGCGACCTGATCTCCACGGTCTCCCACGAGCTGCGCACTCCGCTGACCTCGATCTCGGGTCACCTCGAGCTGATCGAGGACGATCCGGCCGGGGCCACCGCAGCCAGCTTCGAGGTGGTGCGGCGCAACCTCGAGCGTGTGCTGTCGCTCATCGACGACCTGCTCACCCTCAAGCGGCTGACCGACTCCGACGCGCCCGTCACCACCGGGGTCGTCGACCTCCAGCAGGTGGCGATCGACGCCGCCTCGGCCTTCCGACCCAACGCCGTCGAGGCGGGTGTCACGCTCGTCGTCGTGCCCAGTGGCGGGCCGCTGCTGATCAGCGGCGACCGCGACGAGCTCGAGCGGGTGGCACTCAACCTGGTCGGCAACGCCGTGAAGTACAGCCGCCGCGGCGACACGGTCACTGTCTCCACCGAGCGCACCGAGCGCTTCGTGCGGCTGGTCTGCCACGACACCGGGATCGGCATCAGCAAGGCCGACCAGGAGGAGCTCTTCACGGAGTTCTTCCGCTCCACCAACCCCGACGCCCTGACCCAGCCGGGCACGGGACTGGGCCTGAGCATCGTGCGCCGCATCGTGCAGCGGCACGGCGGGTCGATCCGGCTCGAGTCCGACCTCGGGGTCGGCAGCACCTTCACGGTGCGTCTCCCGCTCAGTCGGGTGATCAGCTAGGGCATGCCCGAGAGCCCGCGACCGACCATCTCGACGAGGTCGGCGACCGACTCGCACACCATCGTCGGACGGTAGGGGAAGTGCTCGATCTCGTGCGGCTTCGTCGATCCGGTCGTCACCAGGATCGTGCGGATGCCGGCCTCGAGACCGCTGATGATGTCGGTGTCCATCCGGTCACCGATCATCACGGTGGTCTCGGAGTGCGCGTTGAGCCTGTTGAGAGCCGAGCGCATCATCAGCGGGTTGGGCTTGCCGATGAAGTAGGGCTGGCGCCCCGTGGCCGTGCTGATCAGCGCGGCCACCGACCCGCACGCCGGCAGCTTGCCCTGCTGGCTCGGGCCGCTGGCGTCGGGGTTGGTCGCGATGAACCGCGCTCCCCCGTCGATCAGCCGGATCGCCTTGGTGATCGCCTCGAACGAGTAGGTGCGGGTCTCGCCCAGCACCACGTAGTCGGGGTCGCGGTCGGTCATCACGTAGCCCACGTCGTGCAGCGCCGTGGTCAGCCCCGCCTCCCCCACGACGTACGCCGTGCCCTCCGGCCGCTGGTCGAGCAGGAACTGGGCGGTGGCCAGGGCGGAGGTCCAGATCGACTCCTCCGGCACGTCGATGCCGCTGCCGAGGAGGCGCGCACGCAGGTCGCGCGGGGTGAAGATCGAGTTGTTGGTGAGGACCATGAAGTCCAGCCCCGACGCCTTCAACGCGTCGACGAACTCCTGGGCCCCCGGGATCGGGACCTCTTCGTGCACGAGGACGCCGTCCATGTCGGTCAGCCAGGTCTCCACCGGTCGATGCTCCATGGACACATCATGGTGCAAGCCGGGACGACCACCCGTCAGACGGTTGCCTGCTCGCTCGCGCGCAGCACCTCGAAGGGCTCCGCGTAGAGGGTGTGGGTCAGCTGCCGCGCCCAGTAGCGCGCACTCGCCACGACGAGGTCGGGCTCGAGGTAGTGCCGCGTCGCCTGGGACCGGTAGTGGGCCAGGACGCCGACCTTCTCGTGGATGGTCGCGTCGACGGCGACGAACTTGGTCGGGGCGAACTCGTTGCGCGACGACGGCGACTGGTAGCAGAACAGCTGTGGCACCCGGCGTGCGGCGATGACCGCCGCTCGGTGGACGGCACGGTGGTCCTGGTGGTTGTCGGCGGACGAGTGCACGTAGACGGTGGTGGGTCGGACCGTGGCGATCACGCCCTCGATGAGGGTGATCATGTCGGGGGCGTCCTCCATCCGGGTGTCGGGCAGGTCCCCCATGAGGAGCTCCGCGGACATGGCGACAGCAGCGCCGACGGCCTCGCGGCGCCGGTCCTCGCGGTGCCCACCCACGGCCCCCCGGCTGAGCGTCAGGACGCTCACCGGGTGCCCGAGGCTCCGGTGGCGCAGCAGCGTCGCACCGGCGCCGATCTCGACGTCGTCCGGGTGGGCCCCGACTGCCAGCACCCGTTCGCCACTTCGGCCGACCTGCGCGGCGAGCAGCTCCGCGACCGCCTGCTCGTCGTGCGGGTCCACGACCTCGGACAGCCCGGCGCGCAGCGCACGCAGCAACCCGTTGGCGCCGGAGCCCGCCCCGGCGAGCACGCAGACCCGGGTCTGGGGCGCCATGGCACGCACCACGTCGAGGGTGCCGACGGTGGTGTCGTCGAGGAGGTCCACGTCGACGAGGAGGAGGAGGGCCGGTGCGCCGGAGACCTCGATCATCTCGGGCGTCTCCGCGGGGGTCAGCCGCAACGGCAGGTTGCCGGCCTCGGCCAGTCCGCCCATCAGGGCGTCGAGGGCGCCGGCACCCCAGACGAGGACGACCTGCTCCGGGCCCGCGGCCTCACGCACGATCCCCGCGGGCAGAGGCACAGCGGACGACGGCGCTCCGAGCGCGCTCATGACAACCTCCTCAGTCGACGGGCCGCGAGCCTACGCGACCCTCGGCTACTGCCCGAGGAACTCGGCCGTCGAGCCGCCGAGGTCCATCGCCGGCAGGCCGAGCTTGCGGTGGTCCCAGCTGCGGGTGCGGACGGCGTCGAGGCGCACCACGACGCGGTTCTTGGCCATCAGCTCGACGAAGGGCTTGAGCTCCTCGGTGTAGGGCGCGTTGTAGCGCTCGAAGACGTTGACGCACACGTCCCACACGACGTCGGTGTCCTCGATGACCTCGGCGGTCCCCTCGAGGGCGACGCCGCGCAGCTGGTCGTAGGTGTTGCCGGTCTCGACGAGGAAGCTCATCGTGGGGTCACGGCGCAGGTTGACGACCTTCTGCGACTTGGCCTTGGTCTCGATCCAGACGTGACCGTCGACGTAGGCGTACCACATGGCCACGAGGTGCGGCCGGCCCTGCGGACCGAGCGTGGCGATGGTCGCGTTGCGGCGCTGGGTGAGGAAGGTGTCGACCTCGTCGTCGGACATGACGATCTGCGAGCGTTGGTTGGCCATGAGCAGGTTCAGCCTCCGAAGGCGTGGGTCGAGGTGACGCCGCCGTCGACAGCGATCTCGGCGCCGTTGATGTAGGCCGACTCGTCCGAGCCGAGGAACACGTAGAGCGGCGCGATGTCCTCAGGATGCCCGACGCGGCGCAGCGGCACCTTGGACGCACCGAACTCCATCGCGGCGTCTCCCCCGTGCACGCGGGTCATCGGGGTGTCGATCATCCCCGGGTGCACGGAGTTGACCCGGATGCCCTGGGGACCGAGCTCCATCGCCGCGCACTTGGTCATGCCACGGATGGCCCACTTGGTGGCGGCGTACGCCGTGCAGCCGGCCATGCCGGCGAGTCCCTCGACCGACGAGGCGTTGATGATCGAGCCGCCGCCGTTCTTCCGCATGGTGCGCGTGACGGCCTGCATGCCCAGGAAGCACCCGAGCTGGTTGATCCGCCAGAGCAGCTCGACCTCGTCGGCAGCCTGGCGCTCGATGTCTCCGAAGCGCAGGATCCCCGCATTGTTGGCCAGGATGTTGACCGGACCGAAGCGGGTGTTGACGTCCTCCACCACCGCGGTCCACGACGCGGCGTCGCTGACGTCGTGGTGCACGAAGTGGGCGTCCGGACCCAGCTCGTCGGCCAGTGCCTGCCCCTCGTCCTTGGCGATGTCGGCGATCAGGGTGCGAGCGCCCTCGGCCACGTAGGCGCGGGCGATGCCGGCCCCCTGGCCCTGCGCGCCGCCGGTGACGATGGCGACCTTGCCGTCGAGTCGACCCATGGTGGTGCTCCTTCGTGTGACGGGGACTGGTGGTGGCTAGACGGTCAGCTGCATGATCGAGTCGGCCGCGAAGCCCTGCGCAGGGTCGCGTCCCTCGAAGTAGCCGCCGAGCTGCTGGTCGAGGTCGCCGAGCGTCCAGGCTGCTCCGGCCTTGTCGAAGCGCTGCTCCACGACCGGGGCCGCCACGAGGGCGACCATGCCGCCGTAGACCACGAACACCTGGCCGGTGATGGTGTCGGCGGCCGGGGAGGCGAGGTAGGCGACCAGCGGCGCGACGTGCTCGGGCGAGTAGGGGTCGATCTCGAGACCCGACTGGTCCTCGCCGAACACCTGGGCCGTCATCGCGGTCCGGGCGCGGGGGCAGATGGCGTTGGCACGGACGCCGACCTTGCCGAGACCACGCGCCGTGGACAGGGTGAGCGCGGTGATGCCGGCCTTGGCCGCGGCGTAGTTGGCCTGTCCCGGGGACCCGCCGAGGAACGCCTCGGAGGCGGTGTTGACGACCCGGCCGTAGACGGGGGCGTCGATGTCCTTGGACTTCTGTCGCCAGTGGGAGGCGGCGTTGCGCGAGAGCAGGAAGTGGCCGCGCAGGTGGACGCGGATGACCGCGTCCCACTCGTCGTCGCTCATGTTGAAGAGCATCCGGTCGCGGGTCATGCCGGCGTTGTTGACGACGACGTCGAGCTGGCCGAAGCCCTCGACGGCGGCCGCCATCATCGCGTCGGCGGTCGAGCGCTCGGCTACGTCGCCCGCGACGATGCGCACCTCTCCCCCGCGCGAGCGGATCTCCTCGGCGGCCTCGTCGGCGGCACCGGGCAGGTCGTTGAGGACGATCCGGGCGCCGGCGTCGGCGAGGGCCAGCGCCTCGGCGCGCCCGAGCCCGGCGCCTGCCCCGGTGACGATCGCGACGCGGCCGTCGAGAGACAGGTCGTGGTTGTCCACCATCAGCGGATCAGTCCTCCAGGGAGATGGCGGCGCGCGGGCAGGCCGCCACGGCGCGCTTGACGTTCTCGAGGGTCTCGGGCGTCGTCTCCTCGGCCTTGACCACGAGGTAGTCGTCGTCATCGAGCTCGAAGACCTCGGGGGCCATCGCCTCGCAGAGGGCGTTGGACTCGCAGAGGTCGAAGTCGACCTTGATCTTCATGGTGATCTCCTTGCTTCGAAAGGGACGTGCGGCCTGCTCAGGCCTCGGACGAGTGACCGGGGAACACCTTGGCCGAGGGGTCCATGGCGACGGTCGCGTTGTTGACCGCGGTGGCCGCCTCCCCGAAGCCGACCGCGATCAGGCGGACCTTGCCGGGGTACTCCGTGATGTCACCGGCCGCGAAGACCCGCGGGAGGTTGGTCTGCATCGACGGGTCGACGACGATGTGTCGCTTCAAGACCTCGATCCCCCACTGCTGCAGGGGCCCCAGGTCGGCGATGAAGCCGAGCGCGGCCACGATCGCCTGGGCGGGCCGGGTCGTGGTGACCCCGTCGACGGTGATGTCGACGGACTCGACGGTGGCACCCCCGTTGATCGCGCTCACCTCGGCCTTGGTCACGATCTCCACGCTCGAGTCGCGCACCTGCTGGACGGTGCGCTCGTGCGCGCGGAAGGCGTCGCGTCGGTGCACCAGCGTCACGGACCTGGCCACCGGCTCCAGGTGGACGGCCCAGTCGAAGGCGCTGTCGCCGCCGCCGACGATGACGACGTCCTTGCCGGCGTAGGGGACGAAGCTCGGCACGAAGAACTCCAGCCCCCGCCCGAGCCAGTCAGCCTGGGCGGGCAGCGGACGGGGACTGAACTTGCCGATCCCGGCGGTGATGATCACAGCGCCGGCGCGCACCGTGGTGCCGTCGTCGAGGCCGACGGTGACACCGTCGTCGTCCTGGGTCAGCGTCGAGGCCGTGCGGTCCAGGAGGTACGTCGGGCTCGCGGTGCCCGCCTGGCTGACCAGGCCCTCGACGAGGTCTCGCCCCTTGATGCTGGGGAAGCCGGCGACGTCGAGGATCTGCTTCTCGGGATACATCGCAGTGATCTGACCGCCGAGCTCGGGCAGCGAGTCGACCACGGCGACCCGGTGGCCGCGGAAGCCCGCGTAGTAGGCAGCGTAGAGACCCGTGGGCCCGGCCCCGATGATGAGGAGGTCGGTCTCGACGGCGTCAGGTGTGGGAGAGGTCACGCCGTGATCCTTCCGTGCCGGGCGGTCATGCTCAACAGACGCGCCACCTCGTCTCACGACGACGTCGCCTGGGCATTTCTGGAACGTGTTCTAGTTCGCCCCAACGCTATCAGATGGTCTCCATCTGCGAGACCAACCAGCCGGCTTCCGTCCGCACGACGGTGACCAGGATCTTGTACTGCGCGACGTTGAGGTCGGTGCCCGCCTTCGTGGTGCTCTGGTCGAGGAAGACCAGTGCGACCACCTGCTCGGCCGAGGCCTGCACCACCCCTTGGGCTGCGACCTCGGCGGTCACCTCGGTCTTCTGTGCGATGAAGTCCTCGCGGATCTCGGCCTTGGTCTGGCGGAACTCCTCGGCGAAGGAGTCGGTCATCGTCGAGGCCGCCAGGTCCACCTGCTCGTCGTAGGTCCGGAAGGACGACGAGACGATGTCGACCGCGGAGCGGGCAGCCGCGTCCACGGCCGAGGTCGCGGCCACCTTGCCGGTCACCACGGGCCGCTCGGAGGAGACCACGGGGTCGTCCTGGCCGTAGAGGTAGAACGCCTCCCCGGCCGCCACCGCCGCGAGCAGCACGACGAGTGCGACCAGCAGTCCCGTCGTACGCCGTGAGGGCGCCGGGCGCTCCGGCTCGTCCTCGACCGGCCACTCCACGTGCTCGTGGTGGACCTCCGGCTCCGGAGCGTCCTGGGTGGCGATGTCGGTGGGGGCGTCGACCACCGGGTCCTCGGTGCCGGACGTGCGCCCCGCGACCTTGCGCGGACGCGCGGTCGGCGTGCGGGCGCCCAGAGGCCGCTTCGGCGGACGCGGACCCGGTCCGGAGGCGCTCATCCGACGAACTCCAGGTTGTCGGTGCGCCACTCGCCGTCGATGAGCAGCAGGTCGAGACGCAGGCGGAAGTCGCGCGCGGTCTGCTCGTCGTTGCTGGACACGTTGCTGACGCTGCCGTTGGTCGCGACGATGACGGTCGCGCTGTCGGCGTCGAGACCGGTCACGGCGGCCGACCGGACCGCTCCGGTCATCACCGACTTGTTGGTGGTCAGCAGGTCGACCAGGCTCTCGCTCGAGCTCTCGTACTGCTCGAGGAACTCACCCGTCGCGTTGTCCGCGACGGCCTCGAAGGAGTCCTCGGGCGTGCGGTAGTCGATGTTGACGAAGGCAGCGGCCATCCGGCGCGCGGCCTCGAGCACCTCGCCGTAGCGCTCCTGCTCGACCCCGGCCGCCGTGCGGTTGTCGTGCTCACGGAAGGCGGCGTAGCCGCCGACGCCGCAGGCCACCAGCAGCACCACGACGAGGACGCTGAGCAGCACCGGGAGCCGGGCCGCCCTGCTCTCGGACGTCACGGAGGGCGTCATCGCGGGGACACCGGTCCCACCAGCAGCCATTTCCACGAGTCATCCCCCAAGATCGACAGGTCACCCGGGTCGGTGAAGCGCACCGGGTCGCCGTTGCGGTCCACAGCACCGTAGACCAGGCCGGAGCTCGGGTCGTAGGAGCCACCGAGGGCGCGCGGCGGCGAGGCCGGAGGGCGCTGGGCCCCGGGTGAGTACTTCGGCCCCCGCATGACGTACGGCGCCCCGCTGCGGCACTGGGCCGGGAAGATCGGGGCGTCGGTCAGGTCGTTGGCCTGCCGCCACTGCGACGGCGGCTTGTAGCCCTCGGTGCACGGCGGGACGCTGTTGTCGAACTGCAGGCTGACGTGTCCGTAGCCGTCGGGCGTCGTGCCGGTGAAGCCGCCGGCGATCGTGCGGGGAAAGGTCACGAGCAGCTGCTCGAGCCCGTCGAGGTGTGAGACGACGACCTGGTTCACGCTGACCGCGTTGCCGAGCAGGATGGGCAGGGTCGGCTCGAGGTCTTCGAGCAGCGCCTGCACCTCGCGGGCCGTGCCGGGCGTGCCCTCGAGGGTGGTGCGGATGTCCTGGTCGGAGTCGCGCAGGGCAGCAGTGAGCAGGCGCAGGTCACGCGAGAACGCCCGGATGTTCTCCCCCTCGGCGCGCTGCGTGCGGAGCACGGGCAGCGCCGTCTCGAGCAGCCGCACCGTCACGTCGGTGTTGGCCGCGGCCTCCCGGATGAACTCGCCGCCCCCGTCCAGCAGCTGCTGCAGCGGGACCCCGGTGTCGTTGAACATCACGCCCAGCTCTTCGATCAGGGTCCTGAGGTTGTCCTGGTCGACCGACCCCACGAAGGAGTCGAGCTCCACGAGGAGGTCCGCCTCGTCCACCGGCAGCGACTCCATCGACCCGACCAGCGTGCTGCCGTTCTCGGCGTAGGGGCCCTCGTCGTCCGCGGGCTCGAAGTCGAGGTACTGCTCACCGACTGCGGAGAGGTTGTGCACGAACATCGGCGCGTCCAGCGGCAGGCGCGTGCCCTCCTCGAGGGCGAGCTCGACACTGACGCCGGCCCGGGTCGGTGTCATCGAGGAGACCTTGCCGATCTTGACGCCCCGGTAGGTCACCTCGCTGCCCTCGAACAGCCCGCCCGACGTCGGCAGGGTCGCCTCGACGGTGATCCCGCGCCCGAGGACCTTGTCGACGAAGCCGAGGTAGGAGGCGGTGACGTAGACGATCCCGACGCAGGCCAGCACGACGAAGGCCAGCAGCCGGACCCTGATCCCGGTGCGGGTCACGACACCCCACCCCCGAACAGGCCGGTGGTGCTGGGCTCAGGGCTCGCCGCCCCGCTGGTCAGCGCCAGGTTGAGCCGGCCCAGGCCGGGCAGCCCGCCGAGGTCCGGCAGCGGCACCTCGAGGTCGGGCAGCTCGAGCCCGCCGTTGCCCAGCGCCTTCAGGGCGAGGCAGACCGGGTTGTCGGCGTACTTGATGCGCTTGCAGTCCTTGACGAGCTTGGACAGCAGGTTGATGCTGCCGAGCACCTTGACGCAGGCCGTGCTGGTCAGGTCGCGGCTGGTGAGGCAGTCGAGGACCGTGTTGAGCGGGTCGTCGGGCAGCCCGGGGATCGGGATGTCGGGGAGGTCGGGCGCCGGGCCCCCCTCGCCGGACCCGAAGAAGTTGGCGATGTTGATGTCGGCCTTGATCGAGGTGTTGGCGTAGTCGCCGAGCACGATCTCGCTGGCCTCCTGGGGGAACGGGAAGCTCAGCAGCAGGTTGAGGCCGGGTGCGAGCTTGTCGCCTGCGGCGCGCAGCCGGTTGACGATCGGCTCGAGGCTGCGCAGCGACGCCACGAGGTCGTCCTTGCTGGCGCCGATGACGCGGGTCCCGACGACGCCGAGCCGGTCGAGGGACGAGAGCATCGCGACCAGCTCGTCGTGCTGATTGCCCAGCACCTCGATGGCCGGACCCGCCGCGTCGAGGGCGCCCTCGATCGTCGTGCGCTCGGCGTTGAGCGTCGCGGTCAGGTTGTTCAGCGACTCCAACGCGCTGATGATGTCGTCCTTCTGCGCGTCCAGGGTCCCGATGACGCTCTCGAGCGAGCCCAGCAGGCTGCGCACCTTGTCGGTGCGACCACCCATGACGTCGTTGATCTCCTCGGTGATCGAGCCGAGCTGCCCCACACCGCCGCCGCTGAGCAGGAAGGACAGCGCGCCGAGCACCTCCTCCACCTCGGGGTTGCGACCGGTCGCCTCCAGCGGGAGGTTGTCGCCGTCCTCGAGACGCCCCTGGGCGGTGCCGGCCTCCGGCTCCTCGAGGGCGACGTACTTCTCCCCCAGGAGGCTGACCTGGCGGATGTCGGCGATCGTGTTGTCGGGGAGCCGGATGTCGTCGCGCACCCGCAGCGTGATCTTGGCGTGCCAGCCGACTCGCTCGACGTCGATCACCTCCCCCACGGTGACGTCGTCGACCATCACCGGCGAGCGCGGCACGATGTTGAGGATGTCGCGGAACTCCGCGGTGAACTCGTAGGCCTCGTCGGCGTCCACCGGCGAGCCCGGGAGCGGGAGGTCGTAGGCACCGTCGAACTCGCACCCTGACGACAGCAGCGCCAGGACGGCGGCGAGTCCCACCCACCGGCGGCGACGTGGCGTGCGGATCACGGGGTGCCTCCCAGGAGGGTCGCGAGGCTGGGCTCGAGCTCGCTGGCGTACTGCTGCTGGACGACCTCGCGCCCCGCGGACTCGTCCCGTGCGACGGGGCCGACGCGGGCGTCGGACGCACCGCGGCTGGGGGGCGGGGTCGGGGCCGCCTCGCCGATCGGCTCGAGCAGCGTGGCGAAGATCTGGCACGCCAGGTCCTTGCTGATGCGCGGGAGCGCGGACTGCTGGACGACCGAGCAGAGGAACCCGTCGGCGTCGGCGACGTTGCCGCCCACCCCGATGCGGGAGCCGATCGTGCCCGACTCGGAGTTGTAGGCGAGGACGAGGTTGCCGATGGCGACCGGGGCGATGCGCAGTGCGGTGTCGAGGTTGGTCTTCTCGGAGTTGATGACCTTCACGATGCTGCTCAGCCTCTGGACGTTGCGCACCAGGGCCTTGCGGTTGCCGCGCACGAAGGTCTCGACGGTGCCGACGGCGTCGGCGACGGAGGCCAGGGCGGCCTGGAGCTCGCCCCGCTCGGCCGACAGCTGCGAGGAGACCCCCGCGAGACGCCGGATGAACGCGCGCACCAGCTTGTCGTTGGAGGCCAGCGTGCTGGTGAAGTCGGCGAGCTGCGTGACGGTGTCGAAGAGGTCGCCGCTGCCCTCGCCGAAGGTCGTCGCAGCCTCCGACAGGTCGCGGATCATCTGGTTGGCGCGAGCGCCCTGCCCGTCGAGGCCCTCGGCCCCCGCCTCGAGCAGGTTGTCGAGGGTCCCGTCGGCGTTGACCCCGTTGGGTCCGAGGGCCTGGGTGAGGTCGCGCAGGGCGGCGTAGATGCGGTCGAGCTCGACGGGGACGGCCGTGTCGGGCAGCGCGATGTCGGCGCCGTCGGCCATCACCTCGCCCTCGGTGTAGGCCGGGGTCAGCTGGACGAAGCGGTCGGCGACGAGCGTCGGCGTCACGATGACGGCCTTGGCGTCGGCGGGGACGTCGTAGGTGGCGTCGTAGGCGATCTCGACGCGCACCGACTCCCCCTCCGGCACGACGGCCGTGACCTCACCGACGTTGACGCCGAGGATGCGCACGTCGGTGCCGGTGTAGACGCTCACCGCTCGGGGGAAGTGCGCCGTGACCGTGCGGGTGCCCTCCCCGCCGCCCTGGGTGAACGTGATGACGGCAGCGACGAGGAGCACCACCACGACCAGCGGGGTGACGAGCCGGGGCAGGGATCGCGTCATGGCCGGCACCTCACTGGACTCATCACCGGGCACATCACTGGGCACATCACCGGGCACATCACTGGGCCGGCCCGGGCAGGAACTCGCCCGTGGGGATCGCGGCCAGGTTGACGGCGTAGGCGTCGAACCAGGGACCGGTGCCGATGATGTTGCCGAGGATCGAGACGTAGGGACCGAGCGCCGCCAGCGTCGCCTTCAGCTCCTTCTCCTTGCCGTTGAGCAGCGCCAGCAGCTCGTCGACCTCGCGCAGGGCGGGGCCGATCTGACGCTGGTTGTCGGTCGCGACCCCGCGGAGCTCGATGGCGAGGCTGCGCGCGTTGACGAGGAGCCGGTGGATGGCGTCCTTGCGCCGCTGCACCTCCGCGAAGACCAGGTCGCTGCTCCTCAGCAGCTGCACGATGTCCTGGCTGCGGTCGGCGAGCAGCGTGCTGACGTCCTTGGAGCTGGCCAGCAGCGACTGGATCTCCTCGTCGCGCGACGCCACGGTCCGCGAGAGCCGGGAGATGCCGGTCAGGCTGTCCTCGATCTCGGGGGCCGCGGAGTCGACGGTGTCGGCGACGACGTCGAGGGCCTGGACCAGCTGGTCCTTGTCGATCTCCTCGGTCGTGGTGGTGAGGTCACCGAAGACGCCCACGATGTCGTAGGCCGACTGCGTGCGCTCCTTCGGGATGCGGGTGTCCTCGTCGAGCTGGCCCTCGCCGGCCGGGGTGAGCTCGAGGTACTTCTCCCCCAGCAGGCTCAGCACCTCGACCGAGGCACCGCTCTCGGTGCCGAACTCCACGCCGTTGTCGACCTCGAACTGCACCAGGACGGTGTTGCCCTCGAGGGTGACGTCCTGGACGCGGCCGACCCGGATCCCACCGACCTGCACCATGTTGCCGCGGTGCAGGCCGCTGGCGTCGGTGAACTCCGCGAGGTAGGAGGTGCCCCCGAAGCCGGGGAACTTGGAGAGGTTGAAGGCCGCGCTCACGATGAGCAGCATCAGCACCAGCGTGAGGGCTCCGTAGCGCATCACGCGGCGCTCGTCCCTTCGGCCCGTCATGCCGCACGTCCCGAGGCGCTCATCGGTTGCACCGGGGGGCGGTGGAGCGGAAGTCGATGCTGTTGAGCTGCTCGTTGAGCTGGCGGATGATCGGGAGCCCGCTGACGACCGGGAGCGTGATCTTTCCGGCGAACCCGCAGATGTAGTAGTTGTACCAAGACCCGTAGGTGCCGGTGCGCGTCTGGTCGGTCATCGACTCGGGGAGCCGGTCGAAGATCTCGACGACCAGCTTCTTGTTCTCGGGCTCGTTGAGCAGGCGGGAGAGCTTGCGCAGCTCGGCGATGTCGCCCTTGAGCAACGGACGGCCCTCCTGGAGCAGGTCGGCGACGACCACGGTCAGGTCGGAGATGCTGCTCAGCGAGCGGCCGATGGTCTTGCGGTCGTCAGCGAGGTCGCCCATCCAGTCGCGCAGCTCGACGACCAGTCGCTCCAGCTGCACGTGACGGGAGTCGACGGTCTCGAGCGTGGTGCCGAGGTTGTCGACCACGTCGCCGATGAGCTGGTCGCGGTCGGCGAGCGTGTTCGTGAGCGAGGCGGTGTTGTCGAGCAGCGAGGCGACGGTG
>NZ_JANNML010000222.1:0-7566 GCF_031397825.1 Nocardioides sp.
ACGTCGTCGCCGCGGACGTACTCCCGCAGCGAGTCGAACTCCGTGCCCTGGCCGCGCACCCGCACGGCCGAGCGGCCGTCGAGCTCGCGCAGCCGCGCCAGGCGCGAGGGCAGGTGCTTGCGGGACTCGAAGGGCGGCAGCGACCGCACCGAGCCCGGGACGTCGAGCGTGCGCTGGCGCGCCGCCAGCCGGAGGGGGCCCGGCAGCCGCACCGTCACCCCCGTGGCGCGCAGGTCGCCCCGGCGACGAGGGAGCAGCGGGGTGCGCAGCACCGCCCGGTCGCCCGGGGCCAGCGACACCCGGTGGCGGTTGTCGCTCGCGCCGGCGGTGGGCTGCCACGCGTCCCGCACCAGCGCCCGGACCCGGCGGCGCGAGGTGTTGCCCACGACCAGCACCGTCTCGGTGGGGTGACCGAGCCGTGTGGCGCCGATCGGCCGCCGCTCGAGGGACAGCGCGGCCGGCCTCGGCGCCATCGACCAGTCGAGCAGGGTCAGTGCCGTCACCACGAGCAGCCACAGCCAGACCGTGCTGCCGGCAGGGCGCAGCACCACGGCCACCAGGCCGAGGAGCAGCAGCAGGGGCACGCGCCCCGAGATGGTCATCGCGGGACGGGCACCGATCCCAGCGCGGAGGCGAGGACCTGGGCCACGTCGACACCCTCGAGCTCGGCCTCCGGGCGCAGGCCCAGCCGGTGCACCAAGGTGGCGTGGGCCAGGGACTTCACGTCGTCGGGCGTCACGAAGTCGCGGCCGACCAGCCAGGCCCACGCACGGGCCGCGCGCAGCAGCGCGGTGGCGCCGCGGGGGCTCACCCCCAGGCTGAGCGAGGGGGAGTCGCGGGTGGCCCGGGCGATGTCGACGATGTAGCCCGCGACCTCGGGCGAGACCTGCACCGTCTTGACCGCGGCCTGTCCGGCGGCGATGTCGGCGGCACCGGCCACCGCCCGCACGCCTGCTCCGGCGACGTCGCGCGGGTCGAAGCCGGCCGCGTGCCGGCGCAGGATCTCCAGCTCCGCGGCGCGCTCGGGGATCGGCAGCACCACCTTGACGAGGAAGCGGTCGAGCTGGGCCTCGGGCAGCGGGTAGGTGCCTTCGTACTCCACGGGGTTCTGCGTCGCCGCCACCAGGAACGGGCGCGGCAGCTGGTGGGAGACGCCGTCGACGGAGACCTGTCCCTCCTCCATGGCCTCGAGCAGCGCCGACTGCGTCTTGGGTGGGGTGCGGTTGATCTCGTCGGCGAGCAGGAGGTTGGTGAAGACCGGCCCCTCCCGGAAGCTGAGCTCGCCCTGGGAGGAGTCGATGACCATCGAGCCGGTGATGTCACCGGGCATCAGGTCGGGGGTGAACTGCACGCGTCGGGTGTCCACGGCCAGCGCGCCCGCGAGCGTGCGCACGAGCAGCGTCTTGGCGGTGCCGGGCACACCCTCCATGAGCACGTGCCCTCCGCACAGCAGCGCGACCAGCAGGCCCGACACAGCGGCGTCCTGGCCGACGACGGCCTTCGCCACCTCGGCGCGTACGGCGGTCAGTCGCTCGCGTGCCTCGCCTGCGGCCGGCGTCGGGTCGGGGGGAGTCTCGGTCATGTGCGGCGTACCTCTCTGTCGAGCTCGGCCAGCTGGTCGGCCAGGGTGATCAGGGCAGCGTCGGACGCCGGGGTCGGGGCATCGGGGGCGAGCAGCGCGGCGACCTCGTCGACGGGCCGGTCGAGGTGGCGGGCCAGGTCACGCACGAGGACCCGGTCCTCGGTCGTCGCGCCGAGGCGCAGCCGCTGGGCGGCCCTCGTGCGGGCCGCGCGCCGCAGCGCGGCGGCCGCGTGCGCCCGGTCGCCGGCGCGGCGGTAGAGCCGCCCGCGGCTCAGGGTGGTCTCGATCGCCTTGACGACGACGGGCAGCGGCTCGGTGGACAGCGGGCCGAGGCGACGCACCCGCCACAGCACCAGGGCGACGGTGCTGAGCCCGACCAGCCACAGACCGGGCACGAGCGAGTCGGGCAGCAGGCTGGTGAGGCTCACCCCGTCGTCGCCCACCAGGTCCGCGACGCTGGGGACGTACCAGACCAGCCGCTCGTCCTCGCCGAGCAGCCGCAGGGCCACAGCGGCGTTGTCGGCGCGCAGCACCTGGTCGTTGGTCAGGGCGTCCCCGGCCCCGAAGGAGACGACACCGTCACGCTCGACCAGCACCGCGTCACCGTCGTCGGTGCGGAAGCACCCGCCGGCCGCGGGATAGGCCAGCGTCGTGTCGACCTCCAGCACCAGGGCGTCGTACGACGGATCGGCGCAGGCGCCGCGCGTGCCCGAGCCGAGCGTGCTGCTGCTCGGCTGCCCGCCGAGACCCACCGCCTCGGTGACGCCGGGTCCGGGCGCCACCAGGACGAGCCGTGCGTCGCCGACGGCCGAGAGCAGCCGCTCGACGGTGCTGCGGCCGAGCGCGTCGGTCGAGGTGACGACCACGGTGGTGTCGGTGTCGACGGCGGTGTCGTCGAGCGCGTCGGCCCCGCGGGCGACCTCGACGTCGACCCCCTGGTCGTCCAGGACGCTGGCCAGGGCCTGCGCGCCGGAGGGTCCGGGGTTGGCGGGGTCGAGGTCCTCGGCCGTGCGACCACCCTGGCCCGACCACACCACGACCGCAACGGCCGCGAGCAGCCCGAGGGTGATCAGCAGCACGGCCCGGTGGCGCCGCAGGAGCCCCGTCATCGCACGCCCTCCAGGTCGTCGTCGAGGGTAAGGACGGCGAGCGCCTGCTCGTGGGTCGCGCGGCGGTCGCCGTAGAGGACGGAGTCGAAGAGGTCCGCCCCGGTGTCGACGCGTGCCCGGAGCATCGGGTGCTGGGCGGCCAGGGCGAGGGCCACCTCGTGCGCGGTGGCACCGGGGGTGTCGTCGAGCCGTCCCCGCTCGACCTGGCGCTGGGCCAGGGCACGGAAGGCATCGACGAGAGCCTCCTCGCAGCGACCGTCGGCCAGGGCGGCCTCGGCCCGCGCGCGCAGCTGGGCTGAGGTGACGGCCTCGTCGGTGAGCACGGCACGGCGCTCGCCGGTCGCGCGGGCCGTGCGTCGGGCCCGCGCAAGCAGCAGCACCAGTCCGGCGACCAGGGCGAGCGCGACGAGCATCACCGCGAGGGTCTGGAGGGGAGGGGCGCCGCTCGCGCTCGTGACGCCCCGGTCGACCAGCCGCTCGAGCCAGGTGAGGAGCCGCTGCACGAGGTCCTGGTCGTGGTAGTCCGGCGACAGCAGCTCGCGCCGCAGCAGGGACCGGGCCTCGTCGGGCGTCGGGTCCAGGGGCGGGTCGCCCGACGGCAGGACCAGCAGGGCGCGCAGGGTCACCGGCGCAGGACCCCTGCCTGCGTCATCAGCTCGACGTCGTAGGCCTCCTTGCGCATGCGCTGGTCGAGGTACTGCAGGGAAGCGACGCCGGCGGTGAACGGCGCGACGAACGCCGACGAGATGACCGAGGAGAGGGCCTGGCTCAGGACCAGCCCGAGGGCGGCGTACTCCGGACCGGCGGCCACCGCGCCCAGCTCGCCGCCGATGGTCACGGGCACGGCGAGCATGTTGCCCGCGATCGAGGCCACGACCACGGTGAGCAGCGCGATGCCGAAGGTGCGCCAGAAGGCGCCGTGCGTGAGCGTCCAGCCGCGACCGATCGCGCCGAGCACGCCGACGTCCTCCAGCATCAGGGCGGGGGCGGGCAGGTAGTAGACGCGCACCCAGAAGAAGCACATGAGTGCGACGAAGACCGGCACGCTGACCAGGCCCCAGACCACCAGCACGGCCGCCTCGGTGGTGGTCAACGCCAGGACGACCCACAGCAGCACGTAGACGACCAGGCCGACGATCCACACCAGGTTGATCAGCAGCGTGAGCCCGAGGAGCCGCCAGCGCTTGCCGCGCGTGGCGGCCCAGGCCTCACCGAGGCTGAGCCGTCGGCCGACGGCCGCCGCGTGGGTGACGTGGGCGACCATCCCGGTCACGAAGATCAGCCCGACCTGCAGCAGCGCCAGCCCGACGAACAGGGAGCCGAAGGAGCCGATGCCCCCGATCAGCTCGCTGCCACCACCGCCGGTCTCGTCGAGCACCGCGCCGACGGTGAAGGTGAGCAGCGCCGTGACGAGCACCGGGATCGCCATCGTGACCGAGGCGACCAGGACCGCCGAGCCCACCGTGGCGCGCGGGTTGAAGCGGATGATCCGGAACGCGCCGTCGTACATGTCGCCCAGGCCCAGGGGGCGCAGAGCGATGGCGCCGGGCTTGTGCGCCGCGCCGAGCATGCCCGGAGCCGGTGCCCAGCCGGTCGGACCAGCCGGACCAGGAGGTGGAGGAGGTGCCCAGCCGGGTGGCGGCGCGCCCGCCCCGGGCGGCGGGGGCGGCGGTGCCCCCGGTGGCGGATAGGAGTCGTAGCCCGACATGGCTCCCCTTCGTCGGCCCTGCGCGGACGTTCGTCGACCGCCATCTTGTCAGGTCACCTGGCGTTGGCCACGTGGCTGGGCAGGACGCACGCGGTGTCGAGGCCGAGCACCCGGTTGAGCCTGCCGAAGGCGATCCAGGAGCCGAGGCACATCGACAGCTCCACGATCTCCCGGTCGGAGTAGTGCGCCTTCATCCGGGTCCAGAAGGAGTCGTCGAGGCCATGGTGGTCCAGGGCGTAGCGCTCGGCGTACTCGGCGGCGAGACGGGTCCGGTCGTCGAAGGTCGGCGTCGTGCGCCACGCGGTGACGGCGTCGGCGAAGCCGTCCTCGACCTTCACCCCGTCCTTCTCGGTGCGCCAGTCCTGGCAGAAGAGGCAGCCGTTGAGCTGCGCGATCCGCAGCCGGGCCGCCTCGAAGGCCCTCAGCTCGAGGGTGCCGTGCTCGTAGACGCTGGTGGCGAAGCGGGAGGCGGCCGGTCCGATCCCCGGCACCATCTCCCCCCAGACGTAGAGGATCGGGTCCTTGTCCTCGGGGACGTCGATGATCATGAGTCGGCCTTTCCGCTGGCACCGTCGGCGGTGCTGAGGGTGGGGAGCGCGCGGCCGAGACGACCGACAGCGGGGGAGAGGGGGACGTCGAGCGCGTCGTAGATGCCCGGCGAGGCCGCGTGCAGCCAGGGGATCGCGTTGACCAGGCGGTTGGCGGCGGTGGCGCTGCCACCGGCCGCGCGGTTGCCGCCCTCGTCGGTCGCCTCGACGGTGACCTCGATGCGGGGGCGGCCCTCGATGACGACCCGGTGGGCGCCGTCGCCTCCGTCGGCCGGCAGTGGCCAGTCGGGCGCCACGTCGGGCGCGATCCGGGTCACGTGCTCGACCACGACCACGGGCACGCCGTCGACGATGCCCTGCACCTCGAAGCGCAGGGCGCCCTGGCTGCCCGCGGGGAAGAGCCCCATCTGGTTGGTGACGTCGCGCTCGAGAGGACGGCGCTCGAGCGTCTCGCGGATCTCGTCGACCTTCAGGCCGAGCGCCCGGGCGACCAGACGGACCTGGCCACCCCACACCATCGTCGGCACCCCGGCCGCCACCATCGGCGGGTCGTGGTCCATCGGCTCGCCCATCCCGACGAGCAGGCGCACCGAGTCGGGGGCGTCGTAGGTCGAGTAGTCGAAGATCTCCTGGCAGCGCACCTGCTCGACGCTCCCGGCCAGGCCGCTCACCAGCACCGGCAGCAGGTCGTTGCCCCAACCGGGGTCGATCCCGCTGACGAACAGCGCCGACCCTCCCTCCTCGGCGGCGGCGAGCAGCGGCCCCGCCAGCTCCGGAGGCGCGCTGCGCGGGTCGTAGAGCGCGTAGAGCGCCGGCGTCACCACGACGGCCCCGGCCCGCAGCGCCCGCGCCACGTCGGCAGTGGCGTCGTCGGGCCGCACGTCGCCCGACGCCATGTAGGCCACGGCAGCGGCACCGTCGAGGGCCGCAGCCACGTCGTCACCGGCGCGTACGCCGAGTGGTCGCCCGAGACCGGCCAGGTCGCCGGCGTCGCGACCGACCTTCGCGGGGTCGGCGACGAGCACCGCCGCGAGAACCAGGTCGGGGTGCGCGTCGACCGCGCGGATGGCGGCCCGCCCCATGTTGCCGGTGCCCCACACGACGACCGGGAGGGGCGCCGTACCGTCCGGAGCGAGGTAGAACGTGTTCTCGTCTGCCATGGGGGGAGGCTAGTGAACGGAGCGCCGCCGGGGTAGGGCCGAACCGATTTGGCGCAGTAGCAGACATCTGCCAAGATAGTCCGGTTGCTCCGGCGGGTTGCCGGGGCGCGGCACATCTTGACTCCTGAATCGCGTCTCCCACTTCTTCACGGAGTGTCGTTTCGGTGTTCGGCTGTGCTCGCGCCGCACCAGGAGACCCGATCAGCCTGACGAACCGTCAGGCGCCACACAACACCTTGGCTCGACAGTCGTGCTGTGTTGCGAGGAAATCTCGCGACACGCCCGACCGCGGGGGTCGGGGAGGGTGGTGAGCACAGGGCGGGACAGACTCAAACCCGAGGACGTTCCGGACAGGCACGTGGACCAGTAGAAGGACGAGAGAGACCTATGGCGGGACAGAAGATCCGCATCAGGCTCAAGGCCTATGACCACGAGGTGATCGACACCTCGGCGCGCAAGATCGTGGACACCGTCACCCGTACGGGTGCGAAGGTAGCCGGCCCCGTGCCGCTCCCGACCGAGAAGAACGTCTACTGCGTCATTCGGTCGCCGCACAAGTACAAGGACTCGCGCGAGCACTTCGAGATGCGCACGCACAAGCGGCTCATCGACATCATCGACCCCACGCCGAAGACCGTCGACTCCCTGATGCGACTCGACCTTCCGGCCGGTGTCGACATCGAGATCAAGCTCTGAGGTCGAGGAACTAGCCATGACTGTTGAGAAGAACGTGAAGGGGCTGCTGGGCACCAAGCTCGGCATGACCCAGGTCTGGGACGAGAACAACCGCGTCGTTCCCGTCACCGTGATCGCTGCGACGACCAACGTGATCACCCAGGTCCGCCAGCCCGAGACCGATGGCTACAACGCCATCCAGGTCGGCTTCGGCGAGATCGAGGGTCGCAAGATCACCAAGCCGCAGGCCGGTCACTTCGCCAAGGCGGGCACCACGCCCCGTCGCCACGTCGTCGAGATCCGCACCTCCGACGCCGCGTCCTACACGATCGGCCAGGAGCTGCCCGTCGACACGTTCGCGGCCGGCGAGGTCATTGACGTGACCGGCACGAGCAAGGGCAAGGGTTTCGCCGGTGTCATGAAGCGTCACGGCTTCCACGGCGTCAGCGCCTCCCACGGTGCCCACCGCAACCACCGCAAGCCCGGTTCGATCGGCGCCTGCGCCACGCCGGGTCGCGTTTTCAAGGGCGTCCGCATGGCCGGCCGGATGGGCAGTGACACCGTCACCACCCAGAACGTCACCGTGCACGCCGTCGACGCCGACAAGGGCCTGATCCTCCTCAAGGGTGCCGTTCCCGGCCCCAAGGGTGGGGTCATCATCCTGCGCTCGGCTGCGAAGAAGAGCCAGGAGGCCTGAGCACATGGCTACCAAGACCCTCAAGGTCGAGCTCCCCGCCGAGATCTTCGACGTCGCGGTCAACATCCCGTTGATCCACCAGGTCGT
>NZ_JANNML010000236.1:0-18760 GCF_031397825.1 Nocardioides sp.
GGCCAGGGCGGCCAGGCGCGACTTGGTGTCACGGGCGGCGTTGACCTTCATCAGCTTCTTGCGCAGCTTGTCGCTGATCGCGACCGGCGCGTCGGAGGTGGTGTCGGTGCCGCCGGCGATGCCGACCTCGATCTGGCCGAGAGCGATCTTGTTGGCGACCTGGATGGCCGCCTGCAGGCCGGTGCCGCACGCCTGCTGGATGTCGGTGGCGGGCGTCTCGGGCGAGAGCTTGGAGCCGAGCACGGCCTCCCGGGTGAGGTTGAAGTCGCGGGCGTGCTTGAGCACGGCGCCGGCGACGACCTCCCCGAGGCGCTCGCCCTCGAGGCCGTAGCGGGTGACCAGGCCGTCGATCGCGGCGGTCAGCATGTCCTGGTTGGACACCCCCGCGTAGACGGTGTTGGAGCGGGCGAAGGGGATCCTGTTGCCGCCGATGACGGCGACCCGGCGGGTACGTTCGATCATGCGCACATCCTGTCCCCAGGACCGCCTGCAGAGAAGCCAATGAGGGGCAGGTCACGAAATGTGGACTCCGAGTTACACCTGGAGTTACATGTTTCCTGCCACGCGAGCGGCTCGATGGCGCACGCACCCACGACACCCGGAGGACTCACCACCCCATGAGCGACCGTTACCAGGGCTTCACCCAGTCCCCCCTCGGCAAGCTGCTCGTCAAGAACCTCGGCCTGCCCGCCCCCATGAAGCTCGACCGGTACGTCGAGGGCGCACCGTTGGTCGACGGGACCGTGCTCGTGGGTGGTCGCGGCCGTCTGGCCGAGTCGCTCCCCGGCCTCCTCGACACCCTCGGCATCTCCTCGACGCAGACCGTCGAGGACGACGCCCGCTTCAAGGGCCTGGTCTTCGACGCCACCGGCCTGGCCTCGGCCGCGGAGCTCGAGGCGCTGCGTGACTTCTTCACCCCGGTGATGCGCAAGCTCACCAGCTGCCCGCGCGTCGTCGTGCTCGGCACGCCGCCGGAGCTGGTCGAGGGCTCGGAGCGGGTCGCCCAGCGCGCGCTCGAGGGCTTCACCCGCAGCCTCGGCAAGGAGATCGGTCGCGGCGGCACCGTCCAGGTCGTCTACGTCGCCGAGGGCGCGGAGGCCGCCGCCACCAGCACGCTGGGCTTCCTGCTCTCCCCCAAGTCCGCCTATGTCTCGGGCCAGGTCGTCCGCATCGGCGCCCACGGCACCACCAAGGTCCCCGCCGTCATCGACTGGACCAAGCCGCTCACCGGCAAGGTCGCGCTCGTCACCGGGGCCAGCCGTGGCATCGGCGAGCAGATCGCCCGCGTGCTCCACCGCGACGGTGCGACCGTCGTCGGCGTCGACGTGCCCCAGGCCGCCTCCGAGCTCCAGGGGTTGATGGCCGAGCTCGACGGCGACTGGCTGACCCTCGACATCACCGGCAAGGACGCGCCCCAGCGCATCGCCCACCACCTCAAGGAGAAGCACGGCGGCGTGGACGTGGTCGTGCACAACGCCGGGATCACCCGTGACAAGAAACTCGCCAACATGGACGAGTCGCGCTGGGCCTCGGTGATCGCGGTCAACCTGACGGCCCCCGAGCTGATCACCCGGGAGCTGCTCGACCAGGGTGTCGTCAACAAGGGCGGCTCCATCGTCGGGGTGGCCAGCATCGCCGGCATCGCCGGCAACGTCGGCCAGACCAACTACGCCGCCTCCAAGGCCGGTGTCATCGGGTTCGTCGACTCGCTCGCCGACGAGCTGGAGGACGGCATCACCATCAACGCCGTCGCCCCCGGCTTCATCATCACCGCGATGACCGCGGCCGTGCCCTTCGCCACCCGCGAGGTCGGGCAGCGACTCAACGCCATGTCGCAGGGTGGTCTGCCGGTCGACGTTGCCGAGACCATCGCGTGGTACGCCAACCCCGCCTCCAGCGCCGTCAACGGCAACGTCGTCCGCGTCTGCGGCCAGATGATGCTGGGCGCGTGACCGCGATGGAGACCCGCATGCTCCAGGACGCCCCCGGCGGCCTGAGCCTCCTGCTCAAGGCGGCCCTGCCGTCCCTCCCGGTCCTCGGCTCGCTGCCCGGCATCAAGAAGGCCTCGCCGGCCGGCTTCGACGGCCTGTCGTTCTCCCGCCCGACGACCGAGGTCACCCGTGAGCACGTCGACGCCTACGCGCGGGTGTGCGGCTTCCCGACGAAGGACGTCGCTCCCCTGACCTACCCGCACATGCTGGCGTTCCCGCTGCACATGGCGATCATGACCGAGCCGGCTTTCCCGGCCCCGGCCATCGGCACGGTCCACCTGGAGAACTCCATCACCGGGCACCGCCCGGTCGCGATCGGCGAGAGCCTGGCCCTGCAGGTCACGGTGGGTGCCTCCGAGCCCCACCCCAAGGGCACGATCTTCCGCTTCGTCAGCGAGGCACGCACTGACGGTGAGCTGGTCTGGGAGAGCACCTCGACCTACCTGCGCCGCGGCAGGGGCGACGAGTCCGCCTCCGCGGGCTCGTCATTCCCCGACGCGGCTCCGACCGGCACCGTCTGGAGCCTGCCGGGCGACCTCGGGCGCACCTACGCCTCGGTGTCCGGCGACCACAACCCGATCCATCTCTACCCGCTGACGGCCAAGGCGTTGGGCTTCCCGCGCCAGATCGCCCACGGCATGTGGAGCAAGGCGCGCTGCATCGCGGCGCTGGAGAACCGGCTGCCCGACGCCGTCCGCGTCGACGTCGCCTTCAAGAAGCCCATCCTGCTGCCCGGCACGGTGGCCTTCGGCTCCACGCCGACCAACGACGGCTTCGCCTTCTCCCTGACGAACCCGAAGAACGGCGCGCCCCACCTCGTCGGGGCCACGACCGCTCTCTAGGGCGGGACCCCGGGTGCGGCGACCTGGTCAGCGGCTCCGACCGAAGCTGACCGACGAGGTGTCGGCCCGGGCCGCCGTGGGCTCGGGGGCCTGCCGGAGCGTGAAGGTGGCGCTGGTCGGGTCCCAGACGCCGAGGTCGGTGCGTCCGTTGGCGTCCCAGTCCCCCGTGACCGGCAGGTCGTCGCCCGAGCCGAAGGCGACCTGTGCCAGCCAGGCGACGCCGTCGTCGTCGACGCGCCGCAGGGTGAACGTCGCGCTCGCGACGTCGTAGACCCCCAGGTCGGTGTCCCCGTCGCCGTCCCAGTCGCCGGTGACCGGGAGGTCGCCCAGGTCACCGAGGGGTACGTCGGTCAGCGCCCCGTCGGGAGCGCGCAGCCGGAAGACCCCGTCGACCGCTCGTCGTACGCCGACCTCCCAGCGACCGTCGCCGTCCCAGTCCCCTGCGACCGGCACGTCGGCGGCGGCACCGAGCACCACCTGCTGGAGACCCGAGGGCATCCTCAGGCTGAAGGTGGCCGTCGCCGGCGAGCGGACGCCGGGGTTGAGCCGGCCGTCACCGTCCCAGTCGCCCACGACGGGCTGGTCCGTGGCCGTGCCGAAGCGGAGCACCTTGGGGGCGGTGCCGGGTCGCTGGATCTCGAAGGTCGCCCTCTCCGCGCGGCGGTAGACCACCAGCTCGGCGGTCGTGTCACCGAGGAAGTTGCCGGCGACCGGGACGTCCACGCAGTTCTGGGACGCCTGGGTGCTGCCCATCACGAAGCGCGCTCCGTGGAACCACGGCTCGGCGACGGAGCCACCGGCACGTTGCTCGTAGTGCAGGTGCGGTCCGCTGCTGTTGCCGGTCGTGCCGACACGACCGAGGAGCGCGCCCTGGTCGACGCTCTGCCCCTTCACCACGCTCACCGCGGAGAGGTGCGCGTAGTAGGTCTGGGCGCCGTCGGCGTGCTCCACCACGACGTAGCGCCCGTAGCCGCGCGTGCCGCCCGGCACGGCGGTGGCGACCACGCCCGGCGCGGAGGCGACGACGGGCATGCCGTCGTCGTCGGCGCGGTTCCAGTCGATCGCGCGCGCGCTGGGGCTGTGGCCCGAGCGCGTCGTGCCGGTCCACGACTGGGCGCACGGGAACGGCATCTCGAAGCCCACCGCGGGGGCCGCGCCATGGCCGGGCGCCGCCGTGACGCTCAATGCGGCGACGCTCAGGACTCCGGTCGTCAGGGCGGCACACAGGCCGGGCCGGCGGCAGGCTCGGGGCATCGCGGAGCACCTCGGACGTCGGAGCGACGCTGAGTCACACGCACACCACGGATGCCAGCAGTCACAGAAGTGATCACACGTAACCACGACATCGGCGTGTCTGTCACGAACTACATCGGTGTCATGCTAGGGCGACTGGACCGGCTCCCGCTCCTGGAGCGGCCGGATCAGCCCTTCCTGGGCGACCGTGGCGACCAGGGTCCCGTCCTCGGCGAAGATCCGTCCCAGCGACAGCCCACGCCCGCCGCTGGCGGACGGCGACCACTGGTCGTAGAGCCACCAGGCGTCGGCGCGGAACGGCTGGTGGAACCAGATGGTGTGGTCGAGGGAGGCCATCTGGGTCCGGGACGGCGAGGCGTCGTGGGCCGTCAACGACGCCCCCAGCAGGCTGACGTCGCTGGCGTAGGTGAAGGCCGCCAGGTGCACGAGCGGGTCGTCGCCGAGCTCGCCGTTGATCCGGATCCACATCCGCGCCTGGGCCGGGTGCTGGGGGTCGGGGGTAAGACCGATGCGCGAGTTGCCGAGGTAGCGCACGTCGAGCGCCGCCCACTCCTTGCCCAGGGCGTCGGCCTCCGCGTTGCCGCGAGCCCGCATCAGGTCGACGAGGTCGAAGCCGTCGGCCGGGCTGCCGACCGACGGCATCTGGTCCTGGTGGAGGAGGCCCTCCTCGGCCCGCTGGAAGTCGAGGGTCTGGTAGTAGATCGGTCGGCCGTGCTGACGGGCGACCACGCGCCGGGTCGCGAACGAGCGACCATCGCGGATGCGCTCGACGTCGTAGATGATCGGCACCTGGTAGTCGCCGGGCAGCAGGAAGTAGGAGTGCAGGGAGTGCACGACGTAGTCGGGCTCGACCGTGCGCGTGCCGGCGATCAGTGCCTGCGCGGCCACCTGCCCGCCGTAGACCCGGGCCCGGGCGGAGTCGGGCTGGGCGCCGCGGAAGAGGTCGACGTCGATGTCCTCGAGGTCGAGCAGGGCCACGAGCTCCTGCGCCGGAGTGGGGGTCGACTCGCTCATGTCGCACCTCCTGACGTCGTACGACGGCGCAGCAGCGCCTCCTGCGCGACGGTCGCCCCGAGCGTGCCGTCCTGGGTGTAGACCTTCGCGAGCACCAGGCCCCGCCCGCCGGCCGCCGCCGGGGAGACCTGGTCGTAGAGCCACCACTCGTCGGCACGGAACGGCCGGTGGAACCACACCGCGTGGTCCAACGAGGCGATCAGCGTGTCGGGGCTGCCCATGCGCACGCCGTGCGGAGCGAGGGCCGCACCCATCAAGGTCATGTCGGAGAGGTAGGTGAACGCGGCCACGTGCCAGAACGGGTCGTCGGGCAGGGCCGAGGAGACCCGGAGCCAGAAGCGCTGCCGCGCCGTCTCTTCGCCGTCCTCGGGCAGCCGGCCGTCGGCCGAGCTGCCGACGTAGCGGAAGTCGACGACGTCCCACTCGGAGTCCATCGCCGAGTCGCGTCCGGGATCGGCCGCGCGGCTCGCGGCGCGAGCGTCGATCGCGTCCTCCGGGGCGATCACCTCCGGCATCGGCTCCTGGTGGTCGAAGCCCTCCTCGGCGCGCTGGAAGTTGGCCGTCATGGCGTAGATCGGGCGGCCGTGCTGACGCGCCAGCACCCGCCGGGTCGCGAACGACCTGCCGTCGCGCAGGTTGTCGACGTCGAAGATCGTGGGCGCCCCGGTGTCGCCGGGCTGGAGGAAGTAGGAGTGCAGCGAGTGGACGGCGTAGGACGGGTCCACCGTGCGACTCGCGGCCACCAGGGCCTGGGCTGCGGCCTGGCCGCCGAACACCCGCGGCAGGACCGAGGGCATCTGGTGCCCACGGAAGAGATTGTCGTCGAGGCGCTCGAGGTCGAGAAGCGCCACGAGCTCGTCGGCGTCGCGAGGCACGGCGCGTTCAGCCCTGCTGCTCGTCGGGGCCCTCGAGGCCGGCCAGGAACTGCTGGAACTGCTGACCGATCTCCTCGCCCGTGGGCAGCGGCTGGTCGTCGGCGAGCAGGCTGGCGCCGGACTCCTCGGCGCGCTCGAACGCGTCGTACTGACGCTCGAGGGCCTCGACCACGTCGGCGACCTCCTCGTTGGAGGACAGGTAGCGCGCGACCTCCTCCTCACGGTCCTCGGACTCGGCGCGGAGGTCGGTGAGGTCCACGATCAGGCGACCGGCCTTCTCGACGTTCTCGAGCAGCGCCAGCGACGCCCGCGGATAGTCGAGCTGGGCGAGGTAGTGCGGGATGTGGGCGACGAAACCCATGGCGTCGTGGCCCCACTCGCCCAGGCGCACCTCGAGCAGCGCCTGCGCACTGCTGGGGATGCGCAGCTCGCCTCGCCAGGGACTGTCACCGGAGATGAGGTCGGCGTTGTTGGCGTGGTGGGTGATCGCGATGGGCCGGGTGTGCGGCACGGCCATCGGCACCGATCCCATGCTCACCACGCGTGTCACGCCGAAGCGCTCGACGACCTCGAGCACCGCGCGGGCGAAGGCCTCCCACCGGTTGTCGGGCTCGGGGCCCTGCAGCAGGAGGTAGGGAGTGTCCCCGGAGTCGTGCAGGAGACGGACGACCAGGCGCGGGGCGTCATAGCCCTCGTAGTGGTCGCGGACGAAGGACATCGCGGGGCGGCGGGCGCGGTAGTCGTGGAACTGGTCGACGTCGAAGGTCGCGACGACCGGTCCGTTGCTCTGGGCCCCCAAGCTCTGGCCCGTGCCGGCCGGGGCGACCCGGCCCTCGGTCAGCGCGACGAGGTGGCGGCTGGCGATCGCGGCCGCGTTGCCCGCGTCGAGGAAGCCGTCGAGGACCACCACCATGGTCAGCGACGAGGTGTCGTCGAGCTCTGGCACCTCGTCGAGGATGTGGACGAGCCGGGGTTCGGTGGTCACGGGGGAACGATATGCCCCTGCGGTCGCTGCCCCCAGAGGCGGGCGACGTGGCGGACGTCGGTGCCGCAGCAGCCGCCCACGACCTGGAGCTGCGGCAACAGCGCGCGCAGGTGCTCGAACGAGCTCGCAAGGAGGTCCAGGTCCCCCGGGTCGAGGACCTCGCTGGCGTCGAGCTCGGCATGCGTGAGGGTCGAGGCGTTGGGCCGCAGCCCGACGATCCGGTCCAGCCAAGCACCGCCGCCCGTGCCGTCGTCTGCGCGGCCCGCCAATCCGGGCTCGACGTGGAGCGGGTGCGCGCAGTTGACGAGGAACCAGTCGGGAGCGTCGACCGCATCGACGACGGCGACCGCATCCGCGAGCGTGCTGCCGTCGGGCAGCCGGCCGTCGGTCTCGACGGTGAAGGAGATCGCGACGGGCAGCCCCACCTCTCGCGCGGCCCGGACGACGCCGATCGCCTCCCCGGTGCCGGTCAGCGTGTACGCCGTGGCAAGGTCGGCCCCCGCGGAGGCGAGCGCAGCGAGCTGGGGTGCGTGGTAGGCAGCCGCCTCGTCGGGATCGGTGTGCTCCCCCGCCACGTAGCCGTCGCCGCGCGGACCGACCGTGCCGCTGATCAGGACCGGTCCGTCGACCGGTCGCTCGGCGCGCAGCTCGGTGAGCAGGTGGACCGCCTGGCGGTTGGCGAGGTCGAGGCTGCGGCGGTCGTAGCCGACGCGGAGCCCCCAGTCGGGGTTGGCCCGCCAGGTCGGCGTCTCGAGCAGGAGCCCGCTGCCCGCGCGACGGGCGATCTCGACGTAGCCCTGGAAGTAGTCACGCAGGAGTGCCCGCCCGGCGGCGTCGTCGACGAGCGGGAACGCTGCGAACTCCGGCAGGTCCAGGCCGTGGTTGAAGATCAGGTCGGTCTCGAGACCGCCGTCGGTGACGAAGTCGTTGCCTCCCAGCAACGCGGGGGTGCCCACGCCACCAATGTCCTCCCGCTCCTGCCCGACGGCAAGGTCTCTCTCACCCCACCGGGGTGGCCGTCGGGCTGGGGGTCGGGCTGGGGGTCGGGCTGGGGCTCGGCTCGAGGAACGCCGGGTCGAACGTCGCGATCAGCAGCTCGGCCCCGGCTCGGGCGAGCTGGCGGGAGTTGAGCCCGATCGCCATCTGCATCCGCTTGCCGGGGTCGGCACCGGGGACCGTGACGTAGTCGAGCAGCGTCCAGAGCATCGAGGGACCGTAGGTCGCCGCGACGTACTCGCAGGCCCACCACGACAGGCCGTAGTTGGCCGAGGACGCGTCGCCGTTGAAGGTCTCGTCGTCCGGCAGGGCGTCGCCCCCGGTCTCGGCCGCGTCGATGGCGTCCTGGGTGATGCGTCGGTCCTCGGGTGCCAGCGGCTGCACGGAGACGTATTCCGCAAGACCCTCGCTGAGCCATGCAGGCGCCTGGTCGTCGCGCTGTCCCAGCGCCACGTGCGTGAGCTCGTGCCGGACCAGGCGGTCGCGCTCGATCCCGTCCCTGCCGAGCATCGTGGGGTTGAGGACGAAGCGCGTGGAGGCGATCTCGGTGCTGCCGGGGCCGGCGTCGACCGGGAACGCCACCCCGTCGATGGCGGTCGGGTCACCCCCCGGCAGGTCGTCGATGCTGCTCAGGAACGCCGGGTCGGACAGCGCGTAGAGGACGACGCTGCGGTCCCAGTCGTAGGGCACCTGGGCCGCGACGTCCGCGATCCCCCGCTCCACCGACGACACGAGCCCGGCTGAGGACCCCAGGCTGGCGTCGTCGAAGATGCCCAGCACCCCCACGCCGCGGACCACGTCGATGGGTCCGAGGTCCCACGGCTGGGGCTGGGTGTCGTTGAGCTGCTCCCAGGCCGGGTCGGTGACAGAGCTGAGCACGAAGGCCCCGGGGTCGCGCAGGGACGGCGAGAAGCGGTAGCGGTCGCGCATGGTGACGGGCAGGGCGTCGAAGCCCTCGAGCTGGAGGACGACGTCGACGGCCACCCAGTAGTCGTCGCCCTCGCGCAGCAGGCTCCCCCGGTCGACGGCGTAGGCCAGCTCCGCGATCGGGAGCTGGGTCAGGTTGTCGAAGTAGGTGCGCTGCTCGTCCAGGAACGTCGGGCGACCCTTCGCGACGCCGCGCTCGAAGACGGCCCGGTCCCCTCGTCGTACGGCGTCCGCGCGGCGGGTCAGCAGCCCGCGGAACTCGGCGAGCAGGTCGGGTGGGACCGGGACCGTGGTCTCGTTGGGTGCGACAGACCCGCTCGGGGCGGCCTGGGGCGCTGCGTCATCAGGCGCACTGGAGCACCCGGCCAGCGCCAGGCAAGCCACGATCCCGAGAACGAGTGCCTTGATGGAGCCCGCCCCTTCCTCGTGCCTCAGAGCTGGTGGTCGACATCGACCACGGACTCGTCGGTGCCCACCGTGTCGAGCGCGGTGATGTCCTCGACGATGCCACGCGCGATCGCCTGGGGCGTCAGGCCGATCTTCTCGAGGATGGCGGCGCGCTTGGCGTGGTGCAGGAACTCCTGCGGGATGCCGTGCAGGCGGAAGGGCGTCGTGACGCCGGCGTCGTTGAGGGTCTGCAGCAGCACCGCCCCACAGCCACCGATGCGGCCGCCGTCCTCGACGCTGACCACGAGCCGGTGCTCGCGGGCGAGCTCGACGATCGCAGGGTCGACCGGCTTGACCCAGCGGGGGTCGACGACGGTGACCCCGATGCCCTGGGCACCGAGGCGCTCCGCGACCTCGACGGCGACCTCGCACATCGATCCGACGGCGACCACGAGCACGTCCTTGGCGCCCGAGCGCACCAGCACGTCGGCGTTGCCGGCCTTGGCGTGCGTGGGCATGTCGGCCGGAGGCGGACCCTTGGAGAAGCGCACGACGGTGGGGGCGTCGTCGACGTCGACGGCCTCGTTGAGCAGCTCGCGCAGCCGGGTCGCGTCGCGCGGTGCGGCGAGCCGCAGGCCGGGCACGACCTGGAGGATGGACATGTCCCACATGCCGTTGTGGCTCGCGCCGTCGTCGCCGGTGACGCCGGCGCGGTCGAGCACGAAGGTCACCCCGCACTGGTGCAGGGCGACGTCCATGAGGACCTGGTCGAAGGCCCGGTTGAGGAACGTCGCGTAGATCGCCACCACGGGGTGCAGGCCCCCGATCGCCAGGCCGGCCGCGGAGGTCGCGGCGTGCTGCTCGGCGATGCCGACGTCGAAGGTGCGCTCGGGGTAGCGGGCCTGGAACTGGTCGAGCCCGACCGGGTGCATCATCGCGGCAGTGATCGCCACGACGTCCTTGCGGCGGGCGCCGAGGTGGACCATCTCGTCGGCGAAGACGTCGGTCCAGATGCGGCCCCGGACCTTCTCCTCGCCGGTCTCGATGTCGAAGGGCTGCGGGGAGTGGAACTGGTCGGCCTCGTGCTGCTCGGCCGCGTCGTAGCCGAAGCCCTTGCGGGTGATCGCGTGCACGATGACCGGACCGCCGAACTTCTTGGCGTGGGCGAGCGCGTGCTCCATGGCGTCGCGGTCGTGGCCGTCCACAGGACCGACGTACTTGAGCCCGAGGTCCTCGAAGAGGCCCTGCGGGGCGAGCGCGTCCTTGAGGCCCTTCTTCATCGCGTGCAACGCGTCGTAGGCGGCGGGACCGACACCGGGCACGGCGTTGAGGCGCTTCTTGACCATGTCGAGCACCTGCTCGTAGCGCGGGTTGGTGCGCAGGGAGGTCAGCGCCGTGGCGAGACCGCCGATGGTCGGGGTGTAGGAGCGACCGTTGTCGTTGACGACCACGACGAGCTTGGAGTCGCGCGCGATCGCGATGTTGTTGAGGGCCTCCCAGGCCATGCCCCCGGTGAGGGCGCCGTCGCCGATGACGGCGACCGTGTGGCGGTCCTCGCCACGGATCGCGTAGGCCTTGGCGATGCCGTCGGCATAGCTCAGCGCGGTCGAGGCGTGGGAGTTCTCGACGATGTCGTGGGGTGACTCGGCCTGGCTGGGGTAGCCCGAGAGGCCGCCCTCCTTGCGCAGGCTGACGAAGTCGGCGGCCCGGCCGGTGAGCATCTTGTGGACGTAGGCCTGGTGGCCGGTGTCGAAGACGACCCGGTCACGCGGTGAGTCGAAGACCCGGTGGATCGCGAGGGTGAGCTCGACGACCCCGAGGTTGGGACCCAGGTGCCCGCCCACGCGCGAGACCGCCTGCACGAGCTGGTCGCGGATCTCCGCGGCCAGGGTCGTGAGCTGGTCGTCGGTGAGCCCGCGCAGGTCGCGCGGTCCGGCGATCGAGTCGAGGACACCCATGTCGTCGAGTTTACGGGTCCGTCGGCGGTTCACCGATCCGTCAGCGCTCCAGCACGGCGACCGCGCCCTCGTGGAGGCTGCCCATCCAGACCCGTCCCTCGTGCTCACGCACCCCGGTGACCATGTGATAGCTCACACCGCTCTCCTGCGGGTCGACGTCGAGATCGTGGACCAGCGTGCCGGCGCTGTCGTAGGCCTGCACGCGGACGGTGTGCTTCGGCTTGGGCTGCAGTGCCTCGGGGAGCCTGGTGGCCAGCTTGCGCAGGGCCATGGGGGCGGTCTGGAGGCGCTCCAGGACCGGGTCGGTCGGGCTCGCGATGGTGACCCAGATCAGGCCGTCGCTGCCCCGGGCGATGTTGTCGGGGTAGCCCGGGAGGTTGGAGCAGAGGAGGTCGCGCATGCCCTTGCGGTCGCCGCTGATCCAGCGTCGTACGACGGTGCGCCCGGCCGTCTCGGCGACGCAGACGAAGTCCTCTTCCGCCGAGAGCGCCACTCCGTTGGCGAAGCCCAGCCCGTCGAGGACGACCTCGACGGTGCCGTCGGTCGAGAGCCTCATCAGCCGACCGGTGCGGGTGTTCTGCACCATGTCGTCCTTCCACTTCTCGATGCCGTACCTGGTCGAGGAGTCGCTGAACCACACCGTGCCGTCGGAGGCGATCGCGGCGTTGTTGCAGAAGACCATCCTGGTGCCGGCCACGCTGTCGGTGACGGGCTCGATCGCGCCGCTCGCGGTGTCGATGCGCAGCAGACCGACGTGCGCGTCGCAGACCAGGAGGCGGCCGTCGGGGTCGATCTCGATGCCGAGGGGACGGCCACCGGTGTGGGCGACCCGGTCGACCTTCTGTCCGTCGTGGCTGATCCGGAAGATCGCGCCGTCCTCGGTCCCCGTGAAGACGGCGCCCTCGTCGGGGCCGCTGGTGCCGACGACGACGTCCTCCGCGCCAGGGCCGGGGACGGGGATCACGCGCAGGGTCGAGGTCATGGGGCCACCTTGGCGTAGATCGGGGACGCGAGGAAGTCTCGCAGCGTCAGGCGCGCCGACGCGGTCAGGTCGAGGCCCTGGGCGACCTCGGCATCGACGAAGACCATCTGCCGGCCCTCGTGGCACTCGACCTCGGTGAGGTCGGTGCCCGCGGTGTACAGGCGGAACTCGTCGGTCCCGCCGCAGGCCTCGCTCCAGAAGCGGAACTCCCCCACCAGCTCGAGCGTGCCCGGCTCCAGCCGCACTCCGGTCTCCTCCTCGAGCTCGCGGTAGGCCGCCTGCTCGTAGGTCTCCCCGGGCTCGACGCCACCACCCGGGTAGCCCCAGCAGTCCGGGTCGATCCGCGGGTGGGAGTCCCGCTCCTGGAGCAGGATCCTGCCCCTGCGGTCAACGAGGGCGACGCTCGCGAAGTGGTGCACGGGCGCCACGCTAGCCGCCGCGCGTGCGAGGGTGGGCCGGTGATGTCGCTCCTGGCCGCCACGCTCGCCACCGTCCTGTCCGTCACGGGCTTCGCCCTCGGCAGCGCGACCGACCGGCTGGTGGCCGACAACGCGCGCGGGCTGACGACGCTGAGCGTGGCCGGGGTCAGCATCACCGCCGACGGTGCGTGGGTGGCCCGCCCGACTGCCGACGTACGACGCCTGGCGGGGACCGCCCGTCGCGAGGGACTGCGCTCCGAGCTGCTGCTGAGCAACTACAGCAACCGCCAGGCAGGCTTCGACGAGCGCGCCGCGCACCGGCTGCTGAGCAGCCCGACCCACGTCGACCGCGTCGCCCGGCGGATGGCCGGCGTCGTCCGTGCCCAGGGCTGGGGCGGGGTCAACGTCGACCTCGAGCTCGTGCGACGGGTGGACGCGGCAGGGTTGGTGCGGCTGGTGCGCGCGCTCCAGTCCGCCATGCCCGAGGCCCGGACCGTCTCGATCGACGTCAGCGCCTCCACCAGCCTCGCGGCCTACCGCTCACGCGGCTATCGGATGGCGGCGCTGGGTCGCGCCGCCGACACGGTCGTGCTGATGACCTACGACCTGCACGGCCCGACCTGGTCCGGCCCCGGCCCGATCGGCCCGACCGACTGGCAGCGTCGGGCGGTGGAGGCCGCTCTGGACGCCGTGCCCGCGGCCCGGCTCGACCTGGGCGTCGCCGGCTACGGCTACACCTGGCCGCGCGGCCGCTCCGGTGGCACGGTCACGGTGGCCGGCGCCCGACGCCTGGTGCGCGCCGACGACGCGACGGCCGTCTGGAAGCAGGGCCATGGCGAGTGGCGGGCCGAGCTCTCCAACGGCACCGTGCTCTGGTGGTCCGACGGGCGCTCCTTCGACCGCCGGGTCGCGCTCGCCGAGGAGCTCGGGCTGCACGGTGTCGCGCTCTGGCGTCTCGGCTCCGCCGATCGGCTGCCCGCGCGGGGCTGATCGCTCCGCTTCCCCAAGGGATGCAGACGAACCGCCACTCCCCACGGCGTGCACCCCGTGGTCGGTGGCGTGTCGCCGTGGGAAGTCTTGGGACCCCCGGTGCCCAGAGGTGACGGGTGGGCGATGACAGCCTGCCGGCACCTCCCACGAGTCACCGCCCACGACCCGACCCCGCCCACCCGACGCTCCGACGCTCCGACGCAGACATCAGAGCCGCGCGACATAGCGACGACCGCGCACCGCGTCCTCCACCAGCCCGACCGCGCGCCGGATGCCCATCAGCCGTGCCTGCTCGAGCTGGAGGGTCTGGAGCGCGGCCTCGATGACCTCGTCGCTGGCGACCTCGCGGAACGACGCCCTCGCCTCGCTGAGCCCACGACGGCAGGCCGCCTCGTTGGCCTCGACGTGGAGCACCGCGAAGCGTGCCAGCACCACCACGTGACGCCGCAGCCCGGCATAGGTGCGGTAGTCGGCCGGGCAGAGGTCGAGCAGCCACGCGGCGGCACTCGCCTCCCAGTCAGGGGCGTCCGGAGGCCGGACCTCGCGCGGCCAGCCCGGGGGTGCGACGAGGGGTTTCATGGATCGATCATAGTCGAACATGCGTTCGACGACGCCGTCACTCCACGAAGCTGAAGCGCACCTCACGCTCGGGGTTGTCCAGGTTGAGGTCGACCAGGCACACGCTCTGCCAGGTCCCCAGGGCCAGGCGTCCACCGATCACGGGCACCGTCACCGTCGGGGGCACGATCGCCGGCATGACGTGGGAACGTCCGTGACCGGGCGAGCCGTGCCGGTGTCGCCAGCGGTCGTCGGCCGGCAGCAGGTCGCCCAGCGCCGCCAGCAGGTCGTCGTCGGACCCGGCGCCTGTCTCGATGATCGCGAGCCCCGCAGTCGCGTGCGGCACGAAGACGTTGAGCAACCCGTCGCCTCGACCCCGCACCATCTCCTCGCAGTCCCGCGTGAGGTCGAGGACCGCCTCGGCCCCGCCGGTGCGGTAGGTGCGGGTCTGCGAGGCCATCATGCGTTGGTCCCGCCGTCGGGTCGCAGGCCGCCGGCACACGACGCCGTCGGCTCCGGGGCGGTCTCCCCCGCGCCGAACTCGCGGATGAACATCTCCAGCCGTGGGTCGTCCGCACCGGTCAGCTCCAGCTGCCGCTCCCACACGGTGACGACCACGGGCGCACGCAGGTCCTCGTAGGGCGACAGGATGCCGTTCTGCGGCAGCACGTCGGCCAGCGCGTCCACCTCGTCCTGGTCGAGGCCGGGCTCGTAGGTGATCCACACCGTGCCGTGCTCGAGGTCGTGGACGACGTTCTCCTCCGGGACCGGGGCGTCGTAGGCACCGCAGTCGAGCCAGGCCGAGTTGTGCGGGCCACCGACCGGCGGTGACTGCTCGTAGATGATCTCCCCGTCGTCGTGGGTCGTCGGCATGCCGTCGAAGACCTCGACCGCGTCGAGCGTCGTGTCGACTGCGACCCGCTCGTCCTCCCGGCTCGCGCTCACCGCGAGGGGCACCAGCACCGCCAGGGCGATCACCAGCACCGCGCCCACCACGCCGAGCACGATCGCGACCTTTGTGCCCTGGCCGGGCGGTGGCGGTGGTGGTGGCGACCAGCCCGGAGGCGGGCCCTGCGGCGGCGGGCCCAGCGGGACGCCGTACGGCGACGCGGCCGGTGGCGGGCCCGCCACGGGTGGTGCCCATCCCGGCTGCGGACCTGGGGGTGGCGGCAGCTGCTCTGACATCAGTCCTCCAGCGCGCGCTCGAGGCGCTCGACCTTCGCGGTCATCTGGTCGGTCCAGCCGGGGCGGATGTCGGCCTTGAGGACGAGGCCGACGCGGGGCGAGACCTCGGCGACGACGTCGACGGCACGCTTGACCACCGCCATCACCTCGTCCCACTCCCCCTCGATGTTGGTGAACATCGCGTTGGTCTCGTGGGGCAGCCCGGACTCCCGGACCACGCGGACGGCCGCCGCGACGGCCTCCGAGACACCCCCGGTCTCGTCCCCGGACGTCGGGCTGATGCTGAAGGCAACGATCATGGCGCCACCGTAGCCAAGTGCCCTGAGCCCCTCCTCGACCGGACGTGGCAGCGCGCGAGGGCCCTCTGCTCGCCCGGCCTTCGCGCAGGGCCCCCAGCCCTGCTTCTGCTCAGTAGGTCGCGAGCCCCGTGCGGAACGCCTCGAAGGCCGCCGGGCTGGAGTCGATGCGCCAGTCGGCCTCCTTGAGGTGGCTGAACCAGGTGAAGCCGGTGAGTCCCCCCGGCCGGGTGGCCAGCGTCGCGAACATGTCGCGGATCCAGGCGGCCTTGTCGCCGCCGACCTCCGGTGCGCCGACCTCACCGACGGCGATCGTCTTGGCGGTGAAGGAGCGCACCTCGGCGAGACCGTCGTCGAAGACGTCGAGGAAGCTCTGCCAGGTGGTGCCCGGCAGCAGCCCGCCCCAGTTGTAGCCGTCGAGGGCGACGGTGCTCACCTGGGCGTCGCCGGGGTAGAGCGACGCCATGGGCGTGCTGCCCGGGTAGGGCACGTTGGGCGACCAGGACCAGGAGACGTTGGTGGCCTTCTGCTGGGTGAAGATGCCGCGGACCCGCTTCCACGCCGCCACGTAGTCGGCGGCGGTGTTGCCGTTGACGCCGGCCGCCCAGGGATACCAGGTGCCGTTCATCTCGTGCGCGAAGCGCAGCGTCACCGGCTTGCCGTACGCCCGCGCCTGCTTGGCCCAGGCCGTGACGTAGGTGTCGTGCAGACCTGCGGCGATGGTCTTGAGGGCGTACGCCGGCTGGTCGGTGCCGAGAGCGGGGTCCCACGGCTCCCAGGTGATCACGGGCGTGGCGCCGAAGGCGGCGACGGCGGCCGCCTGCTGCGTCGGGAAGCCGGTGCCCCGCGACCAGGCGTCGTACCACATGACCTGCGTAGGGCGGCGGCCCAAGCGGGCCGACAGGTCCTCCAACGACGCCATGCTGCCGGGTGCGTCCGGCAGGCTCACCGCGAAGACCATCGCCGCGGGCGCCGTCACCCGCGGGCGGCTCAGGGAAGCCGTGGCGGACCCGGGTGCGACCACCAGCACCGCCACCAGCACCGCCATCAGCACCGGGGCTGTGGCGACGAAGCGGCTCACGATCGCGGTCATGGCTCCATCTTCGGCGTCGATGTGGCCGTCGTGGCGGCTTTTCCACAAATGGGTAACAAACAGGTGGGGTGCCGTGCACGACGCACGACGCGAGCACCACCGTGACCGGGGATGCTCGCGTCGTGAGGGTGCTGCGGGTGGGTCAGGCCTTGCGCAGGTTGCGCAGGACGTACTGCATGATCCCGCCGTTGCGGTAGTAGTTGGCCTCGCCGGGGGTGTCGATGCGGACGACCGCGTCGAACTCGACGCCGTCGGCCTTCACCTTGACGGTCTTGGGCGTTCGGCCCTCGTTGAGCTCGGTGACGCCCGTGATCGTGAACGTCTCCTCACCCGTCAGACCCAGCGACTCGGCGTTCTCTCCCGCGGGGTACTGCAGCGGGAGGACGCCCATGCCGATCAGGTTGGAGCGGTGGATCCGCTCGTAGGACTCGGCGATGACGGCCTTGACGCCCAGCAGCGCGGTGCCCTTGGCGGCCCAGTCGCGCGACGATCCGGAGCCGTACTCCTTGCCCGACAGCACGACCAGCGGGGTGCCGGCCGCGACGTAGTGCTCGGAGGCCTCGAAGACCGAGGTGACCTCGCCACCAGCGGTGAAGTCGCGCGTGACGCCACCCTCCGTGCCGGGTGCCAGCTGGTTGCGCAGCCGGATGTTGGCGAAGGTGCCGCGGATCATGACCTCGTGGTTGCCGCGTCGCGAGCCGTAGGAGTTGAAGTCACGCTGCCCCACGCCGTGCTCGGCGAGGTAGTGACCGGCAGGCGAGTCCTTCTTGATGGCCCCGGCCGGGCTGATGTGGTCGGTGGTGACCGAGTCGCCGAGCTTGAGGAGCACGCGGGCGCCCTCGATGTCCGTGACCGCCTCGGGCTCGTCGGGCATGCCGTCGAAGTAGGGAGGCTTCCGGACGTAGGTGGACTCGGGGTCCCACGCGAAGGTCTTCCCCTCGGGGGTGGGCAGTGCCTGCCACTGGGCGTCGCCGGCGAAGACGTCGGCGTAGCCCTTGTCGAACATCTCCGAGGTGATCGCGCTCGCGATGACCTCCTCGACCTCGCTCGGCGTGGGCCAGATGTCCTTGAGGAAGACGTCGTTGCCGTCCTGGTCCTGGCCCAGCGCGTCGTTGAAGAGGTCGAGGTCCATCGACCCGGCCAGCGCGTAGGCGACGACCAGCGGCGGGGACGCGAGGTAGTTCATCTTGATGTCGGGGTTGATCCGACCCTCGAAGTTGCGGTTGCCCGACAGCACCGAGACGACCGCGAGGTCGGCCTCGTTCACCGCGGCGGAGACCTCGGGGATGAGCGGGCCGGAGTTGCCGATGCAGGTGGTGCAGCCGTAGCCGACGAGGTTGAAGCCGAGCTTGTCGAGGTAGGGCGTGAGGCCGGACTTCTCGTAGTAGTCCGAGACGACCTTGGAGCCGGGCGCCAGCGTGGTCTTGACCCACGGCTTGCGCTGCAGGCCCTTCTCCACGGCCTTCTTGGCCAGCAGGCCCGCGCCGATCATGACCGAGGGGTTGGAGGTGTTGGTGCACGACGTGATCGCCGCGATCGTCACCGCCCCGTGGCCGATGGTGTGCTTGGCGCCGTCGAGGTCGATCTCGGCGGTGGCGTCGGGGTTGTCGGTGTAGTCCTTGAGCGCCTCGACGAACGCGGGGCCGGCGTTGGTGACCTCGACGCGGTCCTGGGGACGCTTGGGGCCGGCCAGCGACGGGACGACGGTGGCCATGTCGAGCTCGAGCTTCTCGGAGAAGCGGGGCTCGGCCTCGGGGTCGTGCCAGAGGCCCTGCTCCTTGGAGTAGGACTCCACCAGCGCGAGCTGCTCCTCGGAGCGACCGGTGAGACGCAGGTAGTCGATGGTCTGCTGGTCGATCGGGAAGACCGCGATCGTCGAGCCGAACTCCGGGCTCATGTTGCCGATGGTCGCGCGGTTGGCGAGCGGCAGGACCGAGACACCGGGTCCGTAGAACTCGACGAACTTGCCGACGACGCCGTGCTTGCGCAGCATCTCGGTGATCGTGAG
>NZ_JANNML010000046.1:0-18670 GCF_031397825.1 Nocardioides sp.
CGACACCCATTACTGCATTCGAGACCAGCTCTTCGTTCAGCCCGACTCTCGACTGTCGGATTGCTTCGACCCCGCAGATGTGGTGCGCATGTCGAGGCAGGAGGTGGCTGTTGCCCGCTCCCATATCGAGGTTTGGAAGGCCATCGCCTCCGGTGGCGATTCCCATGTTCTGGTTCTCGAAGACGACGTGTGGTTTCGCCGCGGCGCGAAGGCCGTCATTGAGCGCGGCTGGCGCTGCGCCGTCGGTGATCAGGCGAGCAGGGGAGTGCCGAAGCTCGTGTACCTGTCGTATGTGCTCACTGACGTGGACGCTCGCCGTCGCCGGGTGCGCAGCGGCATGTTTCCTGTTTCACGAGGGGTGTGGTTCATGTCGGGTTATGTGCTGTCTCGTGATGGAGCTGCTCATCTGCTGAGGTCGATGCCTGTCGTCGGCCCTGTCGACATGTGGATGAACTATCGGCTGGTGGAGTTGAATGCGGTGGCGGTGTCGTCGTCGGTGCTGGCTCAGCGCACCGACTCGGTCTCGGACAACTCGTACTCGATTCTTCCGTACCTAGCTCGCGCCGGGGTCGTCGACGTGGAACGTGCGGCGGCCCCGCCACCTCCGCCCTCGACGGGGTCAGTGTTGGGATGGACCACCGGCGGCGAAACGGAGACGCTATCGATGGCGTTGTCGATGCTTGGGCTACGCGTGCGGGCCTTCAACGGCGATGAGGAGCCGTTGGACCGTCGACGTCTTGACGAAGTCCTTCAGACCTTCGATGCGCTGGTCGATCCGCCCATCGTTGCTGGTGCGCTCTCCCAGTTTGCTGCTGAGCGGAGGGCCGTTGTATGTCTCGAGCACGACGCCTACCCGCCGCCCGGGCTCGGTGGCGATGACCCGCTGCCGCCAGTGGTGCGCGTACCTGGCGCAGCTAGTGCTGTCGGGTGCGGCGGAGAGGACAGGTCATTGAAGGGCTCTCACAGGCGGGAATGGGCAGCGCTGTGCTCGGCGCTCGCGATTGATGAGCCGACCGATCCTTATCCGGCCGGGGTGCCGCGCAGTTTCGGCGCGTTTCGAGATGGACGCACCTCGAAGCCCGAGTCGCCGCCCGCGAGCCCAGGTGAGGTTCGACTACTGGATGAGTCTCCGTGGGTGTTGCCTGAGGGCGAACGCTGGTTGCCGCAACTGTTGAGCTATCCAGCCGCACCTTTGGTGGGCGAGTGTGTCGTGTCTGCCTCGATGCGTGAGTCTTCGAAGTCGTTCCGCGAACTCTCGGAGACATTCCCGGGCAATCGTGCGGAGTTCGTTCACAGACGTGTGGCTTACGGCGACGAAGGTGCCCACCTCAACCTCGACGTCAGCGAGCGCGGACACCGCCCCTACCTGTCGGGTGCGTTCGCTTCACGTGACTCGTTCATTCATGGACGGTTCGAAGCGGCGATCAAGTCGGCCTCTGGGTCAGGTCTCGTCACAGGCTTCTTCTTGCATCGGTCCGAACCACGTCAGGAGATCGACATTGAGTTCATCGGTGCGCATCCGACACGGATGTTGACCAACGTCTACTTCAACCCAGGAGACGACTTGGCTGCATTCAACTTCGGGTACCGAGGGTCGCCGGCATGGATCGATTTGGGTTTCGATGCGTCCGCGGACTTTCACGTCTACGCGATCGACTGGCAGCCTGATTGCATCTCGTGGCTCGTGGACGGCGTCGTCGTACACCGCCGAGCCAGCTGGGACCCGACGCCGGTACCCCATCTCGCCATGCATCTTCACGCCAATCTTTGGGCGCCTCGGTCTGCGGAACTGGCGGGGCCTATGGATGAGCGATGTTTGCCCGCACAGGCGACCTTCCGTGACGTGGGCATCACCCGATAGGGCATACCCCGTCGCAAAGCAGTGATTTAGACACCGGGTTCGGGCGTTTCCGCCTCACGGCGCAACCGTCCGGCAACTGTGCGGGCTGGAGCCAGAGCTCGCCAAGGTCTATCGACACAACTTGTGAACGGGGCGGTGCGCAGCCGGGTCAGCTCGGCAGCTCGACGAGTGAGCTCAGGACTCTATCGGTGCAGACATACGGACTCCTCGTGCTTAACATCGTCGCCTCACTCGAGGTGCCCCGGCTATCGGGGCACTACAAGTAAGAGAGTCATTCTGGGCGGGAGGCAGCACCTCGCTTCGACCGGTGAGCATCGGCCCGAATGCCCTCACACCACCGTCGACCTCTCGACCGGTGGCAACTTTTCAGGAATCGTGTCGCAAACGTGTCAATCGACTCTGCTGGACCCAAAACGTACAATGGCTCTGATCAGCATCCCTGCTGATCAGAGCCACCTTCGTCGGAGCCGCCTGTCGGAATCGAACCGACGACCTAGTCATTACGAGTGACTCGCTCTACCGACTGAGCTAAGGCGGCGTGCTGCCCGGCGCAGTCAGGACCTGCCGGGCAACCCGGGGAAGTATACGGAGCACTCCCGCGGAGCGCGAAACCGGCACGACACCCGGGCGGCAGAGGCCGGGAGCGAGGCTCAGGCAGCCACGGCCTCGCGGCTGCGACGCTCGGCCGCCTTGCCGGTGACCTGGCTCTGCGGCGCGTCGCACCAGCAGATGAAGTCCACGGTGACGCCCTCGGCGGAGTTGCGGATCCCGGTGACCTGGCTCGGGAAGATCAGGTAGCGGGTGGAGCATGCGGTGCAGGTGTGCGCGAACATTCGAGGACCCTCCCTCAGAGGACAGACGACGGTGACACCACAATTCTGCGTCGGTGCGAGACAAAGGGGTAGCCTCTCTTTCCTTCTGGTTCTCAAGGAGATGCCTATGCTTTCGCTGCACCAGCTCCGCTGCTTCCTCGCGACCTACGAGCACGGCTCGCTGACGGCGGCCGCCGAGGAGCTCGGCTACGCCCAGCCGAGCGTGTCCGAGCAGATCCGCGGGCTCGAGAAGACCCTGGGGGTCAGCCTGTTCCGCCGGGTCGGTCGCGGCGTCGTCCCGACCACGGTGGCCGACACGCTCCGCCCTCACGCCGAGCGCACCATCGCGGCGGCGGAGGAGACACGGCTCGCCGCCCAGCGCGTACGACGACTCGAGACCGGCACCATCCGCTTCGGGATGTTCGGCGTGGCCCGCCTCTATGCCGGGGCCGGCCTGGTCGCCGACGTGCTCGCGCGGCACCCCGGCGTTCGCGTGGAGCTGGTCGGGCAGAACTCGACCGAGGTGCAGGAGGACCTGCGACGCGGGCGGCTCGAGGCGGCGATGATCGCGATCCCCAACGTGACCAGCGAGGGGATGGACGTGATCCCGGTAGCGCGTGACGAGCTCGTCTACATCAGCTCCGACCCCGAGCGTCTCAGCTCACCGGTGACCGCGGCGCGCCTCGGCAAGGCCTCGCTGGTCATGCCCGACACGACCTTCCGCGCCGACGACTCCGTGCGGATCATCCTGCGCCGCATGCTGCACGAGACCGGGCTCAACCCGCAGACCCGGATCGAGGTCGAGGACCCCGAGATCGCGGTCGAGCTGGTCGGGATGGGGCTGGCAGACTCGGTCATCCCGCGCGGTGCGGCCGAGCAGCTGCTCCCCCGGCTGGCACCGCACGCCGGCTTCGTGTCGCTGAGACCGCGGCAGTGGGACTACTTCGCGATCGTGCACCGCACGGGCGCCACGCTCTCGCCGGCCGCTCAGCTGATGATCGAGCTCGCCACCGCGAGGATCCAGGCCATCGCCGAACCACTGTGAGTCAGCAGGACGTGCCGTCCTCCGGAACCGTGCCGTCGATCAGGTAGGCCTCGATGGTGGAGTCGATGCACTCGTTGTCGGAGTTGTAGGCCGTGTGGCCGTCTCCGTCGCGCGAGAGCAGCACGCCGGACGCCAGCTCGTCGGCGAGGCCGACGGCCCACTCGTAGGGCGTGGCGGGGTCGCGCGTCGTGCCGACGACGAGGATCGGGGCGGCGCCCTCGCCGCGGATGTCCAACGCCTGCTCGGAGGACTCGACCTGGATGTCGCGGCAGTTGACCAGCCCCCAGGCGAAGAGCCGCCCGAAGGTCGGGGAGGCCTCCTCGAAGTCGGGCACCTGCGCCTCCACCTGGTCGGGTGCGATGGCATAGGGGTCGTCGAGGCAGTTGATGGCGTAGATCGCCTCGGTGCTGTTGTCGAGGTACTGCCCGTTCTGCCGCGACGCGTAGGCATCCGCCAGCAGCATCAGCGTGGTGCCGTCGCCGTTGAGGGCGGTGCTGAGGCCCTGGCTGAGGAGGTACCAGTAGTCGCGGTTGTAGAGCGGGGTGACGACGCCGTAGAACGCGCTTCCGACGCTGAGCTCGCGTCCGTCGGAGGTCGGCAGGGGCTGGGCGTCGATGTCGTCGAGCAGCCCCTTGATGGTGGCCAGCCCCTCGTCGACGGAGTCGCCCAGGAAGCAGCTGTCGGTCTCGGTCACGCAGTTGTCGACGAAGGCCCGCAGGGCGACCTCGAAACCGCCGGCCTGGCCCAGGCTCTGCTCGCGCGAGGGCAGGGCCACGTCGACGGCACCGTCGAGGACCAGGCGGCCGACCTTGGCGGGGAAGAGCTCGGCGTAGGTGGCCCCGAGCTTGGTGCCGTAGGAGGCACCGAAGTAGGTGAGGGTCGACTCGCCCAGCGCAGCACGGAGCACGTCCATGTCGCGGGCGGCCTCGGCGGTCGTCACGTGCCCGACGAGGGCGTCGCTGTTGGCCACGCAGCCCTCGAAGAAGGACCGCAGGCCGTCGGTCAGCTCCTGCTCCTCCCCCGCGTCGTCGGGGTCGGGGTCGAGCGCGAGGAAGGCGGTCATGTCGTTGTCGGAGAGGCAGTCGACCGGGTCGGAGGCGCCCGTGCCGCGGGGGTCGAAGCCGACCACGTCGAAGTGCTCGCGGATCGGCGCCCGGAACACGTCGTCGGCCGCCTCGGCGTAGCCCACCCCGGAGGCGCCGGGTCCGCCGGGGTTGACGACCATCGAGCCGATGCGGGCATCGGGGTCGGTGGCAGGCACCTTGACCAGGGCCAGCCCGATCGTCTCGCCGCCCGCGTCGCGGTAGTCGATCGGCACCTCGAGGGTGCCGCACTGGTTGTCGCCACAGGGCTCCCACGCGATGGTCTGGGAGTAGAAGGGCTCGAGGTCGGGGACCGGTGGCTCCTGGGATCCGGCTGCGGGCGGGGTCGAGACCACGACAGCCGGCCCGGACGATCCCGAGGAGCCTGACGAGGAGCCACCCGCGGAGTCGTTGCCGAGCAGGACGGAGAGGCCGGCGAGGGCGCTGCCCCCGGCCAGGGCGAGCACCAGCAGGACGATGATCACGATCCGGGTCGTGCGGCTCACCTGTTGCTCCCTTCGGGCACCTTCAGTGCCACCATCATGGAGTCCAGGGCCAAGGCGATCGGCACGTTGAACTCGAGCATCTGCTCGCGGGCCTCGAAGATCCAGCCGATCCGGCGCAGGTTGAGCTCGGGCGTCGAGGTCGCGGCGACCTTCTCGATGTCACCGCGGATCTCCTCGTTGACCAGCGCGCCAGTGGCCCGCACGGCGACGGCGATCGCGTCGCGGTAGACCGAGACCAGGTCCATCAGCCCGCGGTCGACGACGTCGAGGTGACGGCGCTTCGCCCGGGTCTTCTGCGCCTTGTCGAGCGCGGAGAGCGCGGGGGCGTACTCACGAGGACGGCGTCCGCGCTCCACCACGCCGTAGGAGGTGTCGAGGTCCTTCTTCTCCAGCGCGTCGAGCTCGCTGGTGATCGCGTCGGCCTCCTCCTTGGTCACCTCCACCAGGTTGGCCGAGGCCGTCATGCAGGCGCCGAGGCTGGTCAGGCGGGCGGGCAGCGACACGATCTCGCGGCGCCGGTTGCGGGTCGCCTCGTCGCGCGCGAGGGCCCGGGCCCGGCCGATGTGGCCCTGGCTGGCCCGCGCGGCGTAGGCGGCGAGCGCGTCGTTGACCCCGTCGACCCGGGTGAGGAATCCCGCCACCTCGGGCGTCGTCGGCGTCGCCAGGGTCACCAGGCGGCAGCGCGAGCGGATCGTGGGCAGGACGTCCTCGACGGTGGGCGCGCAGAGCATCCACAGCGTGCGGTCGGTCGGCTCCTCGATCGCCTTGAGCAGCGCGTTGCACGCCTGGTCGGTGAGCCGGTCGGCGTCCTCGACGATCATGATCTGCCAGCGCCGCCCGGCAGGGGCGAGAGCGGAGCGGCGTACGAGGTCGCGGACCTCGTCGACGCCGATCGAGAGCTTCTGGGTGCGGATGACCGACACGTCGGCGTGGGTGCCGCCCAGGACGGTGTGGCACTCGTGGCAGGTCCCGCACCCGCCCTGCTCGCACTGGAGCGCGGCGGCGAAGGCGATCGCGGCGTTGGAGCGGCCGGAGCCCGGCGGACCCGTGAAGAGCCAGGCGTGGCTCATGCCGTGGCCGGCGACCGCGGTCGAGAGCGCCTTGACGGTGTGCTGCTGGCCGACCAGCTGGTCCCAGACGGTTCCTGGGGAGGGAGCGGAGCGACCGTCTCGAAGGGCCGTCATCGGGCAGCCTGCGCGAGGAGAGGCTCGAGCCGGGACCGTACGGCGCCCGCCAGGTCGTCGATCGAGCCGCGCGCATCGAGCACGAGGTAGTGGTCGGGATCGGCCTGGGCCATCGCGAGGAAGGCCGTGCGGACGCGCTGGTGGAAGTCGAGCGACTCCCCCTCGATGCGGTCACGTCCCTCGAAGCGACCGAGCCCCGCGGCCGGCTCGAGGTCGAGCACGACGGTCAGGTGGGGGCGCAGGTCGTGGGTCGCCCAGCGGGCCACCTGCTCGACCTCCGCGACAGCCAGGGCGCGGCCGGCGCCCTGGTAGGCCAGCGTGGAGTCGACGTAGCGGTCGGTGATCACGACCGCGCCGCGGTCGAGCGCGGGCTGCACCAGGGTCTCGACGTGCTCGGCCTTGTCGGCGGCGTAGAGCAGCACCTCGGTGCGGTCGGCGAGCGCACCGGTCTCGGGGCTCAGCACGATGCGGCGCAGCTCCTGGCCGACCGGGGTGTCACCCGGCTCGAAGGTCAGCACGACGTCGTGGCCGCGCTCCTCGAGCCAGTCCTTGAGCAGGCGCGACTGGGTCGACTTGCCCGATCCCTCGCCGCCCTCGAAGCACACGAAGACCCCGGTCGAGGTATAGACGCCGCCGCTGCTCACGCGCCGAACCTACGAGACGCCGCCGACGCCGGGAAGTGCGGGGCGGGGTGCGGGGCAGCCGTGGCCCGTTTCATCAAGGTATGCAGACGGACCGGCACCTCCCACGATCTTGCGGCGAGCCGGCCGACCGGCGTAGGACTCGTCGCACTTCCCACGGCGACACGCCACCTCCCACGGGGTGCAAGCCATGGGAAGTGGCGTTTCGTCGACATACCTTGATGAAGCGGCCCGGCCAGCACCCCGAACTCAGGCCTTCTTCGCCGCAGCCTTCTTCGTGGTCTTCTTGGCCGCCGTCTTCTTGGTGGCCGCCTTCTTCGTGGTCGCCTTCTTGGCAGCGGCCTTCTTGGCGGGCGCCTTCTTGGCCGCGCCCTTCTTGGCCGCCTTCTTCGCCGGGCCGCGCTCGCGACGGTCGGCGAGCAGCTCCGCGGCACGGGCGAGGGTGATGGCCTCGACCGAGTCGTCCTTGCGCAGGGTGGCGTTGTACTCGCCGTCGGTGACGTACTCACCGAAGCGGCCCGACTTCACCACGACCGGCTGGCCGGAGACGGGGTCGTTGCCGAGCTCCTTGAGCGGCGGGGCGGCGGCGGCGCGGCCGCGCTGCTTGGGCTGGGCGTAGATCTTGAGCGCCTCGTCGAGCCCGATGGTGAGCAGCTGGTCCTCGGAGGTCAGCGACCGGGAGTCGGTGCCCTTCTTGAGGTAGGGCCCGTAACGGCCGTTCTGCGCGGTGATCTCCTCGCCGTCCTCGCCGACACCCACGACGCGCGGGAGCGAGAGCAGCTTGAGGGCGTCCTCGAGGGAGATCGTGTCGAGCGACATCGACGTGAAGAGCGAGCCCGTGCGGGGCTTGTCGTTCTTCTTCGCGTCCTCGGGCAGCAGCTCGGTGACGTAGGGGCCGTAGCGGCCGTTCTTGGCCACGACCTGCAGGCCCGTCTCGGGGTGCACGCCGAGCTGGATCTCCTCGCCGGCCGGGTTGGCGAAGAGCTCGACGGCCTTCTCCATGGTCAGCTCGTCGGGCGGCAGGTCGTCGGGCACGTTGGCCCGCTTGCCGACCGGGTTGCCCTCGTCGTCGGGACCCTCGAGGTAGGGGCCGTAGCGGCCCACGCGCAGGTTGATCCCCAGCTCGGGGTCGCCGATCGGGAAGGTCGCGAGCTCCTTGGCGTCGATGTCGCCGAGCTCGTGGACCAGGTCGTAGAGGCCCTTGACGTTGTCGGAGCCGTAGTAGAACTCGCCGAGCTCGGAGACCCGGTCCTTGCGGCCGCCGGCGATGTCGTCGAGCACGTCCTCCATCTCGGCGGTGAACTCGTAGGACACCTGCCGGGTGAAGTGCTCCTCCAGCAGCCGGATGACCGAGAAGGCCAGCCAGGCCGGGACCAGGGCGGTGCCCTTCTTGTAGACGTAGCCGCGGTTGAGGATGGTGCCGATGATCGCGGCGTACGTCGACGGGCGACCGATCTCGCGCTCCTCGAGCTCCTTGATCAAGGTGGCCTCGGTGTAGCGCGCGGGCGGCTTGGTCTCGTGGCCGCTGGCCGAGACGGACGCGGCCGAGACCGAGTCGCCCTCCTCGAGCGCCGGGAGGCGGGTCTCCTGGTCGTCCTTGGCCGCCCCCTCGTCGGTGCCCTCGACGTAGGCCTTGAGGAACCCGTGGAAGGTGATGACGCGACCGCTGGCGGAGAACACGACGTCCTCGCCGCCGGCCGACGTGCCTCCGAGGCGCACGGAGACCGACTGGCCGACCGCGTCCTTCATCTGCGAGGCGACGGTGCGCATCCAGATCAGCTCGTAGAGGCGGAACTGGTCGCCGGTCAGCCCGGTCTGCGCCGGGGTGCGGAACGACTCGCCGGCGGGGCGGATCGCCTCGTGGGCCTCCTGCGCGTTCTTGACCTTGGAGGCGTAGACGCGGGGGCTGTCGGGCAGGTAGTCGGCGCCGTAGAGCTCGCGGACCTGCGACCGGGCGGCCTCGACGGCGCCGCCCGAGAGCGTCGTCGAGTCGGTGCGCATGTAGGTGATGTAGCCGTTCTCGTAGAGCCGCTGCGCCACCGACATCGCCACCGAGGCGCTCATGCCGAGCTTGCGGCCGGCCTCCTGCTGGAGGGTCGTCGTGCGGAACGGCGCGTAGGGAGAGCGCTTGTAGGGCTTGGCCTCGACCGAGCGGACGTCGTACGTCGAGTCCTGCAGGCTGGCGACCAGGGCTTCGGCCCGCGTGCGGTCGACGTGGACGACCTTGGACGCGTCCTTCAGCAGGCCGTCCTGGCCGAAGTCGGAGCCGCGGGCGACGCGGGTGCCGTCGAGGGAGTGCAGCTTGGCGGGGAACATCCGCTGGTCGTGCTTGGACCCGGCGTCGAAGGTGGCCTCGAGGTCCCAGTAGGACGCGAGGCGGAACTTCATCCGATCCCGCTCCTTGTCGACGACCAGGCGGGTGGCGACGGACTGCACACGGCCGGCGGAGAGACCGGACATGACCTTCTTCCACAGCACCGGGGAGACCTCGTAGCCGTAGAGGCGGTCGAGGATGCGGCGCGCCTCCTGGGCCTCGACGAGGTCGTCGTTGATCTGGCGCGGGTTCTCCACCGCGGTGAGGATCGCGGCCTTGGTGATCTCGTGGAAGACCATCCGGTGCACGGGGATGCCCTTGGGCTTCAGCTCGTCGAGGAGGTGCCAGGCGATGGCCTCTCCCTCGCGGTCCTCATCGGTGGCGAGGTAGAGCTCGTCGGCGTCCTTGAGCAGGCCCTTGAGCTTGGAGATGTGCGACTTCTTGTCGCGTGGCACGACGTAGTAGGGCGTGAAGCCGTTCTCGACGTCGACCGCCAGCCGACCCCACGACTTGTCCTTGATCTTGGCCGGGGTGTCGGCAGCGTTGTTGGGCAGGTCGCGGATGTGTCCGATGGAGGACTCCACGACATAGCCGTCGCCGAGGTAGCCGCCGATGGTGCGGGCCTTCGCCGGGGACTCGACGATCACCAACTTGTGTGCCACTGCGTTGCCATTTCCTTACTGCTGCGAGAGGGGTGAGCGGGGTCAACAAGGGCTCACGGCCGATCACGGTAGCGCGTGCTGTCCAGCGCTCCGACTTCCGACGACTCCTGTGGATGTCCCGTGGATGCCCCGCGGATGGCCCGCGGATGGCTTGTCGAAGTTTCGCCGCCCCTGCTGGGAGGCCTGTGGAGGAACCCCGCCGACTGTCCGCGCGGCGTGTCACCGTGAGGTCCTCGATCCGCTGACCGCTGTCCTGACTGCTCCTGCTCGGAGGTGCTCCCGATGCACGACGACCCGCACGACCGCTATGCGTCCGACCCTGACTGGCACGACCGGCTGCGACACCTGGTGCTGGTCGACGGCCGGCTCGTCGCCACGTGGACCGAGCCGATCGAAGGCACGCGGTGGGAGGTCCACGCCCACCGCTTCGACCGCGAGGCGGAGCGTCGCGCCGCACCACCGGCTCCTCCGCAGCCGCCACCCTACGAGCGGGCGCTGCTCTGGCTCGAGGACGCGTGCGGTGGCCGGGCCGCCGTCCTGGCCCTGGACACCGCTCCGCTCGACGACCGCGAGGAGATGCCCGAGGCGCATGACCCCGCGGACCGCGAGCGCCTGGCACAGACCCTCGAGCACCTCGACGGCGTCGCCGCGACGGTGCTGAGCGACGCGCTCGGCCCGGCTCGCGCCGACGAGCTCGGCACCGCCCTGCGCCGGGCGCTCGCGCTCGTCTGGTCGGCCCGCCCCGACGTCGTACGCCGCCCGCGATCGCCGCAGCACCTCGCCGGCACCCTGTGCTGGGTCGTCGGCAAGGCCAACGGGGTCTTCGGGCACCAGGGACCGGTGCGGATGAAGGACGTGCGCGAGGCTTTGGAGCTGGGCGCCCAGCTCGGGACCGACCACGCCGTGGTCGAGGCCGCCCTGTGGGGCCTGCGTCCGCGCCACGGGGCGTGGTTCCGCCCCTCGGGCCTGCCCGAGCTCCTGCTGACGGGACGGGCCGACCTGCTGGTCTCCGACGTGCGGGCCCACCTGGTGCGGGTGCGCGACCAGGCCCTCGAGGCGCAGGCCGCGCACGCGGCGTGAGACTTCTACCGTGGACGGTAGAATCGGCGTCGTGCCGACGCTCAACATCAAGGACCCCGAGGTCTACCGGCTCGCCGCCGCGCTCGCCGCCCGGCGCGGGACGTCGATGACGGGCGCGGTGCGCCAGGCGCTCGAGGAGGCGACCGGGCGGGACCGCGAGGAGCGCGACGGCCTGGCCGAACGGCTGCTCGCCTGGGGCCGGCACACCCAGGCGCTGTCCGACGAGCCGGTGCTGACCGACGACGACCTCTACGACCAGCGCGGGCTGCCGCGGTGATCCTCGACTCCTCGGCCATCGTCGCGATCGTGCAGGGTGAGCCCGAGGCCAGGCTCTTCGCGCACCTCATCGAGGGGGCCAGCACGCTGCAGATCGCGGCCCCCACCTTCGTGGAGACGGCGGTCGTCCTCGGCCGGAGGCGACGTGAGGGAGTGGACCGTCTGCTCACGGGCTTCGGCGTCGAGGTCGTGCCGTTCGCGCTCGAGCACGCCGAAGCCGCGCGCGTCGCCTACTCCCGCTATGGCAAGGGCTCCGGCTCCCCGGCGCGGCTCAACCTGGGCGACTGCTTCTCCTACGCACTGGCGACGGTGAGCGGGCAGCCGCTGCTCTTCAAGGGTGACGACTTCACCCACACCGACGTCGTCGCGGCAGCGCCCCCGACCTGACGCGCGGAAGTGCGCTGTCCCGCGGCCCGCCCTCGGGGAGGATGCACGCCATGCTCACCCTGGAGGAGATCTTCCCGCCGTTCGCCCTGACCATCTCCTGCGGCGCGCTCGAGCTGCGGGTCCTGCGAGACGAGGACCTCCCCGAGCTCGTGGAGCTCGTCCGCGGCGGCGTCCAGCCTCCCGGCCTGCCGATGCCGTTCCTCACGGCGTGGCACGAGGAGCCTTACGCACCAGGGTCTCCCGACGGCTTTCCGACGAGCTCGCTGCGCTGGTGGTGGACCCAGCGGGCGACCTGCGCGCCCGAGGAGTGGCGCCTGGCCCTGGTCGTCCGTCGCCACGGGGAGCTCGTCGGCATGCAGGACATGCACGCGCCGCACTTCGCGCAGACGCGCCAGGTGCTGACCGGGTCGTGGCTCGGGCGTGCACACCAGGGCTCAGGCACCGGCACGCTGATGCGGCAGCTCGTCGTCGGACTCGCCTTCGACGAGCTCGATGCCGAGACCTGCGAGTCGGGCTACGTCGTGGGCAACCACGCCTCGGCAGCCGTGAGCCGCAAGGTCGGCTATGTCGACAGCGGCCGTCGCAGGAGGGTGCAGCAGACGCGGGACGGCAAGGTGGGGGCCGACGAGCAGCGCGTGGTCGTGACGCCCGCGACCTACGTGCGCCCCTACGACCCGATGTCGGCGACGGGTGCCGAGGCGCTCCGTCGTTTCCTCGGGATCCACCGCACCTCCTGACGGGTCACTCGACCTCGAGGAACCCCTCGCGCACCATCTCGCGGGCCACGGGCAGGTAGGCGTCACGCACCATGTCGGGCTCGGCGTCGGTCAGCGTCGCGACCGCCTCGAGGATCTGGCCGAGGCTGAGCTCGCCGTCGCTGGCGCCGACCATCGCCGCCTCGATGGTGTCGGCCTGCCGGGCGCGCCGGAAGCCGCGCTGCTGGCGCAGCACGATCGTCTCGGGGTCCTCGGCGCCGGCGGGCCCCGCCGTCTCCTGACGTACGTCGGGGCGCGCGACCAGGTGCGTGTCCAGGTCGACGTCGGCCCGGACCGCCTCGCCCCACGCCTGGATGGCGGGCGCGATCGGCTGCTCGACGTCGTAGGGCCACTCGAGGAAGTCGCTCACGACCTCGACGGCTCCCGGCTGGGCACCCGGCTGGGCACCGGTCGCGCGCAGGTTGATCCACCCGAAGCCGATGCCCTCCACGCCCTGCTCCTCGAACCACGACAGCCAGGTGTCGTAGCGACGCAGGTAGTCGGGCGTGCCGTGCAGCCCCGCGTCCTTGAGCCACAGCTCGACGTAGACCGACGGGTCGACGACCTCGCGCTGCACGACCAGCGCGTCGCAGTCCCCGACCAGCCACTCGGAGAGCCGCTCGTCCCACGCACGGCCCTCGGCGATCACCCAGTTGGCCAGGACCTGGCACCAGCCGCCCTCGGTGAGGTGGTCGGGCGCGGCCCGCACGATGTCCTCCACGACCCGGTCGCCGGGCAGCCCGGAGTCGCGGTAGACCAGCCGCTCTCCCGTGCCCGGCGAGATCACGAAGGGCGGGTTGGTCGCGATCAGGTCGAAGCGCTCACCGGCCACGGGCTGGAAGTAGGAGCCGTCGCGCACGTCGATCCGGTCGGCCACGCCGTTGAGCGCGGCGTTGAAGCGGGTGAGCCGCAGCGCACGCTGGTTGACGTCGGTGGCCACGACCCGGTCGGCATGACCCGCGAGGTGCAGCGCCTGCACCCCGCAGCCGGTGCCGAGGTCCAGGGCACGGCCCACCGGCTCACGGATCGTCAGCTGAGCCAGGGACGTCGAGGCCGAGCTGATCCCGAGCACGTGGTCGGTCCCGACGCGCTGCGGTCCACCGTCGAGCCCCGGCGTGAGGTCGCTGACGACCCAGAACGCCTCGTCGTCGGCCGCGTAGGGGCGGATGTCCAGGCGGGCCGCCACCTCGCTGACCGACTGCTCGACCAGGCCCTCCGCGGTCAGCCGGTCGAGCAGCCCCGGCAGGGCCGTCTCGGCGTCGGCGACCGGCACGGGGGTCTGGAGCAGGAAGAGGCGCGCCAGGGTCTCCACGGCGCTGCCTCCCGTCGTACGACGACGGGCCGGGGTGGTCTCGTTGCGCATGAGCGCGGCGTGCCCCTCGGGCCCCAGGACCTCGGCGACGCCGTCGTAGGTGAAGCCGGCGTGCTGGAGGGCGCCGCGGAGCCGGACCGGGAGGTCGGAGGCAGCGGGGGCGGCTGAGGCAGAAGGGGTCACGGACCGAGGTTAGGGCCCTTGTCGCGGCCGACGAGCGGCGTGGCCCGATCGGGTGGCCACCCCCACCCGTTCGAGCCAGGCGACGACGCCCACTCGGTCGTCCTAGCACCTTCGGGCACCCCGATCCAGGCGATCTCCTGCGCACGGTCAAGAGGCCTCCTAGCATCACCGGAGGGGGAAACACACGTGCGACCTGGGACGGGTACTGGGACGCCCTATGGGGAGGGAAACCCAATGAACCGTCTCAAGCGCGCCTTGGGCGCGGCCGTGGCCACCAGCGTCATCGCCTCGGGGGCCGGCATCGCGACCGCCGCCACCGCGCAGGCAGCAGCTCCGCAGCCCACCCGGGAGCAGAAGCTCCTCGAGCTCCTGGCGCTCCAGCTGCCCGTGCTCAACGGGTCGGGAGGGGTCGGCTCGTTGCTCACCCTCACCAACCCGGTGTGGAACCTGCTGCTCGTCACCAACTCGTTCCAGTGGTTGCGCGACGGCACGCCGATCGCGGGCGCGACCAGCGCCACCTACACACCTGTGCTCGCGGACGCCGGTCACGACGTCAGCGCCCGGGTGACCGGCTCGGTCCTCGGGCTCCTCCCGGTGGCCACGCTCACGAGCGCACTGGCGATCCCGCTGCCCGGCGGAGGCGGCGGCACGCCCGACCCGCTCGCCCTGGTCGCCGACGTGCTCCCGCTGCTCTCCGGCGTGCCCGCGGTCGGCTCGGTCCTCACGCTGACCAACCCGATCTGGAGCCTTCCGGGCGTCACCAACACCTACACCTGGATGAGCAACGGAATCCCGATCCCCGGCGCCGACGGCTCCACCTACACGCCGTCCGCAGCCGACGCAGGCACCCAGATCACCGCGCTCGTCACGGGTTCGCTGCTCGGCGTCCTCCCGATCGGCGTCCTCACCAACGCGGTCAACATCCCCGTGACCGGAGGGGGCGGTGGCGGTGGCGGTGGCGGCGGAGGCGGAGGCGGCGAGGCACCCGACACGTTCACGCTGCTCGGCCTGCCGACCTTGACCGGCGTGCCCGGAGTGGGCCAGGTCGTCGGCCTCACCGCGATCCTGTGGAGCCTGCCCGGCGTCACGACGACCGTGCAGTGGCTCAGCAACGGCGTCCCGATCCCGGGGGCGACCGGCCTCTCGTTCATCCCCGGCGCAGACCTGGCCGGCACCCAGCTCTCCGCCCTGATCACCGGCACGCTGGCCGGACTTCCGGTCGTGTCGCAGCTCACCAGCGCCCTCGGCATCGCCCCCGCCGAGCCGGACGCGATCACCGCGTCGGCCGCACCCACCGTCACCGGCTCCGGCAAGGTCGGCACGGCGTTGACCGGCGCGGACCCGACCTGGAGCCAGCCGAGCGTCACGACGACCTACCAGTGGCTGCGCAACAGCGTCGCGATCCCCGGTGCCACGCAGAAGGCGTACACGCTGGTCGGCGAGGACTTCGGCAAGCAGATCTCGCTGAAGGCGACGGGCGCGAAGGCCGGGAGCACGTCCGGCACCGCCGCCAGCGCCCCGGTGCTCGCCAAGCTCGGTGACGCACTCGTCGCGTCGGCCGCCCCGTCGATCAGCGGCAACCCCGCGGCCGGCAACCTGCTGACCGTCCAGCCCGGCACGTGGGCCGGCACGCCGACGCCGACCTTCGGCTACCAGTGGTACGTCAACGGTGCGCCGATCAGCGGCGCCAACGCGTCGACGTACGTCGTCAAGGCGACCGAGGCGGGCCGCAACCTGGCCGTCCTGGTCACCGCCAACCGCACCGGCTACGCACCCGGCACGTCCGCCACGGCTCCGGTCAAGGTCGCCAAGGTCACCTCGCGCACCAAGCTGTCCCTGGTGAAGAAGAAGGTCTCGGCGGGCAAGCGCGCCCTGGTCAAGATCACCCTCGCCGCCACGGGCCTGCGACCCTCGGGCAAGGTGACGATCTTCGACGGTCGCACCAAGCTGAGGACCTACACGGTCCGCAGCGCCGACAACGGTTCGCGCATCGTCGTGCTGCCCAAGCTGAAGCCAGGCAAGCACAGGTTGACCGCGGCCTTCCGGGGCAGCATCGGCACGACCGCGTCCACGTCCGCCAAGGTCGTGCTGACGGTCCTCAAGAAGAAGTAGTCCCCACCCCGCCCGGGTCGACCGACGCGGCGGCACCGTCCTCACCGACGGCGTCGCCGCGTCGGCGCCTCCGGCTGCGGCGGCTCACGTGCCGGGCTGAGAAGCCGGCGGGCTGGCCGCCTCGTGGTAGTAGGCCGTCAACGGGCGACCCGCCTCGAAAAGCTCGACCGCGCCGCGGTAGATGCCGTGGCGCAGCTCGGCCTCGTAGCCCTTCAGGCTCGGGCAGCCGACCTCCCGGGCGTGTGCCAGCTCCGCCTCGACGTCGTAGGGCACCCGCACGAACGCGATCGAGAAGGGTGCCGGCCCGAGGCTGTCGGGGACTCCCTCGAGGATGACGTAGAGCGGGGTGGGGTCGCCCATGCAGTTGCCGACGCTGCCGGTGTTGAAGAGCGTGCGGCGCTCGAGCTGGGTCTCGTAGAACGGGTCGTGCGAGTCGCCGAAGCCCACGACGTCGGGCACCGGCCCGTCGCCGACCGCCGCGATCGTCGCCGCCGTGTTGGCGAACTGGCCGAGGAACTCCGCCTCGTCGTGCACGTAGCGCACGCGCCGGTGCACCGTCTCCGAGGAGGCGTGCATCAGCCGGATCCGGCGACCGCTCATCGAGAAGTCGTGGCAGAAGGGCAGCGAGCGCAGCCACTCCCCCTGGCCCTCGCCGAGCTGCGCGGACCACCAGCGCAGCGCGTCGTCGTCGTGGTCGCGGTGCGGGTCGGGCAGGAAGTCGTCCCAGTTGCCCAGCACGTTGACCTCGCAGCGCTCCTGGCACAGCTCGACCACCTCGCGCCCGCGCGGCCCCTTGCCGACGTAGTCGCCGAGGTTGAAGATCCGGCCGATCCCACGGGCGTCGATGTCGGCGAGCACCGCCTCCAGCGCGGTGAGGTTGCCGTGCACGTCCGAGATCAGCGCGATGCGCTCCACTGCTCCGCTCATGGGTCCATCCAAACACCGTCGCAGAAGCACCGGGCCCGCCCGGTCGGGACCGGGCGGGCCTGGGGTGCTGCGGTCGTGCGGGGTGGTGCGGTGCTGCGGTGGGTCAGACGGTCGGTGTGGGCCGCGTGGGGTCCGTGGCGACCGGCTGCGTGGGCGTCGGTGCCGGCGGCGTGCCGGCGTCGTCGCCCATGACCGACTCGCGCTGCTTGGAGATGTAGACGGCGCCGACGATGACCGCGGTCGCGACGAGCGCGATCAGGATCCGTACGACGTCGTTCTCGTCCTCGCCGACGCTCAACGACACGACGGCGCCGACGATCAGCAGCGACACCAGGTTCATCACCTTGATGAGCGGGTTGATCGCGGGACCGGCGGTGTCCTTGAACGGGTCGCCCACGGTGTCACCGATGATGGTGGCCTCGTGCGCCGCCGAGCCCTTGCCGCCGTGGTGACCGTCCTCCACGAGCTTCTTGGAGTTGTCCCAGGCGCCACCGGCGTTGGCGAGGAAGACCGCCATCAGGGTGCCGGTGCCGATGGCCCCGGCGAGGAAGCCGGCCAGCGCCGTGACGCCGAGGCCGAAGCCGACCGCGATGGGCGCCAGCACCGCCAGGATGCCCGGCGTGGTGAGCTCGCGCAGGGAGTCCTTGGTGACGATGTCGACGACCTTGCCGTACTCCGGGCGACCGGTGCCCTCCATGATCCCGGGGATCTCGCGGAACTGGCGGCGCACCTCGTAGACCACGGCACCCGCAGCACGCGCCACGGCGTTGATGGCCAGCCCGGAGAAGAGGAACACGACGGCCGAGCCGAGCAGCACGCCCACGAGCACGGACGGGTCGAACACGAAGAACCCGGTGAGCTCGTCGAGTGCATCGGCGTCCTCGAGCGACTCGATGGCCGAGGTGGCGTAGGAGCCGAACAGCGCCGTGGCCGCCAGCACCGCGGTCGCGATCGCGATGCCCTTGGTGACGGCCTTGGTGGTGTTGCCCACCGCGTCGAGCTCGGTGAGGATCTGCGCGCCCTCGGGGCTGACGTCGCCGGACATCTCCGCGACGCCCTGGGCGTTGTCGGAGACGGGCCCGAAGGTGTCCATGGCGACGATGACGCCGACGGTGGTGAGCAGGCCGCAGCCGGCGAGCGCCACGGCGAAGAGCGACACCGTGAGCGACGCGCCGCCGAGGAGGAACGCGCCGAACACCGCGGTGCCGATGACGAGCGTGGTGTAGACGGCCGACTCGAAGCCGACCGAGAGGCCGGACAGGATGACCGTGGCCGCACCGGTGAGCGAGGACTTGCCGACGTCCTTGACCGGCTTGTACTCGGTGCCGGTGAAGTAACCGGTCAGGGCCAGGATGCCGGCGGCCATGACGATGCCGAGGACCACGGCCACCGACGCGATGAGCGCGGGGTTGCCCTCGGGTGCGCCGGAGATCAGCTCGAGGGTGTTGGTGCCGAGGCCCTCGAAGTCGGCGAAGCTGGTCGGCAGGTAGACGAACGACAGGAGCACGCACGCGACCGCGGAGATGCCGGC
>NZ_JANNML010000230.1:0-4205 GCF_031397825.1 Nocardioides sp.
ACGTCCTACTGGGTGCCCAAGCACTCCCCCCGGGTCTTCGTCGAGCGCGTCGACATCGTCTCGGGCGTGGGGCCGGCCCGCGCCAAGGCCGCCGGCCCGGGCGCCGCCCGCTTCAACGACATCCACCGGATCGTCAGCAACCTCGGTGTCTTCGACGTCAAGGGCGACGGTGACACCGTGCGGCTGCTCAGCGTGCACCCCGGCGTCAGCGTCGACGAGGTGCGCGCCGCGACCGGCTTCGACCTCACGCTGGACGGTGACGTCCCCGAGACCCGCTTGCCGACCAGCGAGGAGCTGATCATCATCCGCGAGGTGCTGGACCCGAAGTCGCTGCGTCACCGCGAGGTCCCCGAGCCCAAGCCCGAGGAGGCATCGTGATCGAGCAGCTGCTGAGGACCCCGCTCACCGAGCTGGTCGGTGTCCGCCACCCGATCGTGCAGACGGGGATGGGCTGGGTCTCCGGCCCGCGACTCGTCAGTGGCACGGCCAACGCGGGTGGGCTGGGCATCCTCGCGTCGGCGACCATGACCTACGAGGAGCTCGAGAAGGCGATCCTCGAGGTCAAGGCACGCACCGACCAGCCCTTCGGCGTCAACCTGCGCGCCGACGCCGGAGACGCCGGTGACCGCTGCGACCTCCTGATCAAGCACGGCGTCCGCGTCGCCTCCTTCGCCCTGGCTCCCAAGCAGGACCTGATCGCCAAGCTCAAGGACCACGGCCTCGTCGTGATGCCCTCGGTCGGGGCGGCCCGCCACGCCGAGAAGGTTGCGGCCTGGGGCGCCGACGCGGTGATGATCCAGGGCGGCGAGGGCGGCGGCCACACCGGCTCGGTCCCGACCACGCTGCTGCTCCCGACGGTGCTCGACGCCGTCGACATCCCCGTCGTGGCCGCCGGCGGCTTCTTCGACGGCCGCGGTCTCGCCGCGGCGCTGTCCTACGGCGCGGCCGGCGTCGGCATGGGCACCCGCTTCCTGCTCACCCAGGACAGTGCAGTCCCCCAGGCGGTCAAGGAGCTCTACCTCGGCTACGACCTCAACGGGACCGTCGTGACCGCCAAGGTCGACGGGATGCCCCACCGGATGCTGCGCACCGACCTGGTCAGCGAGCTCGAGGAGACCAGCGCCGTCAAGCGCCTGGGCCCCACGGTGCGCCGCACCCTGGAGTACAAGCAGACCAGCGGGATGTCGTGGCTCGACCTGGCCAAGGACGGCCGGGCGATGAAGAAGACCCAGGGCCGCACGCTGGCCCAGATGACGCTGGCCGCCAACACGCCGGTCATGCTGAAGGCGGGTCTCGTCGAGGGCGACACCGGCGCGGGTGTCCTCGCCTCCGGCCAGGTCGTCGGCGTCATCGACGACCTGCCCACGTGCGAGAACCTCATCGACCGGATCGTCCTGCGGTCCGTCGAGGAGCTGCGCCGCGGGTCGTCGTACGTCGTCTGAGTCCTGGCCCGGATAGTGCGGGACGTTTTCGACCTCCTGAGCGCCTGGAAGGTCGAAAACGTGCCGCACTTTCCGACCGAGGCGGGCCCGCGCCTCAGGAGCCGGGCACGTAACCCTTCACGGGCGCCCAGGAGCCGGTGTCGCGCAGCCGCGCCCAGATGTCGTACTCAGGCGCGAAGAAGTCGACCAGCGCGGCCCGAGTGGCGGCGGTGAGCTCGGGCTCGCGACGCTCGGTGGAGACGTTGGCGGTGCCGATCTCGACCTTGCCGTCCATCTTGTCGGTGATCCAGCCCTGCCAGGCGTCAGGGCGGTCGAGCGCGAAGATCCGGTCGACGCCGAGGTCGAGGTCGTTGCTCATCGCGACGAAGCGCGCGGGCCTGCCCACCTTGCCGGTGATCACCTGGTCACCGGCGACGTAGCGCTCGGCGAAGTGCTCGAAGGTCATGTCGCCGGTGTACTTGTCGGGGTTCTCCGTCACCACGGCGGGGCGCGAGCGATAGCGCCACCACGACTCGAGCCACTCGACCGGCTCACGGAAGAGCGAGACGACCTCGTAGTCCTTGCGCTGGTAGCCCGCGTTGCGCAGGATCGGCACCATCCGCGTGTGGAACTGGCGGCAGTTCATGTGCTTGAGCCGGGGGTGCCCGCGCAGCACGACGTCGGCCTTGCCGCTGAGGGCGTTGACGATGGAGGTCGACGCGCACTTGGGCATCGACAGCACCACGAACCCGTGGCTCGGCAGCGCGATCATGCGCCCAACCTATCGGCCGCCCTCCCGCCGCAGCGACGTGCACCGCCGCGCGGTAGTTTCAAGCATGACCCAGGAGCCGCCCGTCCATCGTGCCCGGCACCTGATGGACCCCAACGCTCCCCGCAAGGCCCCGGATCCCGAGGCCATCGCCCGTCTCCAGCGCGTGCAGACCTGGGTGATGTCCGTCCTCGTCGTGACGACGATCGTGCACCTCTCGGGGGGCTTGGGGATCGCGGCGCAGTACGTCGACGAGGACGCCCTGTCGGCGGGCATCGGGCTGAGCGTGCTGGCCGGTGCCTTCGGCGTGATCGCCGTGGCGTCGGGCCTCGCGATCCACAAGCGGTCGTTGGTCTCGCCGTGGCTGCTGCTGGGCCTGCTGCCCGGCCTGGTGTCGGTCTACCTCGTCCTGCGCTGACCCGACCCGGACCCGTCACCCGCCGTTCACCGGCGCGTCCCTACCCTCGCGCCGCCAGACTCGTTGGACCTGGCATGTGCGACGACACCCGGAGCCACACCCACCCGGCCCCCACGCCCGACCTGCTGCCGGGCGCGCTGGGCCGCCGCGCGCTGACCGCGGGCGCCGGGCTGCTGATGGCCGGCACCCTGCTCCCCCACACCGGCGCGATCGCCTCCGCCTCCACCGCACCGACGGTCGGCGCCTCCCGCCGCTCGCGCATCTCCACCGGCACACGTCTCGTGCACGCCGACCTGCACAACCACACCCTGCTCTCGGACGGTGACGGCGACCCCGCCCTGGCCTTCGCCTCGATGCGCAACGCCGGCCTCGACGTCGCCGCGCTCACCGACCACGCCACGCTCTCCGACAACGTCCTCGGCGACGTGCTCGCCGGCCTGCTGCCGCCGGAGTACAAGCAGGTCGCCGGCATCACGCCCGGTGACTGGGCACGCACGAAGCGCTTCGCCGACCGAGCCGACGACGACGGCCGCTTCACCGCGATCCGCGGCTTCGAGTGGTCCGAGCCGCTCATCGGTCACGTGAACGTCTGGTTCACCGAGCACTACGTCGACGTCCTGCAGGCCGGCGTCATGCAGCCCCTGCTCGACTGGCTCCGGCGTGAGCCCGGCCTCGTGCTCGACGGCGGCGCCGGCGGACTCGCCGGCTTCAACCACCCGGGCCGCGAGCCGCTGCGCTTCCAGGAGTTCACCTACGACCGGCGCGTGCGCGACCGGGTCGTCTCGCTGGAGATGTTCAACCGCGAGGACGACTACCTCTTCGAGGGCTTCGCCGACGACCGGTCCTCGCCCCTGGTCGCGTGCCTCAACGCCGGCTGGCGCACCGGCATCGCCGGCGTGACCGACGAGCACGGCACCGACTGGGGTGAGCCTGAGGGCAAGGGCCGCACCGGCCTGTGGGTCCAGGAGCACAGCCGCCGCGGGGTCAAGCGCGCCATGCGGGCCCGCCGCTTCTTCGCGACCCGTACGTCGGGACTGCGGGTCGACGCGACCGCCCAGCCCCGCGGTGGTCGCCCGGTCCGCATGGGTGGTGTGCTGCCGCTGCGCAAGGGCGTGGTGACGGTGCGCCTCGACCTGGCGCGCGACGCGTCGTGGACCGGCCGCCGCCTGGACGTCCAGGTGCTGCGACCCGGGACCGACGTGCCGACCGTCGTGGACGTCGTACCCTTCCGCGTCGGGCCGGTGGTCGAGCTCCGCGTGCCCGTGAACCTGGCCGACGGCGACTGGTTCCTGCTGCGCGTGGCCGACCCGACCCAGCGCAACGCGACCCCGGGCCCCGCCGGGCACCCCGGCAACGACCTCGGGATCGCCTACACGAGCCCGTGGTGGCTCGAGCCGACCGCCGTCTGACCCTCACCTGACCGCTGCCTGCCCGCCGAGTCGGCGCGACGTTGCAGAAGACCCGCCGAGTCGGCGCGACGTTGCAGAAGACCCGCCGAGTCGGCGCGACGTTGCAGCCGGGCCTGCAACAATGCGCCGACGCGGGCCCGGGCGTGCAACATTGCGCCCACACGCGCCCGCTCGCGCCACATTGCGCC
>NZ_JANNML010000053.1:0-11656 GCF_031397825.1 Nocardioides sp.
AGAACGCGGCGATCGACTACATCGACGGCCAGATCTGATCCAGGTCTGACCCTCGCAGCACCCGCAGCACCCGACGGCCCCGGGATCGAGAGATCCCGGGGCCGTCGTGCGTCCGGGGACGAACCGGCCGGCCCTGGACGCCGCCAGCGACGCCAGTGCATCAGCAGGCACCACCCCAGGGCACAGCACGACGCCCGCCTCCTGTCCGGTCGAGACCGGGCGGGAGGCGGGCGACGTCGGCGCTCAGGACGCAGCGGCCCCGAGGGTGCCGAGGTAGAGCTGGATGACCTTGGGGTCCTTGGACAGCGACGCCCCGGTGCCGGTGTAGGCGTTGCGACCATGGTCGAGCACGTAGCCGCGGTCGCAGATCTGCAGGCACCGACGCGCGTTCTGCTCGACCATCACGACCGACACCCCGGCCCGGTTGATGTTGCGGGTCTGGACGAACACCTCGTCCTGGAGCACGGGCGAGAGCCCGGCCGACGGCTCGTCGAGGAGCAGCACCGACGGCGCCATCATGAGCGCACGTCCCATGGCGACCATCTGCCGCTCGCCGCCCGAGAGCGACCCGGCCCGCTGCTTGCGGCGCGTGCCCAGGGTCGGGAACAGCTCGGTGACGAAGTCGAACCGCTCGGTGAACTTCTTCGGCGCCTGGAAGCAGCCCATCTCGAGGTTCTCCTCGATGGTGAGGCTCGGGAACACGTTGTTGCTCTGCGGCACGAACCCGATGCCGGCCGTGACCAGCTGGTCGGCGCGCTTGTTGGTGATGTCGCGGCCCTCGAGGGTCACCGACCCCGTGCGGACCGTGACGAGCCCGAACAGGGCCTTGAGCAGCGTCGACTTGCCGGCGCCGTTGGGACCGATGATCCCGACGAGCTCACCCTTGTTGCAGTAGAGGTCTGCGCCGTTGAGGATGTCGACACCCGGGAGGTAGCCGCCGACGAGGTTGTCGGCCCGCAGGATGGCCTCGCCGGCCGCGCCCAGGTGGACGTCGCGCTCGGGCGTGCTGCTGCCCGGCTTGGACGGGGGGTTGCTCATCGGTCCTCGCTCCTCTCGGCCTCGGCCGCGGCTGCGGCGTCGAGCTCGGCCTGCGCCTCGGACTCGAGCACGCTCTCGTCCAGCTCGCTCAGGTCGGTGTCGTGGTGCGCGCCGAGGTAGGCGTCGATCACGGCGGGGTTCTGCATCACGGTCGAGGGGGTGCCCTCGGCGACGATCTTGCCCTGCGCCATGACGATGACCCAGTCGGAGATGTCACGCACCCTGTCCATGTCGTGCTCGACGAAGAGCACGGTGCGACCCTCGTCGCGCAGCGACTTCACGTGCCCGAGCAGCGACTGCTTGAGGGCCGGGTTGACCCCCGCCATCGGCTCGTCGAGCATGATCAGCTCGGGGTCGACCATCAGCGCGCGCGCCATCTCGAGCAGCTTGCGCTGGCCCCCCGACAGCGAGCCGGCGAAGTCCTCACGCTTGGCGTCGAGCTTGAACCGCGTCAGCAGGTCGTCGGCCCGCGTGGTGTTGGCCCGCTCCTGGTCGCGCCACAGGAACGAGAACGCGGCCGACAGCATCTTCTCGCCACGCTGCCCGGTGGCCCCGAGCCGCATGTTCTCGATGACGGTCAGCTTGGCCAGGACCTTGGTCAGCTGGAAGGTCCGGACCATCCCGAGCCGGGCCACCTTGTAGGGCGGCACGCGCTGCAGCGACTTGTCGTTGAAGCTCCACTCGCCCGAGTCGGGGACGTCGAAGCCGGTCAGCAGGTTGAACAGCGTGGTCTTGCCCGCGCCGTTGGGCCCGATGAGCGCCGTGATGACGCCCCGCTGGATCTCGATGTGGTCGACGTCGACGGCCTTGAGGCCGCCGAACTGGCGGGTGATGCCGCTTCCCTTGATGATCGGGTCGGGCTTGGCCACGCCCGGCTCGGCCGCGATGGCGTCGAGGTCGGGACGCACGACGGCCCGGCGCTGGCTCGCGACCGGTGCTGCCTGCTCCGGGGCACCCGGGTCACCCGGGTCACCCTTGCTGAGGAACTCCTTGTCAGCGTCCATCGATCGCGATCTCCCGTCGGTCGCCGAAGATCCCCTGGGGGCGGAAGATCATCAGCAGCATGAGGCCGAGCCCGGTGACGATGAAGCGCACGAGGCTCGCCTGGGTGTCGTCCATGATGAACGTCGGCATGAGCGGGTCAGGACCGGAGGTGGCCTGGCCGAAGAACGAACCGAGACCAGCGATGAGGAACCAGAAGATCACGGCACCCGCGAGGGGGCCGAGAACTCGTGCGGCGCCACCGATGAGCAGGGCGGTGTAGGCGAAGAAGGTGATGTTGGTCGAGTAGTCGGCCGGGACCACGGAGGCCTGCTTCAGCGCGAGGAAGAGGCCCGCCAGGCCACCGAAGACGCCGCCGAGGATCAAGGCCTGCATCTTGTAGGCGAAGACGTTCTTGCCGAGGGAGCGTACGGCGTCCTCGTCCTCACGGATCGAGCGCAGGACACGACCCCACGGGCTGCGCATGAGGCCCCACACCAGCAGCAGCGAGAGCGCCACGAGGGTCCAGCCCACGGTGATCGACCACAGGTCGCGCTGGCTGAACTCGACGAAGCCGAGGTCGAGCGCGTCGTTGTAGGGGTTCATGGACTGGTAGGTGCTGGCGTAGCCCGTCAGACCGTTGGATCCACCGAAGGCGTCCTTGAGCTCCACCGACCCGAAGGCCAGTCGCAGGATCTCCGCCGTCGCGATCGTCGCGATCGCGAGGTAGTCGGCACGCAGCCGCAGCGTCGGGAAGCCCAGGACGAGGGCGAGCACCACGGGCGCCACGAGGGCGGCCACGATGCCGAGCCAGAACGGCGTCTCCAGGATCACGACCGAGACCGCGAGGCCGTAGGCGCCGACGGCCATGAATCCGGCCTGGCCGAAGTTGAGCAGCCCGGTGTAGCCGAAGTGGATGTTGAGACCGATCGCCGCGAGGGCGTAGACGATCGCGTTGGGCCCGAGCGCCTGGTTGAGGGCGGTCTTGAAGACCGTGCCGATGTCGACCGGGAGCGCGTCGGTCGCAAAGCCCAGCACCAGCCAGACGACCAGGAGGACGGTGCCGAGCACACCGAGCACGCGGCCGATCTGGGCGAGCCCACGACCCCGGTGCTCGTCGGGGGCGGCGTCGATGGCGGTGAGCGCCTGCTGCGCCTTCCACCACGCGAAGGGCGACGTGATCCCCGCGGTCAGTGTCAGGCCCGCGACGCCCAGGACCAGCGATGTGATCGCCGCAGGGTGAGGGCGCGCGGCGCGGACGACCGGAGCGGACTTCTGCAGTGGCGTGGTGGTCATGGTGTGGTGCTCCGTTCGCGGGAAGCAGGCTCTGGGCGGGGTGCGGGAGTCATCGTCAGCCGATCCGCTCGCGTCGGCCCAGGATCCCTTGCGGACGGATCAGGAGGACCAGGATGAGGACGACCAGGGCGCCGACCTCCTTGATGGAGGAGGGGACCCCGAACAGGGGGCCGACCTCGACCATGATGCCGATCACCATCGATCCGAACAGCGCGCCCCAGATGGTGCCCAGGCCACCCAGCGTCACTGCTGCGAAGACCAGGAGCAGGAGCTTGAAGCCCATCAGGAAGTTGACCTGGCTGTTGATCGCGAGGAGCACCCCGGACAGGCCCGTCAGGGCGGTCCCGAGGATCCAGACGGAGGCGATGACCCCGTCGACCCGCATGCCGGAGGAGGCCGACAGTGCGGGGTTGTCGGAGACCGCACGCATGGCCTTGCCGAGGCGGGTCTTCAGCAGGAGCACGCAGGAGACGACGATCGTCACCGTGGCGATCACGATGATCGCCAGCTCCTTGTCGGCGAGGCTGACCGGACCGTAGTCCGTGCGGGCCTGGCTGACGTATTCGCTCAGCGACTTGCGCGAGCTGCCGATCGTGTACTGGTAGACGTTGCGCAGCAGGAGCGCGAAGCCGATCGAGACGATCATCATCGCGATCAGACCGGTGCCGCGTTTGCGCAGCGGTCTCCAGAGCCCGCGTTCTTGCACCCACCCGAACAGTGCCGACATCAGGACCGCGGCCACACCCGCCAGGATCACCGGCAGACCCAGCCCCCGGTTGAAGACGTAGGTCATGATCGCGCCGAAGGTGATCAGCTCGCCGTGCGCGAAGTTGGTCAGCCCGGTGGTGCCGAAGATGAGCGAGAGGCCCAGGGCCGCGAGGGCGACGATGAGGCCGAACTTGATGCCCGAGGTCAGGCTCGTGATGAAGCGCTCCCCGAAGGACACGGTCGTGACCTCCTGGGTCCCGATCGGGAACAGGCCGCCGTTGGCACCGTCGAGGATCGCCCGCACCTCGATCTCGGACGCGACCGAGGAGGACAGCTCGATGCCGTCGGGCAGCGTCGCCTCGTCCAGGGTGACGGTGTAGATGCCGAGCGCCGGGATCGGGACGATGATCCGCCCGTCGGCGTCGGTCTCCGCGGAGGCGATCTCCTCGCCCGCCTCGCTGACGACCGTGAGCGTCACGCCGACCACGGGGGCGTCGTCGTTGTCCTTGTCGACCAGCCGCACCGTCACGTAGGGGCCGTCAGGCCTGGGAGCAGGCTCGCTGCTCGGGCTGGGAGCGGGACTCTCGGTCTCACCACCCGCGTGGGCGGCTGCCACGGGGAACAGCAGCACCATCAGCATGGCGAGCAAGGTCAGCAGGCGCTGTAGCACGCAGGACTCCCGTCAGTAGGGCGTCCGGTGACGCCCGTCCAGAGCGGCAGCATAGCCATCAGAGGACCCCGGTGGGGTCGACTCGGGACCCCACGCTTGGTAACGGTTCAGTCTCCGGCCGACATCGGGCCGTGCTCCACCACTCCGTCAGCGACCTGGCGCATCGACAGACGCAGGTCCATGGCCGTCTTCTGGATCCACCGGAAGGCTTCCGGCTCGGACAGGTTGAGCTGCTTCTGCAGGACCCCCTTGGCCCGGTCGACCGCCTTACGCGTCTCCAGCCGCTCCGTGAGGTCCGCGACCTCGGCCTCCAGCATGCTCAGCTCGGCGAACCGGCTCACCGCCATCTCGATCGCCGGGAGCAGGTCGGCCTTGGAGAAGGGCTTCACCAGGTAGGCCATCGCGCCGGCATCCCGGGCCCGCTCGACCAGGTCGCGCTGCGAGAAAGCGGTCAGGATGACGACCGGGGCGATGCGCTTCTCCGCGATCGCCTCCGCGGCGGCGATCCCGTCGAGGACCGGCATCTTGACGTCGAGGATGACCAGGTCGGGCTTGTGCTGCTCGGCCAGCTCGATGGCCCTGGCTCCGTCACCGGCCTCCCCCACGACCCGGAAGCCCTCCTCAGTGAGCATCTCGGCGAGATCCATCCGGATCAGTGTCTCGTCCTCGGCGATCACGACGGTGCGGCTCCTGGCGGTGCCGGTGGCGGCGGGGGCGTCCTGGGTCACGACGACAGGCTAGCCGCGCTCCTGTCCGGTGCGACGAGGGACTCGAGGAACTCCTCGACCTCGAGCCGCTCGACCCTGCGACGGCAGCACACCGTGGTGGCTTCCCGAGCGTTGATCACGGCGCGCGCGTTGCTGGCTGCTGCCCACCGCCACGGGTTCCACACGGGTGACCTCCCACCGCCGATTCCTCGTCCCGACCAAACTATAGTGATTTTATTGACTTTGTCTAGCAGTTACCCGGAGGGGCCGATCGGCTAGGGTTTCGGCCGGTCAGCCCCGGTAGACCAACGGCAGAGTCGATGCTCTCAAACAGCATTCAGTGTGGGTTCGAATCCCACCCGGGGCACGTGAAGCAGGGTTGTCGGCGCTGCCCGCTTTGCTGCAGACATGCACTCCGCATCCCGCCGCCGCCAGGCCGAGGCGCTGCTGGCGTCCGGCATGACACTGTCGGCCTGCGCTCGTCTCTGCGGGGTAGCCCGCTCGACATTGCGCACCTGGCGTGACGGCGGCCTCACCCCGCGCGCCTCCGAGTGCCCACGATGCGCCGATGTGCCCCTGCACCCCGAGGTCTACGCGGCCCTTCTCGGCTACTACCTCGGCGACGGCTGCCTGTCCCAGGCCCGACGCTGCTGGACCTTGCGCATCACCTGCGACGCGACGTACCCCGCGATCATCACGGAGGTACGTCGGCTCGTGGAGCTGACTCACCCGTCGGCCGCCACCCATCTCGTCCCCGCACCCGGGTGCGTCGTCGTGCAGAAAGCGTGGACGCACTGGACCTGCGTCCTGCCGCAGCACGGGCCGGGCCCCAAGCACGGCCGCCCCATCGTCCTGGAGGACTGGCAGCGTGTGATCGTCGAGGCGCACCCTGCGCCCTTCCTCCGCGGGCTCTTCCACTCCGACGGCTCACGCGTGCACAACCGCGTGCACCGACTGGTGGCGGGCGAGCTGAGGCACTACGTCTATCCGAGGTGGCAGTTCTCCAATCGCTCTGCAGACATCCGGGAGCTGTGCTGCTGGGCATTGGACCTGGTCGACGTGCCGTGGCGCCGGTCCAACCGTCACCACATCAGCGTGTCCACCCGCGCGGGCGTCGCCCGGCTCGACGGCCTGATCGGGCTCAAGCAGTGACGGCCACGCCCTCCCGGGGCAGGCACAGGAAGAAGGTGCGGGTGGGGAGGTAGAACGGCACCGAGGCCATGACGTCGTAGCCCCGCTCGTCGAGCATCCGGTAGAGCGCCTGGGGCCGCGGCCAGAAGGAGTCCTCGTTGCCCCAGGACGCGGTGGAGTGCGTCGCCTGGTCGGGCTCGCGGTAGTAGCGACCGCGGTAGCCCTGCGGTGCGACCCGCTCCGAGAGCGTCATGGGTGCCGGACGCTCGTTGGCGACGTGCGTGTCGAGGATGACGGGAACCCCGCGCGACCGGTCGAGCAGCGAGAGCTGGTCCTCGAGCGTGAGGTGGTAGAAGAGGCCCAGGCACGAGATCAGGTCGAAGCCGGACAGGTCGAGGTCACGGACGTCGGAGACCTCCCACGTGATCCGGTCGTCCTGGGGGAAGCGGTCACCGCGGGCGTCCTGCGCCGTCACCCGCCATCCCCGGTCGGCCGCCAGCTGGGCGAACAGGCCGTGCCCGGACCCCAGGTCGATCATCGAGCCTGTGGCGAACCGCGACAGCAGGGTGGCGAACCACCTCAGCCGGACATCTCCCGTGGTCTCGTCCGCTCCACCGTCTCGTCTGACCATCGACCGACCCTAACGCGGCTCAGCCCTGGCGCTTGTAGGCCGGGGCCACCTCGTTGATGGCATCGCCCATCCGATGGATGCGCAGCGCGTTGGTCGAGCCCGGGATGCCCGGAGGGCTGCCCGCGATGATGACCACGAGGTCACCCTCCTCGACCCGACCGATCTGCAGCAGCTGCTCGTCGACCTGACGCACCATCTCGTCGGTGTGGTCGACCGCCACGGTCTTGAACGTCTCGACCCCCCACGTGAGGCTCAGCTGCGACCGCACCCGCGCCTCGGGGGTGAACGCCAGCACCGGGATCGGGCCCCGCAGCCGCGACATCCGGCGCGCCGAGTCCCCGCTCTGCGTGAAGGCGACGACGTACGACGCACCCACGCGCGTCGCGACCTCGTCGGCCGCCTTGGAGATCACGCCACCACGCGTGTGAGGGTCCCAGTCGATCGACTCGAACTGACCGAACTCCCGTGGCTCCAACGCGTGTCGCTCGGTGGCCATGATGATCCGTGCCATGGTCTCCACCACGTGGATCGGGTGCTCCCCCACGCTCGTCTCGCCCGACAGCATCACCGCGTCGGCGCCGTCGAGGACCGCGTTGGCCACGTCGCTGGTCTCCGCACGCGTCGGCGAGGGACTCGTGATCATCGACTCCAGCATCTGCGTCGCCACGATCACCGGCTTGGCGTTGAGCCGCGCCTTCTCGATGATCTGCTTCTGCAGGAACGGCACGTCCTCGAGCGGGCACTCGACCCCGAGGTCACCGCGCGCGACCATGAAGCCGTCGAAGGCGGCGACGATCTCGTCCAGGTTCTCGATGGCCTGAGGCTTCTCGATCTTCGCGATGACCGGGAGGCGCACGCCCTCCTCGTCCATGATCCGCCGCACGTCCTCGACATCGGCGGCGTTGCGCACGAAGCTCAGCGCGATGAAGTCGACCGACAGGCCCAGGGCGAAGCGCAGGTCGTCGATGTCCTTCTCCGAGAGCGCCGGCACCGACACGGCCACACCGGGCAGGTTGATGCCCTTGTTGTTGCTGACCTTGCCCCCGACCAGCACCTCGCACGTCACGTCGGTGTCCTCGACGGCCGTCACCCGCAGGCGCACCTTGCCGTCGTCGATCAGGATCGGGTCACCGACGTTGACGTCGCCCGGCAGACCCTTGTACGTCGTCCCGCAGATCACCGCGTCACCCGGCACGTCACGGGTGGTGATCGTCCAGACCTGGCCGCGTCGCAGCTGGACCGGGCCGTCGGCGAAGGTCTCCAACCGGATCTTGGGGCCCTGGAGGTCGGCGAAGATCCCGACCCCGTGCCCGCTGGCATCAGCAGCCTCCCGGACGAGACGGTAGGCCTCCGCGTGGTCCTCGTGGCTGCCGTGACTCATGTTGAGCCGGGCGACGTCCATCCCGGCATAGACGAGCTCGCGGATCCGCCGTTCGGTGTTGGTCGCGGGACCCAGGGTGCAGACGATCTTTGCTCTACGCACGGACCTACCCTAGCGGTTCTTTGATCGATCCAAGGAGCGTTGATCGAGCGTTCGCCCACATGACGTCGGCCGAGTCGGCGCGATGGTGCAACCTCGGGGTGGGTCCCCGTGCAACATCGCGCCGACTCGGCCGTGAGCGTCAGACCACCAGGGGCCGGGCGGTCGGCGGGATCGGCGCCGGCAGCGTGGTCGAGCCCGTGAGGAACGTGTCGACACCGGCAGCGGCTGCCCGGCCCTCGGCGATCGCCCACACGATGAGCGACTGACCGCGCCCGGCGTCACCGGCGACGAACACGCCCGGCACCGACGACATGTAGGACTTGTCGCGCGCCACGTTGCCACGCTCGTCGAGGTCGACGCCCAGCTGCTCGACCAGGCCCGGCTTCTCCGGCCCGGTGAAGCCCATGGCGAAGAGCACCAGCTCGGCGGGGATCTCGCGCTCGCTGCCCTCGATCTCGGTCAGCTTGCCCCCCTCGAGGACCACGTCGACCAGGCTCAGGGCCCGCACGTTGCCGTGCTCGTCGCCGAGGAACTCCTTGGTCGAGACCGCGTAGACCCGCTCCCCCGCCTCCTCGTGCGCCGAGGAGACGCGGAAGGTCATCGGGTAGGTCGGCCACGGCTGACCGGCGGGACGTGCCTGCGGCGGCTCGGGCATGATCTCGAGCTGCGTGATCGAGGCGGCGCCCTGACGCGTCGACGTGCCGAGGCAGTCGGCGCCGGTGTCACCGCCACCGATGATGACGACGTGCTTGCCGTCGGCGCGGATCTGGTCCGAGCCGTCCGACGTCGCAGCCTCGCCCAGCGCCACGCGGTTGGCCTGGGGCAGGAACTCCATGGCCTGGTGGATCCCGGAGAGCTCACGCCCGGTGACGTCGAGGTCGCGGGCGACCGTCGATCCGGTGGCGATCACGACGGCGTCGTAGCGCTCGCGCAGCTTGTCGCCGGTGAGCTCGACGCCCACGTCGACACCGGCCCGGAAGACCGTGCCCTCGCGCTTCATCTGCTCGATGCGGCGCTCGACGTGCTTCTTCTCCATCTTGAACTCGGGGATGCCGTAGCGCAGCAGCCCGCCGATCTTGTCGGCACGCTCGTAGACGGCGACGGTGTGGCCGGCCCGGGTGAGCTGCTGGGCGGCCGCCAACCCGGCGGGGCCGGAGCCGATCACCGCGACCGTGCGACCCGAGAGCCACTCCGGCGGCTGGGGACGGACGAAGCCGGACTCCCAGGCCTTGTCGATGATCGAGACCTCGACGTTCTTGATGGTCACGGGGTCCTGGTTGATGCCGAGCACGCACGCGGTCTCGCACGGGGCGGGACACAACCGACCGGTGAACTCCGGGAAGTTGTTGGTCGCGTGGAGGCGCTCGATGGCACCCTCCCAGTCGTCGCGCCAGACCAGGTCGTTCCACTCCGGGATGATGTTGCCCAACGGGCAGCCCTGGTGGCAGAACGGGATGCCGCAGTCCATGCAGCGACCGGCCTGCTTGCCGATGATCGGCAGGAGGGCGCGCCCGATCCCGTCGGGGTAGACCTCGTTCCAGTCATGGACCCGCTCGTCGACCGGACGTCGCTGGGCGACCTCGCGGCCCTCCTTGAGAAATCCCTTCGGGTCAGCCATGGAGCGCCTCCATCATCGCGTGGGCGATCTCGTTCTCATCACACCCGTCGGCCTCGGCCTTCGCCTTCGCCTCGAGCACGATCCGGTAGTCACGCGGCATGACCTCGGTGAAGCGGGTCAGTGCCGTGTCCCAGTCGGCGAGCAGCTCCTCGGCGACCAGCGAGCCGGTCTCCTCGAAGTGCCCGCGGACCATCTGCTCGAGCTCGGCGGCCGCGTCACCGGTGACGGGGCCGAGCTCCACGAGCTCGCGGTTGACGCGGAACTCCTTGAGGTCCAGCACCCAGGCGACGCCGCCGGACATGCCGGCCGCGAAGTTGCGCCCGGTCTTGCCCAGGACGACCACCCGGCCGCCGGTCATGTATTCGCAGCCGTGGTCGCCCACGCCCTCCGACACCAACCAGGCACCGGAGTTGCGCACCGCGAAGCGCTCGCCGCAGCCACCGCGCAGGAAGACCTGCCCGCTGGTCGCGCCGTAGGCGATCGTGTTGCCGGCGATGATCTGCTCGTTGCTGTTGAACGTCGCCGCCCGGTCGGGGCGTACGACGATCCGGCCGCCCGAGAGCCCCTTGCCGACGTAGTCGTTGGCGTCGCCCTCGAGCCGCAGGGTGACGCCCTGGGGCAGGAACGCGCCGAACGACTGGCCGGCGGAGCCGAGGAAGGTCAGGTCGATCGTGCCCTCGGGGAGCCCCTCGCCGCCGTACTTCTTGGTGACCTCGTGACCGAGGATCGTGCCGACGGTGCGGTTGACGTTGCGGATCGCGACCTGGGCCCGGACGGGCTCGCCGCTCTCGATGGCCGCCTGTGCCAACGGCACGAGCTCGGTCACGTCGAGCGAGCGCTCCAGGCCGTGGTCCTGCGTCGTGGTGCAGCGCAGGTCCTGGTCGGGGAACGCACTCGTGTCGGGCGCGTGCAGGATCGGGGTCACGTCGAGGCCGGAGGCCTTCCAGTGCTCGACCGCGTGGGCGACGTCCAGCGCACCCACCTGCCCGATGGCCTCGTCGAGGGTGCGGAAGCCGAGCTGGGCGAGCAGCTCGCGGACCTCCTCGGCGATGTAGGTGAAGAAGTTGACGATGTATTCGGCCTTGCCGGAGAAGCGCTCGCGCAGGACGGGGTTCTGCGTGGCGACGCCGACCGGGCAGGTGTCGAGGTGGCACACCCGCATGAGGATGCAGCCCGAGACCACCAACGGCGCGGTCGCGAAGCCGAACTCCTCGGCGCCCAGCAGCGCGGCGACGACGACGTCACGACCCGTCTTGAGCTGGCCGTCGGCCTGCACGACGATGCGGTCGCGCAGACCGTTGAGGAGCAGCGTCTGCTGCGTCTCGGCGAGGCCGAGCTCCCACGGTCCACCGGCGTGCTTGAGCGACGTCAGCGGCGAGGCGCCGGTGCCGCC
>NZ_JANNML010000101.1:0-11797 GCF_031397825.1 Nocardioides sp.
ACGCCGTCGGGGTCGGTGTCGGCCTGGGCCTTGGTGAGCGAGGTCTGGTGGGTCTCGTAGTCGGTCGAGGCGTACCAGTCCGAGCCGATCTGGATCGCCTGGTAGGCGCAGTCGTCGCAGCGCGGCACCGAGACGATCATCGCCTCGTCCTCGGCCAGCTCGTAGTGACCGATGGACGAGCGCTGCGACGCGAGCCCGCCGGGCGTCGACTGCGGGGCGGTCAGGGTGTTGACCGGCTCCTTGTACTGGAAGAACTGGGGGAAGGCGAACCACGTCTGGATGCTGCCGACCAGGCTGCGGGCGGCGACCTCGTACTTCTTGCGGAGCAGGTCCTCGGTGAGGCTGCGGGCCGGCTTGCCGAGGGTGTCGGTGCGCTCGATGGTGAGCAACCCGCGCTCCTCGGTGTCCCAGTCGTTGAAGACCTCGCGCACGATGAGGGTCTTGGCGCCGGGCTCGGCGACGTAGGTGAACTCGAAGGTCCCGTCGGCCGCGACGTCGAGCTCGCGGTCGTCGAAGGCCATCAGCGACGTGGCCGCCGAGGTGGCGCTGTACGAGCCGCCCATGACCTGGAAGGACAGGTCCGCGCTGGACCCGCGACGTCCGCGCACGACGTACTCGACCCCCTCGCGGAGGTAGGCGTTGAAGTAGATCGCGTCGGGGTTGTCGAGCCCCTGGCGGGAGAACTGGTGGGTCGGGTTGATGAGCAGCGGCCGGTCGAGGTCGTGGTCGAAGGCCATCTGCATCGCCATGCGGATGCGCCCCGAGAGGTAGTCGTAGCCCTCGAGCCGGTCGGCCTCGGTGCGGATGAACGGCGCGTTGGCGACGAGCTCCTCGGCCTCCGCGATCGCGTCCTGCAGCACCTGGGTCAGGCCCAGGCTGCCGCTCATCCGTTGACCTTGTGGATGACGCTGTGGGCGTACTTCTCGATCGCGTCGATCTTCTTCTCGAGCGGCTCGGTGTCCGGACCCATGATGTAGGGCACCCGGAACCCGACGATGCAGTCGGTGACGCCCTTGTCCTCGAGACGCTTGATGCCGTCGACGTCGTAGGCGTCGTAGGAGATGACGTGCACCTCGAAGTCGTCGCGGGTGTCGCCCTCCTCTCGGCGGATCTCGGCGAGCCGCGTCAGCAGCCGGTCGAGCTCCTCGCCGTCGCCGCCGGCGTGCATCCAGCCGTCGCCCTTGAGGACCGCGCGGCGCAGCGCCGCGTCGGCGTGACCGCCCACCAGGAGCGGGATCCTCTCGGTCGCGCCGGGGCACTGCTTGAGCTCGTCGACCTGGTAGAAGTCGCCGTCGTAGGCGAAGTACTCACCCATGGTGAGCCCGCGCAGGATGTCCATGCACTCGTCCATGCGCTTGCCGCGCTTGGCCCAGTCGACGCCGAGGTTGGCGAAGTCCTCGGGCCACGGGGACAGGCCGACGCCGAGACCGAGGCGGTTGCCCGAGAGGAACGCCAGCGACGAGGCCTGCTTGGCGACCAGCACCGGCGGGCGGACCGGCAGCTTGAGCACGAACGGCGTCAGGCGCAGCGTCGTGGTGTGCGCGAAGAGGTGCGCGCAGAGCACCATCGTCTCGATGAACTCCTTGCCGTCGAGGAAGGCGCGGTCCCCGGTGTCGGTGTAGGGGTACTTGGAGTCCGACTCCTTGGGATAGATCAGGCTGTCGGCCACGGTCATGCTCGTGTAGCCGGCGGCCTCGGCGGCCTGCGCGAGCGGGGCGTAGTAGTGCGCCTGGGTCATCGCCTCGGCGTAGGTGAATCGCATGCGCTCACACTAGAACGTGTTCCAGTTTTGTGCCAGAGTTCACACGTGGACCTCCAGATGCTGAGCGACCGGGCCGAGATCTCCGACGTGCTGACCCGCTACACCCGCGCCATCGACACCGGGGCGTGGGACGTGCTGGACACCGTGTTCACCCCCGACGCGCAGATCGACTACACCGAGTCGGGCGGGATCGCGGCGTCGTACGACGAGGTCAAGCCGTGGCTGGCCGAGATGCTGCCGGCGTTCTTCCCCAAGCGCATGCACACCCTGGGGCAGCTCGACATCCGGCTGGACGCCGGGGACCCGGACGCCGCGACCTGCTCGGCGTACTTCCACAACCCGATGCCCACGGACGACGGGAAGGGCGGGGAGAAGATCGTCGAGCTGGGCGGGATCTACCACCACACGCTGGTCCGCACCCCGGACGGTTGGCGCAGCCGGCACCTGCACGAGCAGGTCGTGTGGAAGCGTGGCCTCTGACATGACGATGACCCCGGAGCAGCTCGAGAAGCGGAAGAAGGCGCTCGCGAGCCCGGCGACGGTGAAGGTCATCAAGTACATGGCCAAGGCGCAGGTGAAGGTGTTCACGCTCACCGGCGGTCGCATCGGCAGCAAGTGGCGCATCGGCGCTGGCTTCCGCAAGCCGGTGCCGACGCTGCTCCTGGACCACGTGGGCCGCAAGTCCGGGACGCGTTTCCGTACGCCGCTGCTCTACCTGCTCGACGGTGCCGACGTCGTGGTCGTCGCCTCGCAGGGCGGGCTGCCGAAGAACCCGCAGTGGTACCCCAACCTCGTCGCCTCGCCCGACACGACCATCCAGGTCCGCACCGAGAAGCGCCCGGTCCGCGCCCACACGGCCTCGCCCGAGGAGCGCGCGCGGCTGTGGCCGCTGCTCGTGGAGCTCTACGCTGACTTCGCGGTCTACCAGGAGTGCACCGACCGCGAGATCCCGGTCGTGGTCCTCGAGCCGCGCTGAGGCTCGGCCCACGGGCCGGCGTTTGGTCTGCTTGGCTGCGTCGCCGACAATGGCCCCGACGTACGCCGAGCCAGGGAGAGACCGCACGTGGCCGAGGAAGACACCGACCGTCCCGCCGGAGCCGACGGGCATCCCGTCCTGTCGGGGATCGTCGCGCTGGTGGCCGTCGCGCTGACCGTCGGGCTGATCCTCGGCGGTGGTGCCCTGGCAGCCAGCCGGGTGCTCGGCATCGGGGGATCCGAGGAGGCGACCTCGGGCTCGACAGCGCAGGAGACGATGTTCCTGCCGCCGGTGGAGCCCACCAACCGCGACTCGGACCCGCTGATCACGCTGGCGCCCGACCCGGAGGGCTCGGTCAGCCAGTTCCCCAGCGAGGAGCCGTCCGAGGAGGAGCCGGAGTCCGCGATCTCGTTGCAGTCCGGGCAGACCGCGGTCGGTGCGATGGAGCGCATCGACCTGACCGGTGTCTATCCCGGCGGTGAGGGCGCGATCCTCCAGGTGCAGCAGTTCGAGAGCGGCGCGTGGGGTGACTTCCCCGTGACCGCCCTGGTGAGCAACGAGACCTTCTCGACCTACATCCAGACCGGCAAGCCCGGTGAGAACCGTTTCCGCGTGGTCGACACCGACAACGACAAGATCTCCAACGAGGTCACGGTGACGATCGGCTGAGGTCGGCCCGTCGGGCACCGACCTATTCTCGTCGCGCTCCGGCGCCGACGAGCTCGCGGGGAGTGGTGGGTGGGACGGAGGCGGTGCGGCGGGTCGCCCGGTGGCGGCGTACGGCGGCCGCCACGGCGGGCTGTCCCGCGACGACGCCGCCGAGGACCAGCGCCATGCCGAGGGCCTGTGCCCAGCCGAAGAGCTCGCCCGCGAACGCGACGCCCAGCAGGGTGCCGACCACGGGGTTGAGCAGGCCGATGAGGGAGACCGCCCCGGCGGGCATGCGTGTGAGCCCGTGGAACCAGCAGGTGTAGGCCAGGATCGTGCCGACCACGCCGAGCCACAGGAAGCCGGCGGTGGCGGGCAGGTCGATCGCGGGCGGCGCGCCCTCGACCGCGAGGGCGACCGGCACGAGGACCAGTCCTCCGGCGACGAGCTGCCACGACACGAGGGTGACCATGTCGACCGGCGGTTCCCAGCGCTTGAGGAGCACGAAGCCCACCGCCGTGACGGCGACCGAGCCGAAGGCCGCCAGCAGGCCCACGGTCGAGACCTGACCGGGGGAACGGAGGACCAGGAGCCCGACGCCGAGGATGCCGACGAGAGCGGCCGCGATCCGCGCGGCGCCGGGGCGCTCGCGGAGCAGCCGCCAGGCGACGGCCATGACAGCGAGCGGCATCGTCGCCTGCAGGGTCGCGGCCAGGCCGCCGGGCAGCTCGTAGGCGGCCAGGAAGATGAGCGGGAAGAAGAGGCCGATGTTGAGCACCCCGAGCACGGCGGAGCGCCACCACCAGTCGCCCTGGGGAAGTCGACGGCGGTAGGCCAGCAGCAGGAGACCCGCCGGCAGCGCGCGCACCACGGCGGCGAAGAGCGGGCGGTCGGGCGGCAGCAGCTGCTCCGTGACGACGTACGTCGAACCCCACGCGATCGGCGCGACGGCGGTGATCGCCGCCGTGCGCCATGAAATACTTTCCATGGAAGCAAGAATAGTTTCCAGGTGGGATATATTCCGCGCATGGAGCGCGACCTGGATCACGTCGGCCGGATCATGGCTCAGTGGGCGGTCGAGCGTCCCGACCTGGACGTCGCGCCGCAGGGGATCATCGGGCGCCTGACGCGGCTCGCGCAGCACCTCGACGAGGAGCTCACGGTGGTCTACCGGTCGTTCGGCCTGGGCGAGGGCGAGTTCGACGTCCTGGCCACCCTGCGGCGCAGTGGGGAGCCCTTCGAGCTGACGCCCGGTGGGCTGGCGGCCTCGACGATGGTCTCGTCGGGAGCGGTGACCAAGCGGGTCGACCGGTGCCTGGGGAAGGGGTGGGTGACGCGCCGGGTGAGCGAGCTCGACGGTCGCGGTCGGGTCGTCGCCCTCACGCCTGCGGGCCGCGCGCTCATCGACGAGGCCTTCGAGGCCCACATGGCCAACGAGCAGCGGCTGGTCGAGGGGCTCGGAGACCTGGGGCGGTCGCGACTCGCCCACCTGCTCGAGACCTGGGGACGCGCCCTGGACGCGTGAGACATTCGCAGGCATGAGACTGCGACCGCTGGTCCTCGGGTCCCTGCTCGTCGCCGTGCTGGCGGGGTGCGGTGACGAGCCGCCCGCAGGTCGGCCGCAGGCTGACCGGACCCCGACCTCGCCGTCCGCGTCGACCGCGCCGACGGCACCGTTGGAGGTCCGGGCCGTGATCGCCACCAGTGAGGCACCGGCGCCGGACTCGCTGGTGAAGCAGCAGTTCGACGGCCTCGACTGCGACGCACCGCCGGTGGCCCTGGGCGTCGACCAGGAGGGCGCTGCCTGCGACGACCGAGGCACGAAGTACAGCCTCGGGCCGGCCGTGGTCGTCGGCGGGGTCGAGGACGCCCAGGCCGGCATTGCGGCCGGCTCGGACGTCTGGGTCGTCACGGTCGATTTCGAGACCGGTGCCAGCGAGTCCTTGGGCGACCTGTCCTTCGAGCTCGCCGCCACGGGTGGCCGGCTCGCGCTGGTGGCCGACGGCACGGTGATCAGCGCCCCCACGGTGGAGACGCCGATCACCGACGGCCGTCTGCAGCTGGCCGGCGACTTCGACGAGGAGTCGGCGACCGCCCTGGCCGAGAGCCTCAGCCGGGGATGAAGTCGAACGTGTCGGGGTGCGGGCCGGTGCGGCCCTCCTCGCCACGGTCGAGCGCGGTGATGGCGGCGACCTCGTCGGCGGTGAGGGTGAAGTCGAAGATGTCGAAGTTCTCCCTCATCCGCTCCTCGCGCATCGACTTGGGGAAGATGATGTCGCCACGCTCGAGGTGCCAGCGCAGGGTCACCTGCGAGGCGGTCTTGCCGTGGGCGGCGGCGATCTTGCCGATCACCTCGTCGTCGAGCACCGCACCCTTGGCGATCGGGGACCATGCCTCGACCTCCACACCGTGCCGGATCGACGCGGCGCGGGCCGCCTCGTTCGTCAGGTAGGGGTGGACCTCGATCTGGTTGACGGCCGGCAGCACGCCGGTCTCCTCCACGATGCGGTCGAGGTGGGCCGGCTCGAAGTTGGAGACACCGACGGAACGAGCGCGCCCGTCCTGCGTGAGCTCGGCCATCGCCTTCCAGGTGGAGACGTAGTCGCCGTCGTACCTGGTGGGCAGCGGCCAGTGGACCAGGAAGAGGTCGACGTGGTCCAGGCCGAGCTTGGCCAGCGACTCGTCGAAGCTGCGGCGCACGTCGTCGGGGGCGTGGAAGCCGTTGTTGAGCTTGGTCGTGACGTAGAGCTCGTCGCGCGGGATGCCGGAGGACGCCAGGGCCTCGCCGACACCCTCCTCGTTCTGGTACATCTGCGCGGTGTCGATGTGGCGGTAGCCGACCTCGAGCGCGGTGCGCACGGTCGCGGCTGTCTCCTCGGGCGGGACCTGGAAGGTCCCGAAGCCGAGCTGCGGGATGGTCGTGTGGTCGTTGAGCGTGATCGTGGAAACGGTCATGGGGGCATAGCGACGGCGCCCAGGTGGTCTATTCCATGATGGGACGATGGAGTACACCGACTACGACACACGTCTGGCCGCCTACGCCGTCATCGTCGACGACCAGGACCGGGTCCTGCTCGCGCTGTGGAACGAGGCCGACGAGAAGAAGTGGACGCTGCCCGGGGGCGGGGTGGACTTCGACGAGTCGGTCGAGGACGGTGCCGTGCGCGAGGTGCGGGAGGAGACCGGCTACGACGCGCTGCTCGGTCGCCTGCTGGGCGTGCACAGCTACACGATCCCGGTCTCGCGGCGCCTGGCCGACACCGATCGGCCGATGAAGGCGGTGCGGGTCGTCTACGAGGCTTCCGTCGTGGGTGGGGAGCTCACCCGGGAGGTCGACGGCAGCACCGACGAGGCGCGCTGGTGGCCGCTCGCCGAGGTGGCGCGGCTGCCCCGCGTCGGGCTCGTCGACATCGGCCTCGACCTGTGGCGGGCGGCTACCTCAGCCAGCTGACGACGATGCGGGCGGCGGCGGCGAGCTGGGACCGTCGTACGACGTCGGGGGTGTCGGCCTCGGAGTGATAGCCGGCGTAGGGCGTGCTGCCCAGCCGCGCCCCGGGCAGGCCGTCGCGCACGAAGGACCAGTGGTCGCTGGAGCGCTGGAAGGGGTCGAGCACGGTCGCCTCGTCCGCGCGCCGGGCTGCTGCCGTGATCTCGTCGGTGAGGGCGTTGGGCTCCGCGGGCGTGCCGACCGGCATCACGTCGCCGACGCCGACCCGGTCGAGCGACACCATGCCGCGCAGGCCGCGGCGCTCGGTGGGCGTGAGGGAGGCGACGTAGGCCCGAGAGCCGTAGTGGTGGTCGTCGTCGGTGGGGCCGCGCGGCTCCTCGGACCCGAAGGCGATGAGCACGACGGGCAGCCGGGTCCTGGTCTCCGCGATCGCGTCGGCCGTCGCCAGCAGGGCCCCGACGCCGGAGGCGTTGTCCTCGGCCCCGGGTGCCTGTGGCACCGTGTCGAGGTGCGCGCCGACGGCGAGCCAGGGCTTGCCGGGTGCGACGTCGCCGCGCGTCGCGACCAGGTTGACGCTGGGGCCGGCCTTCACGGGCACGCCCCACGAGACGCCGGCCGGGGTGGGGAAGCGCTGCCGCGTCACCTGCCACCCGCTGGCCTCGAGCCGGTCCTGGACCCAGTCGGCCGCCTCGACGTACGCCGGACTGGTCCCGGGCCGTGGGCCGATGACGCCCGCGAGGTGGCGCACCGCGCGGGTCGCGACCGAGACGTCGACGTCGTCGGGGCTGGCGCGGCGCTCGGGAGTCGGCGTCGGGGTCGGCGTCGCGGCGGGTGGGGTGGTGGGCGTGTCCGCGGGCGGAGCCGGGATGCTGCTGGCCGCCGGCGGGGTGGCCCCGGGTTCCGTCGTGCTGCTGCAGGCGGCGAGTGCCGGGAGCAGGGCCATGGCGCCGAGAAGTCGCCTCATCGCCCCAGTGTGGCTCACGGTTGCTAGCGTCCGCGGGCATGGACTCGCTGCGCGTCGAGGTGGACGGCGTCGCCCTGCACGTCGGCGTGGCGGGGGACGGCCCGGACGTGCTGGTGCTGTCGGGCGGGCCGGGGTGCGTGCACTACCTGGAGCAGGACGCGATCGCGCCGGTCGGTCACCGCGCCTGGTTCCCCGAGCCTCGCGGGGTGGGACGCTCCGGCGGCGGGCCGCACGACATGGAGCGGGCGCTCGCGGACCTCGAGGCCGTGCGGTCGGCCGTGGGGGTCGCGTCGTGGGTGGTGGTCGGCCACTCGTGGGGCTGTGACCTGGCGGTTCGCTACGCCGTGGAGCACCCGGCGTCGGTGGTGGCCGTCATCGGCATCGCGGGGCGCGGTCCGCAGCGCGACCGCACCTGGTCCGAGGCCTACGAGGCGGGCAAGCCCGGTGAGCCCGTCGTGGAGATCGCCTGGGTGCCCCAGGTGCACGCGGCGCTGGGCGCGTCGTTCACCTCGTGGATCCAGGGGGAGTCGCTGTGGCGGGGTCTCGCCGAGTGCGAGGTGCCGATGGCCTTCGTCGCCGCCGGCGACGACATCCGGCCGAGCTGGCCCTTGGCCCAGCTGGCGCGGACCGTGCGCCACGGGACCTTCACGGCCGTCCCCGACGTGCCGCACGACTTCTGGTCGACGCATCCCGAGGTGTGGACCCGGACGGTCAGTGAGCTGTGTGCGGCGGTGACGGGTCGGTGAGGTCGTCGTCGCCGACGTCGATCCAGTAGCGCCGCAGCCGGCCGTGGGGGTCGTCCACGACCTCTTCGAGGATCCCGCCTGTTGCGCTCGATCGTCCTGATCGACCCGACGTTGTCGTCCAAGCAGACGACCAGCAACCGGTCCAGGCCCCCGGACCGGGCGAGGGGGCGGACCTGGCCGAGCGCCCACGTGGCGAGGCCCCGGCCCCGGGCCGAGGGGCGGACGCCGTAGCCCACGTGTCCCAGTCGCTGGGTCGTCTCGGTGCTGACGTGGCGCAGGACGATCCCGCCCTGGACCTCGTCGCCCTCGACGATCCACCAGGCCCGCGCGGCCGGCAGCGCGTGCAGCCGGGCGACCCAGGCGGCGAAGCCGTCCACGGAGCCGACCTCGTCCTCGGGCTTGCTCGCGAAGCCGTCCTCGTGGACGCCAGGCCCCCACTCGCGGTGGCAGGCGAGCCAGGCGTCGTGGAGGTCGGTGGTCGGGGTGACGAGCTCGGGCATGTCCCTCATCCTCGGTCACGGCGATGCTCCTGAGTAGCGTCCGGTGGACGCGCGGCACGCATCCAGGGAGAGCAACGAGATGAGACCGCACCGCTCTTCGATCAACGTCACGCTCGCCGGCCTGCGCGAGCGCGTGCAGCTCGAGCTCGTGGACCGCCGTGAGTTCCGGTCCGGGGCGGTCGCCCTGTCGTACCGGTCAAGATGAGCCGACTCAGGCCGACTCAGGCCGACTCACAGACGCAGAGCTGGAGCGCCGCCTCTGCGGTGAGTGGCCCCCGGGACCAGTCGCCGAACCGCTCGACGAGCCGCAGACCACCGAGTGAGAGCAGCAGCGGCAGCTCCTGGGGGAAGACGCTCCTGAGCTCCAGCGGTACGACGACGTAGTCGGGCCGGGAGTCCGCCGAGAAGTACCAGGTCCCGCGAGTCACCTGGGCGGCCGCGTCGTAGGTCTCGGCAACATCGACGCTGACGTTGCCGCGTTCGGGATCCTGGAAGGCCAACGCCTCGCGGGTGCGCCGCACGCCGTCGGCGCCGGCAAGCATGCGCACACTCGGATTGAACACGTCGAAGACGAACCGCGCTCCGGGCGCCAGATGCCTGCGCACCGACCGGAAGCAGCTCACGAGGTCGCCGGCCTCCTGCAGGTGGAGCAGTGAGTTGGCCGCGATGATCACGAGCTCGAACGTCCGGCCCAGGTCGAAGTCGCGCATGTCGCCCTGCGCCCACTCCACCTTCACGCCGCGAACGTCGGCCTTGCGCTGCGCCTCGGCGAGTATGTCCGGCGAGAGCTCCAGACCGACGCACGGATGCCCGTCGGCGGCGATGGGGATCAGCTTGCGTCCGGTGCCGGACCCGAGCTCCAGGACGGATCCGCCTTGTCGACGGGCCTCCGCCCTGTAGAAGTCCACGGCCCGCTCGCCTCCGGGGAACAACAGGTCGTACAACCTCGCGTCCGAGTAGAACTGCTCGCTCATGAGGCGCACCTCCCGGCGACGACCAGGTACCCGTCGGTGGCTGGGTCGAAGGTGGTGGTCTCGACCCTGAGACCTACGCTCCCCAGCTCCGCGACGAGGTCCTCGTAGCGGAAGGGCCAGATGGACAACCGCTCCGAGCAGGCTCGCACTGCCCTGTCCGGCTCGATCTGGGCGACCACGATCTCGAGGAAGTGCTCCTGCTCCCAGTGCTGCTCGATGTGCCAGTAGTAGCTCACGACCGCATCGCGGTCGTTGCGGCGGATGAGTCGGTCGCGGACGTCGACCCGTGAGCCGGCCGAGCGCACGAGCTCCCAGTTGCGTGACGTGAGCACGAGGCGCCCGCCCCGACTCAGCAGCCGCGACATCGCTTCCAGTGCGGTCAGGCGCCCGGCTGCGCCCTCGGCGTGCCCGAGCGAGTTGCCGACGCAGAACACCAGGTCGAACGTGGAGTCCTCCAGGTGGACCGGCAGCTCGTCCCAGCTCGCGCGCAGGGCTCGCAGCGAGACACCCTGCTCGCTGGCGAGCTCCTCGGTCCGGCGCACCATCCCGTCGCTGGCGTCTGCGGCGACCACGTCAAGGCCGATACTCGCGAGACCGACGGCCAGCTGGCCGGTTCCACAGGCGCAGTCGAGGACGCGCGCGTGGGGCGGCAGAGAGTCCACGACATCGCCGTAGTAGACCGCGGCTGCCTGGGCGGGGGACAGCTTGTCGTCCCCGATCAGCCACTCGTACACGTCGGAAAGCTCCCCGTAGCCAGCCACCGCGATCACCTCCGGGCAGGACTCCACCACGTCCAGCCGCTGGACTCCACCGGATTTGCAGCGGGGAACCGCGCCGTGCGCCCGTCGTTGGTCGAGCCCGAGGAGCTCCGGTGAGGAGGCGTCGGGCCCATCTGGACCGCGCCCTCCCGGGGTGGTCAAACGTTTGGCCAACGGGGAGGGACCTGTCGGTGGTCAAGCACTTCCGGTCGGTGGTCGACCCGACGAGCCCAGCGGGGAGGCGTCGAGACCTGACCCCGAGCTCGGATCCATGTGGAGAACTGCTTGTCAACCGAACGTGTCTTCGACTACACGAGATGCATGGCCGCAGGCGTGATCGACCCCCACCAGGTCGACGACGACGCGCCCACACCCACCGACCTCATCACCCTCATCCGACAGACCGGGCAGCAGCCGACCAGGCCAACCTCGACCGGTTCCACCTCGCGATCGAGTGGGCCCACGCCCACCCCGAGACCCCCGGCGACCAGTCCTGGAAAGCACCCCACCGCAGCTCGGTGCCAGCTGGCGACCTCGGGGACCACGACGACCGCACGCCCGGCACCGGCGACCTCGACGAGGACCAGTGGTTCGGCATCCCACCCATCGCCTGGAACGCCGCCGCACCCTTCGCGACCGTCAACCAGATGACCACCTCGGCGGGTCGGGCGTTCATCCGCGACAGCCTCGTCATCCGGCACCGGATGCCACGCCTCCACGCCAAGGTGTCCGCCGGGAAGGTCCCGATCTGGCGGGCCCACCGCATCGCCCGCGCCGTCCTCGGCACACCGGCAGATGTCATCGCCCACGTCGACCAGGCCATCGCCCCCATCGCGGACACCGCCGGGCTCGTCACCCTCGAGCACCGCCACGTCACCCTCGATGAGCGGACCATGGGCCACACCGGGATCGCCACCATGGACATCCGCGGCGACTGGGCCGACCTCGTCGACTTCGACACCGCCCTGTCCCGGGTGGCCGAGGCGTTGAAGCGCGACGGATCCCACGAGTCCCTCGACGT
>NZ_JANNML010000122.1:0-2856 GCF_031397825.1 Nocardioides sp.
CGGAAGTCCATGAACTGCGGGGGAGCGCCGATGTCGAGCTGCAGGCCCTTGAAGATCGTGATGACGTCGGTGCCCTCATAACGCAGGGCCTTCTGCATGCGCCGCGTGTAGACCGGGCTCGCGCCCGCCCACTCCTCGATCGCGATCTGCGCCATCTCCTCGCGCCCGAAGGCCGAGATGCACCACGCCATCCCCGAGCGGTCGATCAGCTGACCGATCAGCAGCAGCTCGGGCACCAGGACCGCGAGCTGCTCGCGCGTCAGGTCGTCGTAGCTGCTGGTCATGCGACACCCCTTGCCGAAGAACGAGAACGTGTTCTAGATTAGACAGGTGTCCAGTCAGGTGTCCAGCATCCCGCGGCGGGAGCCCAACGCGCGGCAGGCCGAGACCGCCGAGCGGCTGCTCGCGGCCGGCGCCGAGGAGCTGCGCGAGGTCGGCGTCGAGGCGCTCACCATCCGCACGGTGGCACTTCGGGCGGGTGTCTCGGCCGCCACGGCCTACACCTACCTGTCGTCGAAGAACCACCTCTTCGCCGAGCTCTTCCTGCGCCACCTCACCGCCGAGGCGGCCGCGGCGACCACCGATGCGTCGTACGACGACGCGACCAGCCGCGTCCAGCAGGTCACGCGCCGGATGGCGACCTCGCTGGCGACCGAGCCGGCGCTGGCCGCGGGCGCGACGCAGGCCCTGCTCGGCACTGACCCGGACGTCGAGCGGCTGCGGCTGCGGATCGGGGCGGAGTTCGTCGAGCGCTTCAAGGAGGCGCTGGGCGAGAAGGCCGACCCGGTCGTGCTCGAGACCCTGACGTTGGCCTTCTCCGGCGCGCTGCTGCAGGCCGGCATGGGCCTCATGACCTACACCGAGATGGGCGAGCGGCTCGACGCCGTCGTCGCCGTGATCCTCCAGGGGAACCAGTGAAGACCGAAGACGCGATCCAGTTCGACCCCTACGACTACGCCTTCCAGGACGACCCCTACCCGGTCTATGCCCGGCTGCGGGCCGAGTCGCCGCTGCACCACGACGAGCAGCACGACCTATGGGTGCTCTCGCGGCACGCCGACATCCAGCACGCGATCCGCACCGAGGGTGTCTACAGCAACGCGATGGGTGTCTCCCTCGACGCCAGCGCGTGGAACAAGGACGCCCACCGGGTGATGAGCTTCCTCGGGATGGACCCGCCGCGCCAGACGCGCCTGCGCTCCCTGGTCTCCCAGGGCTTCACGCCGCGACGGGTGCGCGAGCTCGAGCCGCAGATCCAGCGCCTGACCGATCTCTACCTCGACCGCGCGCTCGAGGACGACTCCTTCGACTGGATCCAGGACTTCGCCGGCAAGCTCCCGATGGACGTCATCTCCGAGATGATGGGCGTGCCGGAGGCCGACCGCGACGAGCTGCGCCGGCTCGCCGACCTGCTCGTGCACCGCGAGGACGGCCTGCGCGACGTGCCCCAGGCCGGCATGGAGGCCGCGATCGTGCTCTTCGGCTACTACGCCGACATGCTCGCCGAGCGCAGGAAGCAGCCCAGGGACGACCTCACCAGCGCCTTGATCGCCGTGCGCCAGGAGTCCGAGGACGGTGAGGGCGACCGGCTCACCGACGAGGAGATCATCGGCTTCCTCTTCCTCATGGTCGTGGCCGGCAACGAGACCACCACCAAGCTCCTCGGCAACGCGCTCTTCCACCTCACCCGCCACCCCGACCAGCTCGCCGAGGTCTTCGCCGACCCCGACCAGGCGGCCGACCCGGTGGTGCCGTGGATCGAGGAGACGCTGCGCTTCGACCCCTCCACCCAGATGCTCGCCCGCCACCTCCTGGCCGACGTCGAGCTGCACGGCAAGGTCGCCCCCGCCGGCTCCAAGCTGCTGCTGGTGCTCGGCTCCGCCAACCGCGACGCCGAGGTCTTCTCCCGGCCCGACGACTTCGACATCCGTCGCGACAAGGCCGAGGTCGCCCAGCTCCTCAGCTTCGGCGGCGGCCGGCACTTCTGCCTCGGCGCCAACCTCGCCCGGCTGGAGGCGCAGGTCGCCCTGCGCGAGCTCGTACGTCGGGTGCGCACGGTCGAGGTCGACCACCGGGCCGCGGTGCGCGTCCACTCCACGAGCGTGCGGGGCTTCTCGGCCATGCCGGTGCGGGTGGAGAGGCGATGAGCAAGTACGCCCAGCCCGACCGCCGCCCCGCGGTGGTCGCCGGCGCCTCGTCCGGCATCGGAGCCGCCACCGCCCTGGCCCTCGCGGCCGCGGGCTTCCCGGTCGCGCTCGGGGCACGGCGCGTGGACAAGTGCGAGGACGTCGCCACGGCCATCCGCGACGCGGGCGGCGAGGCCGTGGTGCACGCGCTCGACGTCACCGACGACGACTCCGTGGCCGCCTTCGCCTCCGCGGTGGCGAGCGACCTGGGCGACATCGAGGTCGTCATCAGCAACGCCGGCTCCGTCGGGCCCGGCACGATCCACGAGGTGCCGACCGAGCGCTTCGGCCAGGAGCTCGACCTCGCGATCCTCGGCGCCCACCGGCTGGTGCGGGCCTTCGTGCCCGCGATGGTCGCCCGCACCCGCGGCGACATCCTCTTCGTCTCCTCCGACGTGGCCGTGCGGCCGCGGCCCTTCATGTCGTCCTACGCCGCCGGCAAGTGGGGCCTGGAGGGCCTGGCGCAGGCGCTGCAGATGGAGCTCGAGGGCACCGGCGTGCGCGCCAGCATCGTGCGCCCCGGACCGACCTGGAGCGAGATGGGCAGCGACTGGGACGTCGACCAGGCCGCCTTCGTGCTGGAGCAGTGGGTGCGCTTCGGGCTCGCCCGGCACCCGCACTTCATGAAGCCCACCGCGATCGCCGACGCGATCACCACGGTCGTCAGCGC
>NZ_JANNML010000140.1:0-19826 GCF_031397825.1 Nocardioides sp.
GGCCAGGCCAACTCCCTGCTGGTCAAGGTCAACCAGATCGGCTCGCTGACCGAGACCCTCGACTCCGTCGAGCTGGCCCACCGCAACGGCTACCGCTGCATGATGAGCCACCGCTCCGGCGAGACCGAGGACACCACGATCGCCGACCTCGCGGTCGCCACCAACTGCGGCCAGATCAAGACCGGCGCCCCGGCCCGGTCCGACCGCGTCGCCAAGTACAACCAGCTCCTGCGCATCGAGGACGACCTCGGCGACGCCGCGCGCTACGCCGGCGCCTCCGCGTTCCCGCGCTACCAGGGCTGACCCCGGAGCGACACGACATGGCCGACTCCCGACGTACGCCGCCCCGCGGGTCCCGCCCGCGGGGTCGCACGGGACCCGGACGGTCGACGTCCACCGCACGCACCGGGCGCCAGCCTGCGGTCGCGGCCCGGCCCGGCGGCAGCGCCGCGGCCTCCCGCGGCGACGGTCAGCGGCGACCTCGGCTGACCGGGCGGGCTGCGATCCTGGTGCTCGTCGTGGCGGTGCTCGCCGTCTCCTACGCCTCCTCGATGCGGGCCTTCCTCGAGCAGCGCGCCGAGAACAACGCCTACCTCGAGGAGATCGCGCAGCGCTCGGCCAGCATCGACGACCTCGAGCGCGAGAAGCGCCGCTGGAACGACCCGGCCTACGTGCAGGCCCAGGCGCGCGAGCGACTGAGCTATGTCATGCCCGGCGAGACCTCCTACATCGTCCTCGACGAGGACGGCAACGCCCTCGAGAGCGAGTCGGAGCTGCGTGACCCCTCCGAGGTGGACGCCGACCAGGTGCCCGAGGCCTGGTGGGGCAAGGCCTGGGACTCCGTGCAGCTCGCCGGTCGCCCGCCCAAGGCCGAGCCGCCGCCGCTGACCGAGATCGACGGCTCCCAGCAGCCGTGATCGACCCGACCGACGAGGCGGCCATCCACGCCCAGCTGGGCCGGGAGCCGCGTGCCATCCACGCCGTGGGCCACCGCTGCCCCTGCGGCAACCCCGACGTCGTCACGACCGAGCCACGCCTGCCCAACGGCACGCCGTTCCCGACGACCTTCTACCTCACCTGCCCGCGCGCCGCGTCGCTGATCGGCACCCTCGAGGGCTCGGGCCTGATGAAGGAGATGCAGGCGCGCCTCGGCGAGGACCCCGAGCTCACCGCCGCCTACCGCGGCGCCCACGAGGCCTACCTCGCCTTCCGCGGCGAGCTGGCGCGACAGTCCGGCCACGACGTCCCCGAGATCGAGGGCATCAGCGCCGGCGGCATGCCCGACCGGGTCAAGTGCCTCCACGTGCTGGCCGGCCACGCGCTCGCCGCCGGCCCGGGTGTCAACCCGCTCGGTGACGAGGTGCTCGCGCTGCTCGGGGAGTGGTGGGCCGCCGGACCGTGCGTCTCCGCCGAGTCCGCCGGGGGCGTTGAGGCCGGCGACTCGTGATCGCGGCGATCGACTGCGGCACCAACACCATCAAGCTGCTCATCGGGGACCTCCCCGAGGTCGCCGTGCGTGAGGCCCGGATGGTGCGCCTGGGCGAGGGCGTCGACCGCACCGGGCGGCTCGGCGACGAGGCGCTGGCGCGGACCTTCGCCGCCATCGAGGAGTACGCCGAGCTGGTCGCCGCCCACGACGTCACCCGGATCCGCTTCTGCGCGACGTCCGCGACGCGCGACTCCGCCAACGCCCAGGATTTCTCCGACGGGGTCTTCGCCCGGCTCGGGGTGCGGCCCGAGGTGCTCGCCGGCGAGGAGGAGGCGGCGCTGGCCTTCGCCGGCGCGGTGCGCAACCTCGCGTCGCGGCCCGACGAGCCGGTGCTGGTCGTCGACATCGGCGGTGGCTCGACCGAGCTGGTCCTCGGCACCTCCGCCCCGACGGCCGCGCACTCGATGGACATCGGCTCGGTGCGGCTCCACGAGCGGCACCTGCACGACGACCCGCCCACGGCCGCCCAGGTCGCCGCGTGCGTCACCGACATCGACGCCGCGCTCGATGCCTCGCCGGTCGTGATCGGCGAGGCCGCCACGGTCGTCGGGGTGGCCGGGACCGTGACCACGGTCGCCGCGGGGGTGCTCGACCTGCCGGTCTACGCGCGGGAGGCGATCGACCAGCAGGTGCTGGCGGTCTCTGCCGTGCACGACCTCGTCGACAGGCTGGTCGCGATGCCCGTCGCCGAGCGGCTCACGCTGGGTTACCTGCACCCCGGCCGCGCCGACGTGATCGACGCAGGGGCGCTGATCCTGTCGCGGGTCCTGCGCCGCTCCGGGGTCGCCACCCTGCTGGTCTCGGAGTCCGACATCCTCGACGGGATCGCCTGGTCGATCACGCCCTGAGGCCTCCTCGCGGTTTGTCGCGTGGACCGATCGGGCACCGAACCGGCTGACCCCCACCGAAGGAGCACCACCATGAGCAAGCTGTCCCTCCTCGCCGCCGGCGGCGTCGGCTACGTCCTGGGCGCCCGCGCAGGACGCGAGCGCTACGAGCAGATCAAGCTCCAGGCCCAGAAGGTCGCCCGCAACCCCCAGGTCCAGGACGTCGCCCAGCGCGCCAAGGACGAGGCCGCCGCCCAGGCGACGGCTGCCGCCGGGGTCGTCAAGGACAAGGTCACCGACGCCGCGTCGGCCGCCGCGGACAAGGTGCGCCAGGAGACCTCGATCAACCCTGCTCCCTGAGCACGCTCACGCAGTGACGGGCGGGAGGATGGTCGCGTGACCCTCCTCCCGCACCCGTCCGTCGGTGGGGCCTTCGCCTCGCCCGTGCCGGCCGGCACCGGCTGGCCGGGTGACCCCGCACCACCCGACACCGACGTCGCGACCTCGCCCTCCGGCGTACGACGCCTGGCGCGGAGCGCCACCCTCCCCGACCTCGACGCCCGGATCAGCGTCTGTCGCGCCTGCCCCCGCCTGGTCCGCTGGCGCGAGGAGGTGTCTGTCGCCAAGCGCGCGGCCTACGCCGACCAGCCCTACTGGGGCCGCCCGATCGCCGGCTTCGGGGCCGAGGCACCGCAGGTGCTGGTCGTGGGGCTCGCACCGGCGGCCCACGGGGCCAACCGCACCGGGCGCGTCTTCACCGGCGACCGCTCCGGCGACTGGCTCGTCGCGAGCCTCCACCGGGTCGGCCTCGCCGGTCAGCCCACCAGCGTCGACGCCGCCGACGGGCTCGCCCTGGTCGGCACCCGCATCGTCGCGGCGGTGCGCTGCGCCCCGCCGCAGAACAAGCCGACCACCGAGGAGCGCGCCCGCTGCGCTCCCTGGCTCGACCGCGAGCTGGCCCTCGTGGCGCCCTCGCTGCGGACCGTGGTGGCGCTCGGCTCGATCGGGTGGGACGCCGCCCTGGGGGCTTTCCGCGGCGCGGGGTGGGGCGTGCCGACCCCCAAGCCGCGCTTCGGCCACGGCGCGTCGGCGGAGGTCACCACGCCCCACGGCGAGGTGCTGCTGCTCGGCTGCTACCACCCCAGCCAGCAGAACACGTTCACCGGACGGCTCACCGAACCCATGCTGGACGACGTGCTCGGTCGCGCCGCTGCCAGAATGTCGCCGTGACCCCGTCCTCCACGCTGCACGCCATCACCGTCCTCGGCCATGACCGGCCCGGCATCATCGCCGAGACCACCGGTCGCCTCGCCGACCTCGGGCTCAACCTCGAGGACTCCACGATGACCCTCCTGCGGGGTCACTTCGCGATGACGCTGATCTGTGCCGGTGCCCCGGAGGCCGACCAGATCGAGGCCGCCCTGGCCCCACTGACCACCGACGGCACGCTCACGGTGACCGTGCGGGAGGTGCCGGTCGAGCAGCCTGCGGCGAGCGACGGCACGCCCTGGGTGCTCACCGTCCACGGCGGCGACCGCGCCGGCATCGTGTCGTCGGTCGTCACCGAGGTGGCCCGCGTCGGCGGCAACATCACCGACCTCACCACGCGGCTGGCCGGGGACCTCTACCTGCTCATCGCCGAGATCGACCTGCCCGCCTCGGCCGACGTCGCTGCCGTCGAGGCCGCGATCCGGTCGGTGGCCAGCGACCTCGGGGTCGGCGCGACGCTGCGCCCGGCGGAGGCCGACGAGCTGTGAGCGACGATCGCGTGTCCTCCTGGACGGAGGACGAGCTGGGCGTGCCCGGGAGGGTGCTGCCCGTCGTACGCGCCCCGGAGCCGGTGCTGTCCACCGCGGGTGCCGACGTCGACCCGACGTCTCCCGAGACCGTGCAGCTGGCGGCCGACCTGGTCGCGACGATGCGGGTCAGCCCCGGCTGCGTCGGCCTCGCGGCGCCCCAGGTGGGCGTGAGCGCGCGGGTGTTCTGCGTCGACGTGAGCGAGCACCCCAAGACGCGGACGGGTCACGGCACCTTCGTGCTGTGCAACGCGGAGGTCGTGGAGTCCAGCCGCAACGAGAAGGCTCGCGAGGGCTGCATGAGCGTCCCCGACCTCACCGGGGACGTGAAGCGCGCGTCGCGGATCGTCGTGCGGGGCGCGCTGCCCGGCACCGGCGAGGTCGTCACCGTGACGACCGACGCCTTCGAGGCCCGGGCGCTCCAGCACGAGATCGACCACTGCGCCGGGCTGCTCTTCCTCGACCGGGCCGCCGGCGCGCACGCGATCTACGCGCGCAAGACCTACTTGTAGCGTGACGTCATGCGTTGCGAGGAGTCGACTCCACGTGCCGTATGACGTTGCCGACCACCTCGCCCCCGTATCCCAATCGGCAGAGGAAGCCGCCTTAAAAGCGGCCCAGTGTGGGTTCGAGCCCCACCGGGGGCACCCGGACTTGCGTTCAGGTCGACCCGGAGCGGCACAGTGGTCCCCATGAGCCACGACCACCACGCCCACGACGCCCACGACGCCCACGAGGCCCCGACCGACATGCCGGCCGACATCACGGACCTCTACAGCCAGGCGACCTGGGACACCCGCTACGCCGAGTCCGACCGCGTCTGGAGCGGCAACCCCAACCCCCGTCTCGTCGAGCACGTCGCCGATCTCACGCCCGGGCGCGCCCTCGACGTCGGCTGTGGTGAGGGCGCCGACGTCGTCTGGCTGGCCGGCCAGGGCTGGCAGGTGACCGGCGCCGACGTGTCCCCGGTGGCGCTGGCGAAGGCAGGAGCGCACGCCGCCGAGGCCGGCGTGAGGGGCAGCGTGGAGCTGGTGCAGGTCGACGTCATCGCGGGGGAGGCCCTGCCGGGAGGCCAGGACCTGGTCTCGGTGCAGTTCTTCCACCCCCCGGCCGAGATGTTCGTCGAGGTGCACCAGCGGCTGGGTGCCGCGGTCGCTCCCGGTGGCCACCTGCTCGTCGTCGGTCACCACCCCGACGACCTCGCCACCGGCGCGCGTCGTCCGCACGGTCCCGACCTGCTGTTCACGCCCGAGCGGGTCGTCGCGGCGCTCGACCAGGCCGACTGGGAGATCGTCGTCGTGGCCGCACCGACCCGCGAGCACCAGCACGCGGACGGCCCGGTGACGGTGCGCGACACCGTCGTGCTCGCGAAGCGCCGCTGACCTGCGGCTTCTCCGCCGTACGCCGGACACCTGTGGGGTTCCTGAGAAACCTCTCATGTGGGGAACGTCCGGGCCCGGGGCGGCGTTGTTCACGGTGAAGGCCCCTAGACTGGGGGTCTTGACAGGGTCCAGCCGTCACGGAGACGGTGACCAGGCCTCCAAGGAGGAGACCAATGCAGAGCAACAACCCGGTGTTCGCCCGCTCGGAGGAGTTCCAGCGCGGTGGCGCGAACGCCAATGGCAACCACACGTACGCCGGCAACGGTGCTGCCTACCAGGGCTACGGCACCGACCCGGCCCAGTGGGGGACGGGCGAGCCCGGCACGGGCATGCCGCCCCAGGCGCCCGTGTCCCAGGGGCCCATGACGATCGACTCGGTCGTCCAGAAGACTGCCATCTCGCTCGGCGTCGTCATCGTGACGGCCCTGGCGACGTGGATCCTGACCCCGGACCTCGCAGGCGCGACCGCCGAGGACCTCGGTCCGCTCTACCTCGCGATGATCGTCGGCTCGCTCGGCGCCTTCGCGTTGTCGATGGTCAACTCCTTCAAGCGCGTCGTGAGCCCGGCCCTGGTGCTGGCGTTCTGTGCGCTCGAGGGTGTGGCGCTCGGTGCGATCTCGAAGGTGTTCGACGCGCAGTTCGGTGACGGTGTCGTCTCCGGCGCCGTGATCGGCACCTTCGCGGCCTTCGCCGGCACCCTGACCGCCTATAAGGTGCTCAACATCAAGGTGACCGACAAGTTCCGCAAGTTCGTCATCGCTGCCGTCTTCGGCATGATCGGCCTGAGCCTGATGGAGCTCGTCCTGGGCATGTTCGGCGCCCAGATCGGCCTCTTCGGCGTCAGCGGACTGGGCATGGTGACCGCGGTCGCCGGCCTCGTCCTCGGTGTCTTCATGCTGATCATGGACTTCGACTTCGTCGAGCAGGGTGTCGCCAACGGCATCCCGGAGCGCGAGTCCTGGCGTGCGGCGTTCGCCATGACGGTGAGCCTGGTCTGGATCTACACCAACCTGCTCCGCATCCTGGCGTTCTTCAGCCAGGACTGATCAGGGCGGTCGACACGCTCGACCGACAACCGCACACCGCAGGGCCCCGGGGATCTCCCCGGGGCCCTTGCCGTTGCCCTGCCGCGGCGGTGGTGCGTCGCCGCTCAGCGCGGTCGCGGCGGCCGCTCCATCAAGGTATGTCGACGAACCGCCACTCCCCACGGCGTGCACCCCGTGGGAGGTGGCGTTTCACCGTGGGAAGTCCTGCCGCTCGACCGTGGGAGGTGGCGTGTCGGCTGCATACCTTGATGAAACGGCCCGGCAGCCGGCCGAGCAGCCCCGCCAGGCAGCGCGAGGTCAGCCGACGAGGTCGGGGTGGGCGTCCGCGCGGTCGCGGACGGGTGCCGCGAGGTTGACCTGGTCGACGAGCAGCGACCCGTCGGGGGCGCAGGTGGCCAGGACCGTGACCTGGAGCGGACGCTGCGTGCCGTCCGCGAGCACGACGGTGGGGTGGTCGGTGACCCAGAGCCGGTCGGCGCTCTCGCTGACCCGTGGCGAGGGCCCGCCGACGAGCCGGTGGCCGGCGGGGGCGAGGTCGCCGAGACGCGCGATCACCGTCCTGAGCGACAGCCGCTCCTGGGTCAGCTCCACCTCGTCGGTGACGACGCAGACGGCGCCGGCGGAGAGACGTGGCACGAGGGGCGCGACGTCACCGCTCGAGATCGCGTCGTACGCCGATCCCAGCAAGGTGAGCAGGTCGTCCGAGGCCGTCATGGGTCAAGCCTGACCCGGAGGAGCCCGGCCTGTCCGCAGAATGCACGAACACAGTGGGTGAACTCCGCGTGGCAGCGGCGCTGACAGCCCCTCAGCCGCTCAGCTCGCTGTCACCACCGGGGGGTCGGACCCGGGCTCGTCGTGAGCGTCGTCGGTGTCCTCGGCGTCGGGGCCCTCGCCGGCCGACTGCGGACGGCGCCGGCGGTGCCGCAGCTCGACCCACAACCCGCGGACCCCGGCGCGGTTGCCTGCGACCTCGGTGCCGCCGAGCTCGGTGCCCGGGGTGTTGACGGCCTGGACTGCGGCGGCGGCGATCGGCAGGACGCCCTCGCCGCGGTAGGCCTCGGGCAGGGCCTCGTCGTCGGGCGCGAGCCCGAGCGCGGCCAGGGCCGAGGGGAGCAGCACGTTGGCGAGGGCCTGGTAGCCCTCGGCAGAGGGGTGGAACTGGTCGGGACCGAAGAGCAGCGCGGGAGCGGCGAGGAACTCGGGGCCCAGGATCGAGCCGAGGGAGACCGTGCGGCCGCCCTCCTTGATGACCGCGATGGTCTGGGCTGCTGCGAGCCGGCGCGACCAGGCGCGCGCGACCTGCTTGAGCGGGGGAGCGATCGGCTTGATGGTGCCCAGGTCGGGGCACGTGCCGACGACGACCTGGACGCCGGCCTCGGCGAGTCGGCGTACGCCCTCGGAGAGGTGGCGCACCGACTGCGACGGCAGCACGGTGTGGGTGACGTCGTTGGCGCCGATGAGGATGACGGCCACGTCGGGCTCGATCGGCAGGGCGCGATCGATCTGGCCGGCAAGGCCGGAGGACTCCGCGCCGACCTTGCAGAACTCACGCAGGTAGACACGGCGGTCGGCGTTCTCCGCGATGCCGTTGGCCAGCACCGCGCCCGGGGTCTCGGTGACCAGGTCGACGCCGTAGCCGGCAGCGCTGGAGTCGCCGAGGAGCGCGATCTTGAGCGCCGGACCGGGTCGCCCGCGGCCGTACCAGCCGGTCGCGTCGGGCGGCGGCTCGTCGCTGGTCCGACCGATCGCCTTGCGCGCGACCTTGGCCTCGACCTTCATGACACCGAAGAGTCCGGCGCCCAGGACGGACAGACCTCCGCCGCCGTATGCAGCGGCTGAGGCCAGCTTTCTGGCGGCTCCGGCTTTCCCCACGCGCGACACTCTACGAAAGGAGCCTTAAGGTCGTCGTGTGCAGTACGTGAACAGTGTCCTCGACCTGATCGGCAACACCCCGCTCGTGCGCCTGTCGCGCACCCTGGACCTGGCGGGGGGAGGTGGCGACGGCACGGTCCCCGAGAGCGGTCCGCTGGTGCTCGCCAAGATCGAGTACCTCAACCCCGGCGGCTCCGTGAAGGACCGCATCGCGACGCGGATGATCGAGGCGGCCGAGGCGTCCGGCGCGCTGCAGCCCGGCGGCACGATCGTCGAGCCGACGTCGGGCAACACCGGGGTCGGGCTGGCGATGGTGGCCCAGCAGAAGGGCTACCAGTGCGTCTTCGTCTGCCCGGACAAGGTCTCGGTCGACAAGCGCAACGTGCTCAAGGCCTACGGCGCCGAGGTCGTGGTCTGCCCGACCGCCGTCGCGCCGGAGCACCCCGACTCCTACTACAACGTCTCCGACCGCCTCGCCTCGCAGCCCGGCGCCTGGAAGCCCGACCAGTACTCCAACCCCCACAACCCGCGCTCGCACTACGAGACCACCGGACCCGAGATCTGGGCGCAGACCGAGGGGCGCATCACGCACTTCGTGTGCGGCATGGGCACCGGGGGCACCATCAGCGGCGTCGGTCGCTACCTCAAGGAACAGAACCCTGACATCCAGGTGATCGGCGCCGACCCCGCGGGCTCGGTCTACTCCGGCGGCACCGGCCGTCCCTACCTCGTCGAGGGCGTGGGCGAGGACTTCTGGCCCGAGACCTACGACCGCACCGTCGCCGACCGCGTCATCGAGGTCTCCGACGCCGACTCCTTCGCCTTCACCCGTCGTCTGGCCCGCGAGGAGGCGCTCCTCGTGGGTGGCTCCTGCGGCATGGCGGCGTGGGCCGCGCGGCAGGTCGCGCAGGAGCTCGCCGGCACGCCCGAGGGTCGCGACGCGGTCATCGTCGTGCTGCTGCCCGACTCCGGCCGCGGCTACCTCACCAAGATCTTCAACGACGAGTGGCTCGCGCAGTACGGCTTCTCCAGCGGCCAGGCCCATGCCCAGACCGTCGGCGAGGTCCTGCGCGGCAAGGCCGGCCAGCTGCCCGAGCTCGTGCACACGCACCCGAGCGAGACCATCGCCGAGGCCGTCGCCATCCTCCAGGAGTACGGCGTGTCCCAGATGCCCGTGGTGCGCGCCGAGCCCCCGATCGTGGCCGCCGAGGTCGCGGGCTCGGTCTCCGAGCGCACCCTGCTCGACGCCCTCTTCGCCGGCTCCGCCAAGTTGACCGACCCGGTCGAGGACCACATGTCCCCCGCCCTGCCGACCATCGGCTCGTCCGAGGACGCCCGCGATGCGGTCGGCCTGCTCGAGTCGGCCGACGCGGTCCTGGTCCACGAGGACGGCAAGCCCGTGGGCGTGCTCACCCGCCAGGACCTGCTGGCGTTCCTCGCCCGCGGCTGAGGCTCGCCCGGGCGGTGACCTGTGGGCGGTGTGGCCGGGTGGGGATCGCCCACAGCGCACCGCTGGCGGTGGGTCTAAGAGCACCCTCATCACCGGCTCACGGAGGGCTCACGGCGGCTGCCTAGCGTCAGCGGCTCACCGACCTCAGGAGAACCTCGTGAAGACCTTCCTCGCAGCCATCCCGCTCGCCCTCGCCGGATCCCTCCTCGTCGCGGCACCCGCATCGGCCGACGACCGGGTGTGCCGCGGCACCATCGGCGCCAAGGCCATCGACGGCGACGTCGTGGTGCCGAAGGGCGCCAGCTGCACGCTGCTCGGCAGCCGAGTGGACGGCAACGTGCTCGTCAAGGGCAACGCGACCCTGGTCGCCCGCGGCGTGAAGGTCGGCGGCAACATCCAGGCCGACAACCACCGCCGCGTCGTGGTGACCACGCGCGACGGGTCGAAGTCGCGCGTCGAGGGCAGCGTCCAGCTCAAGCAGGGTGGCGGCGGCACGCTGCTCGGCATGGTCGTCAACGGCGACATCCAGCTCTTCGGCAACGACGCCCGCTTCACCGTGCGCGGCAACCGTGTCGACGGCAACCTGCAGTGCAAGTCCAACCGCCCCAAGCCGGTCGGTGGCAACAACGTGGTGGAGGGCGACAAGGAGGACCAGTGCCGCGGCCTGTGAGGGCACCGGCACGCCGTGGTCTCGACGGGCGCTCGCGTCGGCGCGTGACCGGCGCGTGACCGCGCTCGACCGACGTACGCCGTCGATGTCATGATGAGAACCTGTTCTAGTTTTCAGGAGTTCCCATGACACAGACGTCGACGCCGGCCATCGAGGGCTGGTTCACGACCGGTGACGAGCCGGCCCTGATCGGGTCGCGGTGCACGGCGTGCACGACGGTCTTCTTCCCGCGCACCGCCGGCTTCTGCCGCAACCCGGCGTGCTCGGGGGAGGAGTTCGAGGACGTCGAGCTGTCGCGCCGGGGCCGCATCTGGTCCTACACGGACGCCCAGTACCAACCCCCGCCGCCCTACGTCCCCACCCACGCCGACAGCGAGGCCTACGTGCCGTTCGCCCTGGCCGCCGTCGAGCTGGCCGAGGGCATCACGGTGCTGGGGCAGGTGGCGGCCGGCTACGGCGTGGCCGACCTGCAGGTCGGCCACGAGGTCGAGCTGGTCGTGGAGACGCTCTACGCCGACGAGTCCGGGGACCGGTCGATCTGGCGCTGGAAGCCGGTCTCGACAGGCTCGACCAACGGAGTTCACGGCTCGACCGACGACATGGCAGGGGCGGACGCATGAGCAACGACGTCGCCGTGGCCGGGGTCGGCATGCACCCCTGGGGCAAGTGGGGCAAGAACTTCGTGACCTATGGCGTGCACGCCGCGCGCGCGGCGCTGGCCGACGCCGGCATCGCGTGGACCGACGTCGACCTCGTGGTCGGCGGCGAGACGGTGCGCAACGGCTACGGCGGCTACGTCGCCGGCGCGACCTTCGCCCAAGCACTGGGGTGGAACGGCGCCCGCGTCGCCACGTCGTACGCCGCCTGCGCCACCGGCGCCCAGGCGCTCGACACCGCCCGCGCCCGGATCCTCGCCGGGCTCTGCGAGGTGGCGCTGGTGGTCGGCTCCGACACCACTCCCAAGGGCTTCCTCGCGCCCAACGCCGGCGAGCGGTGGGACGACCCCGACTGGCTGCGCTTCCGGCTGCTCGGCATGACCAACCCGGCCTACTTCGCGCTCTACGCGCGTCGCCGCATGGATCTCTACGGCGCCACGCAGGCCGACTTCGCACAGGTCAAGGTCAAGAACGCCAAGCACGGGCTGGCCAACCCCAACGCGCGCTACCGCAAGGAGGTCAGCGTCGAGGACGTCCTGTCCAGTGCGGTCGTCTCCGACCCGCTGCACCTGCTCGACATCTGCGCCACCTCCGACGGCGCCGCCGCGGTGATCCTCACCAGCGTCGACTACGCCCGCCGGCACGGCCTCACCAACCCGGTGCGCGTCAAGGCGGTCTCGACGGTCACACCGACCTTTCCCAACACCGTCATGGACATGCCCAACCTCTCGACCGACTCGAGCGCCGTCGCGGGGGTTCCCGAGCGCACCTTCAAGGAGTCGATCGCGCACGCGGCCTACGAGGAGGCCGGGATCGGCCCGGAGGACGTCAGCCTGGCGGAGGTCTACGACCTCTCCACCGCCCTCGAGCTGGACTGGATGGAGGACCTCGCGCTCTGCAAGCGCGGGGAGGCCGAGACCCTGCTGCGCGCCGGCGACACGACGATCGGTGGCAGCATCCCGGTCAACCCGTCCGGTGGCCTGGCCTGCTTCGGCGAGGCGGTTCCGGCCCAGGCGCTGGCCCAGGTGTGCGAGGTGACCTGGCAGCTGCGCGGCCAGGCCGAGGGTCGCCAGGTGGAGGGCGCGCGCGTCGGCATCACCGCCAACCAGGGACTCTTCGGGCACGGCTCCTCGGTGATCCTGGCCGTCTGACGATGGCGTACGTCGAGGTGTCGCGGCCGGCACCGCACGTCGCGGTGGTCACGCTCAACCGCCCCGAGCGGATGAACGCGATGTCCTTCGACGTGATGGTGCCCTTCCGCGACGCGCTCCTCGAGGTCGGGGCGGACACCGAGGTGCGCGCGGTCGTGGTGACCGGAGCGGGCCGGGGCTTCTGCTCGGGCGCCGACCAGGAGTCGGCCGGTGTGCCGCCGGGGCTGGGCGAGCTGACCCCGCCGACCTACGCGCTGCGGGCGATGCAGCTGCTGGAGGACGTCGTGCTCACCCTGCGCCGGCTGCCCCAGCCGGTGGTCGCCGCGGTCAACGGTGCCGCGATCGGCGGTGGCCTGTGCCTCGCGCTGGCCTGCGACCTGCGCCTGGCCGCGCCGGCGGCGTACTTCCGGGCAGCGGGCATCAACAACGGACTCACGGCCAGCGAGCTGGGGCTGAGCTTCCTGCTGCCGCGGGCGATCGGGTCCACCCGCGCCGCCGAGCTCATGCTCACGGGGCGTGACGTGCACGCCGAGGAGGCCGAGCGGATCGGGCTGGTGAGCAGCGTGCACGACGACGTCGTGGCCGCCGCCGTCACGACGGGTGAGCGCATCGCCCGCCTGTCGCAACCCGGCGTCGAGCTCACCAAGAAGTCGCTCCAGGCCGGCCTCGCGGCGACCTCGCTCGAGGCGCACCTGACCTCCGAGGGTCTCGGCCAGCTCTACCTGCGGCTGCTCACCGACAACTTCGAGGAGGCCTCGTCGGCGCGTCGGGAAGGGCGTGAGCCGGTCTTCCGCGACCGCCGCTGACGCACGGGGCGTCTAGCCTGGGCTGATGCCCGGAACCTCCCGACCGACCTGCCTCGGGCCCCCACCGGAGGTGCTCGACCTCTTCGCCGTGCCCGAGACCGTGGAGCCGCTGCCCGGTGGCCAGGGGCGCAGCGTCAGGGCCGGCGACCTGGTCCTCTCACCCGACCGCGACCCCGAGGTGCTGGTCTGGCTCAACCCCGTCCTCGCCCGCCTCGCGGTCCAGCTCGACGAGCGACCCGGTCGCAGCCTGCGCGACCTGCGCATCGCCATGCCGGTGCCGGCGCGCGACGGCTCGTGGGCGGTCGGCGGTTGGGGGGCCAGCCGCTACGAGCCCGGCACCGTCGCCTGCGACGACCTCGCGGTGCTGTCCGCCACCGCCCACGTCCTGCACGCGGAGCTCGCGGTCGCCGTGCCGGACCGGCCCGACGGGCTGTCCGCTCGCGAGGACCGCTGGGCGCGGGCCGAGCGGCAGGCCTTCGGCGAGCAGCCGCTGATCACCCCGGCCGGCCCCGGCACCGACCTCGCCGTCCGGCTGCACGCGGCGATCGACGACACCGACCTCGGCCCCGACCAGCTCGTGCACGCGGACCTCGCCGGCAACGTGCTCCTCGACGCCTTCGGCGCCCCGGTCGTCATCGACGTCGCCCCGTCCTGGCGCCCGGTCCGGTGGGCCGAGGCCGTCTGCGTGCTCGACGCGGTGATGTGGCTCGGAGCGCCGCTCGGTGCCCTTGCTGCGTGGGCGCACGGGGTGCCTCGTCAGGCGATCCTGCGGGCCGCACTCTTCCGCGTCCTGGCCGATGCGCCCGACGTGGACGTCGCGGCCTACGAGCGGGCGCTCGGCCCGGTGCTGGCTGACGAGTCCGTCGACGGGTAGGGCGGCAGGGCCATCAGCAGGACGTCGGGGACGTCCTCGCTCATCCACGCGAAGCGGTCCGACCCGACCTCGACCCAGCCGCGGTCGCGGTAGAGCCTGACGGCCGGCTCGTGGACGGGCACCACGTCGAGCACCGGCACCTCGCCGCGCGCGCGGACCCATGCGACCGCCGTGTCGAGCAGGAGCGACCCCACGCCCCGGCCCCGCGCCGCCAGCCCGGTGAAGAGGGCGGAGACCATGCCGAAGGCGGCCGCGCCCGTCGCCTCCGTGAAGCGCGGCACCAGCTCCTCGGGGTCGCCGACGCTCACGTGACCGACCACCGCACCGTCCAGCTCGGCGACCCAGGCCCGCCGGTCGTGGCGACGCACCAGGAACTGCTCGGCGGGAAAGGGCAGCGGCCACCGGACCGGGTAGGACGACACGGCCTGCTGCTCGGCGAGCAGCTCGACCAGGCGAGCGAGGTCAGTGTCTCGTCGCTCGCGCACCACGATGCTCACGGTGCCTCGCCGACGTAGACCCAGCGCCCACCGCGCTGCTCGAAGAGGCTCCGCTCGTGGCGCTGCCCGGCGACGCCGCCCCGTGAGTACGACGCCACGAACTCCACCCAGTCCTCGCCCGACCCGAGGACCTCCAGGCCCGTCCACGTCAGCGACGGGTCCGGCTCGAGGTCGTCGGGGCGGGTGCGCGGGTGCCACGTGCGGAAGACGTGGTCGAGGTCGCCCACGGCGTAGGCCGCGTAGCGCGAGCGCATCAGCTCCAGCGCGGTGGCGGCCCGGGCGGCCTGACGGTGCAGGCGACCGCAGCACGCGTCGTAGGTCGCCGTGCTGCCGCACGGGCACTCCTGCTGGAGCCGCCTCACAGGCTGGCCCGCCGGCGCTCGACGCGGTAGAGGTCGTGGCGACCGGGCAGGCCGCGCAGCTCGACGTCGGCCGCCTTGACGAGCGTGACGGCCGCGTCGTCATCGAGGGCTCCGAGCACCGCGCCGCTGGCCAGGACCTCACCGCCCACGGCCTTGTCGGCGACGCGGGCGGCCATCGCCACGTTGCGCCCGAAGTAGTCGCCGTCGCGGCTCACGACCGTGCCGGTGTGGATGCCGATGCGCACCCGCACCGGGCGCAGTCGCGCGTCGAGGCTGCGGCCCAGGTCCTTCTGGATGCCCAGGGCGGCCCGGCAGGCTGCCTCGGCATCGCGGAAGGCGACCATGAAGCCGTCGCCGGCGGTCTTGACGACCTGACCGCGGTAGCGGTCGACGCGCGAGCGCACCAGCTGGTCGTGGGCCGCCAGGAGCTTGACCCAGGCGGCGTCGCCGAGCCGGTGGTTGAGGGAGGTGGAGCCTTCGATGTCGGAGAAGAGCAGGGTGACGGTGCCGTCGGAGGCGGCCAGGTTGACGATCTCGGTCCGCTCGTCGGCCGCCCAGCTCGCCAGGTCCTCGAGCGACCGCTCGAGCAGCCCGGCGATGCCGTGGTCCCGCACCCGGCTGGCGGTCTCGACCACCCGTCGTACGGCGCGCTCGGTCGCTGTCGCCGCGGGTCGGGGGCGCAGTGCGGCGTCCAGGTCGGCCTCGAGCTGGGCGGAGCGCTCCTGCTCGGCGACCAGCTCGGCGCGGGCTGCCGACAGGCGCTGGCGGGCCACGGCGAGCGTCGCGCCCAGCGCCAGGACCGCGACCGCGAGGACGACGGCGAGCGCGGTCATGGCACCAGCGCGGCCTCGAGCCGGTCGAGCTCCTCACCGGCGTAGACCGCAATCTTCTGCAGGCTCGGGATCGAGTCGCGACACCCGGTGAAGCCGATGTTGAACTCGCCGTCGTAGGAGACGGCGGTGATGTTGAGGGCCTGGCCGTTGAAGAGCAGGCTGACGGGGTAGATCTCCTCCATGCGCGAGCCGTCGAGGTAGCGGGTCTCGGCGGGCCCCGGCACGTTGGACACGACGATGTTGGACGCCGGGCGACCGCGACCACCGACACCGAGGATCGCCTGGGTGAGGAAGGGCGCCATCAGCACCGCCGTGTAGGCCGTCATCGCCGTCCCGGTGACCTCGGGCAGGCGGGCCTTGCCGGACGCCGTCGAGGCCTTGATCGCCGCGATCCGCACGACCGGGTCCTCGAGGTCGGTGCCGAGCGTGGCGTAGAGGAAGGTGATCGCGTTGCCGACCGATGCGGCCGTGCCCTCACGCACCGAGACCGGCACGTTGGCGGTCAGGGTCTCCGAGGGCAGCTCGTCGTGCTCGATGAGGTAGCGGCGCAGGGCCCCACCGCAGATCGTGAGGAACACGTCGTTGAGGCTGGCGTCGGCCGCCTTCGCGATGGTGCGCAGCCGCTCGATCGAGTAGTGCTGGGTGGCGAAGCGCCGGGGGGTGTGGATGCGGCCGTTGAAGATCGACTTGGGGGCACGGAACGGCACCGCACGGTCGTTGTCGCTGCGACCGGTCACCGTCTCGGCGTACGTCCGGGTGAGCGAGCCGAGCACGGTCGCGCCGCGGCGCAGCGGCCCCGGCGCGGAGGCGGGCTTCTCCAGGGCGGTCGAGGGCTTGGGCTTCGCAGGGATCCCCGACTGGTCGGGGCCGCGGGTGCCGACCGCCCACGGCGGCAGCATGCCGCGCGTCGCCGGGTCGGCCGAGAGGATGCGGCGCAGCAGGCGGATGCCGCCGACGCCGTCCACCTGCGAGTGGTGCGCCTTGATGTAGAGCGACCAGCGGTCCTCCTCCAGGCCCTCGATGACGTGGCACTCCCACAGGGGGTAGCGGCGGTCCATCTTGGCGGAGTGCAGCCGGGAGACCAGGACGCCGAGCTCGCGCTGCGAGCCCGGGGCCGGCAGCGCGGAGTGGCGCAGGTGGTAGTCGAGGTCGATCTCCTCGTCGGGCACCTCCACCCAGCTGGGCACCGGGGTCTTCTTGAAGAGGTAGTTGAACGGCGGGGCGAAGTCCTTGACCTCACGCCACCGGGCCACGAGGTCCGCGACGAAGGTCGGCTGGTCCTCGGGCACGCGGAAGGTCGCGAGCATGCCGACCTGCATCGGCGTCCGGTGGCTCTCCGCGAACAACCACGCCGAGTCGTTCACCGCCAGCAGCTTGCGCCCCATGTCACTCCTTCGTCCTGCTCCCGCCGTGACCCTAGAGCACTCACCCGGCCCGTGGCAGCCGTCTTGGAGAGCGCTCCAGGAGCCTGCTCCACGTTGCGGCAGGGGCGTAGGTTCGAGGACGTGACTTCCTCTTCGGCTCCCACCATCTCCACCGTCGGCGAGCTGCGCCAGTCGGGCCACGTCGCCAAGACCCTGCGCACCGAGATCCGCGACAACCTCCTCGCCGCCCTGGCCGAGGGCCGCGACCCGTGGCCGGGCCTGCACGGCTTCGGCACGACGGTCATCCCGCAGCTGGAACGGGCGCTCATCGCCGGGCACGACGTCGTCCTCCTCGGCGAGCGCGGCCAGGGCAAGACCCGCCTGCTGCGCACCATGGTCGGCCTCCTCGACGAGTGGACCCCGGTCATCGCCGGCTCCGAGCTCGGGGAGCACCCCTTCGAGCCCGTCACCACCGCGTCCCAACGACGAGCAGCCGAGCTCGGCGACGACCTGCCGGTCGCCTGGCGTCACCGCGACGAGCGCTATGCCGAGAAGCTCGCGACCCCCGACACCTCGGTCGCCGACCTGATCGGCGACGTCGACCCGATGAAGGTCGCGGAGGGCCGCTCCCTGGGTGACCTGGAGACCATCCACTTCGGGCTGATCCCGCGCAGCCACCGCGGGATCGTGGCGATCAACGAGCTGCCCGACCTCGCCGAGCGGATCCAGGTCGCGATGCTCAACGTGATGGAGGAGCGCGACATCCAGATCCGCGGCTACGTCCTGCGGCTGCCGCTCGACGTGCTCGTCGTGGCCAGCGCGAACCCGGAGGACTACACCAACCGCGGGCGGATCATCACCCCGCTCAAGGACCGCTTCGGCGCCGAGATCCGCACCCACTACCCGCTCGAGCTCGACGCCGAGATCGCGGTCATCCGCCAGGAGGCCGAGCTGGTCGCCGAGGTGCCCGACCACCTCGTGGAGATCCTGGCCCGCTTCACCCGCAACCTGCGCGACTCCTCCTCGGTCGACCAGCGCTCGGGCGTCTCGGCCCGCTTCGCGATCGCCGGCGCCGAGACCATCGCGGCCGCGGCGATCCACCGCGCGACCGTGCAGGGCGAGGACGCGGCCGTGGCCCGGGTCATCGACCTCGAGACCGCGGTGGACGTGCTCGGCGGCAAGATCGAGTTCGAGTCCGGCGAGGAGGGCCGTGAGGACGAGATCCTCACCCACCTGCTGCGCACCGCCACGGCAGAGACCGTCCGGGCCCACTTCCGCGGGCTCGACTTCGCGCTGCTGATCGACGCGATCGAGTCGGGCTCGATGGTGACCACGGGCGAGCAGGTCACCGCTCGCGACTTCCTCGCCGGCCTGCCGGTGCTCGGCGAGTCCGAGCTCTACGACGAGATCTGCGACCGCCTCGGGGCCACCAACGACGGCCAGCGCGCCGGCGCGATCGAGCTGGCCCTCGAGGGTCTCTACCTCGCGCGCAAGATCAGCAAGGACTCCGACGGGTCCGAGACCGTCTATGGCTAGGCTCCGCCGCGCGTCGCGCTACGGCAAGTACGCCGGCGGCGACCCGCTCGCCCCGCCGGTCGACCTCGCCGAGGCCCTCGACGCCATCGGCGAGGACGTCATGGCCGGCTACAGCCCCGAGCGGGCGATGCGCGAGTTCCTCCGCCGTGGCGGCCAGGACCGCCAGGGCCTCGACGACCTGGCGCGACGCGTGGCCGAGAAGCGCCGCGAGCTGCTCCAGAAGCACAACCTCGACGGCACCCTGGCCGAGGTCAGGGAGCTGCTCGAGAGGGCGGTGCTCGAGGAGCGCAAGCAGCTGGCCCGCGACGCGATGATGGACGACGCGGACCGGGCCTTCGCCGAGATGCGCCTGGAGAACCTGCCCACCTCGACGTCGGCCGCCGTGCAGGAGCTCGGCGACTACGACTGGCAGAGCCGCGAGGCCCGCGAGGACTACGAGAAGATCAAGGACCTCCTCGGCCGCGAGATGCTCGACCAGCGCTTCGCCGGGATGAAGCAGGCCCTCGAGAACGCCACCGACGAGGACCGCGCGGCGATCAACGAGATGCTCCAGGACCTCAACGGGCTGCTGGAGAAGCACGCCCGTGGTGAGGACACCGCCGAGGACTTCGAGCAGTTCATGGACAAGCACGGCGACTTCTTCCCGGAGGACCCCGAGAACATCGACGAGCTCCTCGACTCCCTGGCCCAGCGCGCCGCCGCCGCCCAGCGGATGCGCAACTCGATGACCCAGGAGCAGCGCGACGAGCTCGACGCCCTGGCCTCGCAGGCCTTCGGATCGCCCGAGCTGATGCAGTCGCTGTCGCAGCTCGACGGCAACCTCCAGGCACTGCGCCCCGGCGAGGACTGGGGCGGCTCGGAGAGGTTCGACGGCGAGCAGGGGTTGGGTCTCGGCGACGGCACCGGCGTGCTCCAGGACCTCGCCGAGCTCGACGCACTGTCCGACCAGCTCTCGCAGTCCTACGGCGGCGCCCGCATGGACGACGTGGACCTCGACGCCCTCTCGCGTCAGCTCGGAGACCAGGCGGCCGTCGACGCGCGCACGCTGAAGGAGCTCGAGAAGGCGTTGCGCGAGAGCGGCACCCTGCGCCGCGACTCCAGCGGCCAGCTCAAGCTCACGCCCAAGGCGATGCGCCAGCTCGGCAAGGCGCTGCTCAAGGACGTCGCGGACAAGATGTCGGGCCGGCAGGGCCAGCGCGACCTGCGCCAGGCCGG
>NZ_JANNML010000148.1:0-33909 GCF_031397825.1 Nocardioides sp.
GCGCGGAGCGCACGGCGCCGTGCGTGCGCCCCGCCGCGAAGGCGTCGACGAGCAGCGCCTGGGCGAGCCCGCGTCCGCGCTGGTCGGCGCGGGTGGCCAGCCGGTCGACGTAGGCCTCCTTCTCCTCGGTCAGCAGCACCAGCGCGAGCGCCACGACGTCTCCCGCGGGATCGGTGACGACCCGCAGGTTCCACGGCGCGAAACCCGGGCGGCCCGGCACCGAGGCCTGCCAGTCGGCGAGGCTCTGCCGCTCCCGGCGCGACCACTCCAGGAAGGTGTCCTCGTTGAGCTTCCACACCGCCTCGTGGTCAGCCGGCGTCGCCTCCCGCAGCGCATAGCCCTCGGGCAGCGGCCGCTCGGGGATCGTCGCCCCCTCCGGCAGCCCGAGCACCCAGCTGGTCCAGCGCACCTGCCAGCCGAGCTCCTCGAGCAGCCGGTCGCCGGGTGAGCCCTGCGGCACCGGCATCCCGACGACGGGCGTGCCCTGCTCGCGGGCCCGCTCGCGCAACCAGCCCGCCAGCGCAGTGCCGATCCCACGACCGCGGTGGTCGGGGTGCACGGCGGCGTCGGCGCGGTCGCCGCCGCTGACCTCGGCGTAGGCGACGAGCTCCGCTGCCAGGAAGACGCCGACGGACCCCGCCGCGACGTCGTACGACGGCCGCTGCCAGTCGGCCACGATGTCGGCCTCCTCGATGACGACCTCCCCGACGTCGTGGAGCTCCTGCGCGGCCATGACGGCGGTGACGGCGGCGGCGTCGGCCAGGGTCAGCGCGCGCTGGGTGAGGACGGGAGGCAGGGCGAGCGGTGCGGGCATGGCGTCATCGAAGCAGGAAATGCGCCGTGGGGCCGCCGGTTTTCCGGTGGCCCCGCGGGGGTCGTGCGTGCTCCTTCAGCAGGAGCGGGCGATCACGCGTTCCGGATCGCCGAGATGTCGAAGTCGAGCTTGATCTTCTCGGAGACGAGGACACCGCCGGTCTCGAGCGCGGCGTTCCAGGTGAGGTCCCAGTCCTTGCGGTTGATGGTGGTCTCGCCCTCGAAGCCGACGCGCAGGTTGCCGAAGGGGTCGCGCGCGGAGCCGGTCTGCTCGAAGACGATGGTGACGGGCTTGGACGTGCCCTTGATGACCAGGTCGCCGGTGATGGACCAGTCGTCGCCGTCGCGCGAGACGTCGGTCGAGGTGAAGGTGATCTCGGGGTTCTCCTCGGCACCGAAGAAGTCGCCGGAGGTCAGGTGGCCGTCACGGTCGGCACTGCCGGTGCTGACGCTGGCGGTCTTGATGACCAGCGAGACGGTGGACGCGGACGGGGTCGTCGCGTCGATGTGGGCGGTGCCGGAGAAGTCGGCGAAGTGGCCGCGGACCTTGGTCACCATCGCGTGGCGGGCGGTGAAGCCGAGGCGCGAGTGGCTCGGGTCGATCGTGTAGTCGCCGGTGATGTCGGTGATGGCGCTCGTGGCGGCGTCGAAGTCGGTGGTCATGGGGTCTCCTCGGAGGTCAGGGGTGTTGGTTGAACTCTCAACCACTGTAACCGGACCCTCGTCCGGTTTCATTCCCGGTCCGGCGAACTCCTCCTGAACAGCCCTCAGCGGAAGGCCGACGCGCCCGTGACGGCCTGCCCGATGACGAGCTGGTGCACCTCCGAGGTGCCCTCGTAGGTGAGCACCGACTCGAGGTTGTTGGCGTGGCGCATCAGCGGGTAGTCGAGGGTGATCCCGGCCGCGCCGAGGACCGTGCGGCACTCCCGCGCGATGGCGAGCGCCTCCCGGGTGTTGTTGAGCTTGCCGATGCTGATCGCCGCGGGCTCGATGTGGCCGGTGTCCTTGAGCCGCCCGAGGTGCAGCGCGAGCAGCATCCCCTTGCCGAGCTCCACGGTCATGTCGGCGAGCTTGGCCTGCGTGAGCTGGTAGGCGGCCAGCTGCTTGTCGAAGATCTGCCGCTCGCGGGCGTAGGCGATCGTGGTCTCCAGGCAGTCGCGGGCGGCGCCGATCGAACCGAAGATGATGCCGAAGCGGGCCTCGGTCAGGCACGAGAGCGGACCGGACAGCCCTCGCGCGTCGGGGAGCACCGCGTCGGCCGGCAGACGCACGTCGTCCATCGCCAGCTCGGAGGTGATCGACGCGCGCAGCGACATCTTGTGCTTGATCGCGGTCGCGCTGAAGCCGGGGGTGTCGGTGGGCACGACGAAGCCGCGGACCTTGTCCTCGGTCTGCGCCCACACGACCGCGACATCGGCGACCGAGCCGTTGGTGATCCACATCTTGTTGCCGGTCAGGATCCAGTCGCCGCCGGAGTCCTGCCGCGCCCGGGTGCGCATGCCGCCGGGGTTGGAGCCGAAGTCGGGCTCGGTCAGGCCGAAGCAGCCGATCGCCTCACCCGTGGCCATGCGTGGCAGCCACGCATCCTTCTGCTCCTCGGAGCCGTGCGCATAGATCGCCTGCATCGCCAGTGAGCTCTGCACCGAGGCGATGGAGCGCAGGCCCGAGTCGCCGGCCTCCAGCTCCATGCAGGCCAGGCCGTACGCCGTGGCGCTGGTGCCCGCGCAGCCGTAGCCCTCGAGCTTCATCCCGAGCAGGCCGAGCTTGCCGAACTCCAGCGCGAGCTCGCGCACGGGGACCTCGCCGGTCTCGTACCACTCGGCGATCTCGGGCCGGAGCCGGTCGTCCACGAACGAGCGGACCGTGTCGCGGATCGCGCGGTCCTCCTCGCTGATCAGCGAGTCGGTGTCGAGCAGGGCCAGGGGGGTCAGGGGAGCGCTCACGTCCCCATCATGACCCGACGGCGGTCGGGAGCGGTGGTGGCTGGGTCAGGCGGCGTGGACGACGTGCGTGACCTCGGGGGCGGCGGTGGCGGTCGCGACCTCGCTCGCGGAGATCCAGCACGACTCCATGACCGTGCGTCCGTCGGCGTTGCGGACGGGGATCCAGCGCATGACGAGCTGGGGGCTGGTCATCTGGGATTCGTACATGAGACACCTCGTGTTCATCTTGTGTTCACCAAGACTAACATTTCCCCACAAGGCGATCCGAGAATTCCCCCAAGTGGCCGACGTCCCCCCACCTGGACCTACGAGAACTGCTCAGATCGATCCCGGCGCTCCACCGGCGCTGGAAGACCGTTGGGCGCGGAGTCCCACGCGCCTCTCCGCGCGCAGCAGCACCGGCTGCAGAGCAGTGCGCGTCCTCCGGGTTCGGCTGGTGCAGTAGTTTCTTGCCCGATGTCGGGCAGAAACTTGCACTTCGCTCCCCCCTCGGCGCACAGTCCTCTCGTGCCGGCCGACCCCACCCTGATCGATCGCGTGGTGGCGAGCACCGGGCTCACCCCGGCCGAGGCGGCGCGCGTGGTCGAGGACGTGCTGGCGTTCCACGCCGAGCCCGTCGAGGACTACGTGCGGAGGCGGCACGCCGAGCTGAAGACCTACGGAGCGAGGAACCCCCAGATCTTCGCCCGCATCGCCGAGGAGCTGGCCGACCGCGTGGTCGCCGCACCTCGGCTCACCGAGCGGCAGCTGCGCCGCGTCATCTACGGATAGGACACCCCCATGTGCGGCATCGTCGGCTACATCGGCACCCAACAGGCAGCACCGCTGCTGCTCGAGGGCCTGGCGCGGCTGGAGCACCGCGGCTACGACTCCGCGGGCCTGGCGGTCCTCGGCTCCGGGCTACGGGTGGCCAAGAAGGCAGGACGCGTGCGTGACCTCGGCGCCGACCTGCCCAAGCGCTTCACCGGCAAGGCCGGCATCGGCCACACCCGCTGGGCGACCCACGGCCCGGCCAACGACGTCAACGCCCACCCCCACGTCGACGCCAAGGGCGACGTGGCGGTCGTCCACAACGGCATCATCGACAACGCCGCCACCCTGCGCCAGCAGCTCACCGACGACGGCGTCGACCTGGCGAGCGACACCGACACCGAGGTGCTGGCCCACCTGGTCGCGCGCTCCACGGCGGACACCCTCGAGGAGCGGGTCGCCGAGGCGCTCGCCGCGATCGAGGGCACCTACGGCATCGCGGTCCTGCACGCCGACTTCCCCGACCGCATCGTGGTGGCCCGCAACGGCAGCCCGTTGATCATCGGCGTCGGTGACAAAGAGATGCACGTCGCCTCGGACCTGGGGGCGCTGGTCCGCTACACGACCACGGTCGCCCACCTCGACGACGGCGAGATGGCGACCCTGACGGCCACCGGCTTCACGACGTACCGCCAGGACCTGACGCGGATCGCGCGCGAGGCCACCGAGGTGGACGTGGACCCCAGCTCCTACGACGCCGGCGAGCACGACTCGTTCATGCGCAAGGAGATGCTCGAGCAACCCTCCGCCGCGGAGCGGGTGCTGCGGGGCCGGCTCGACGAGCGCTTCGGCACCGGCCACCTCGGTGGTCTCGACATGGACGCCCGGGAGACCAGGGCGATCAAGCGGGTCAAGATCCTCGGCTGCGGGTCGGCCTACTACGTCGGCCAGATGGGCGCCTCGCTGGTCGAGGAGCTCGCGCGGATCCCCGCGGACGCCGAGGCGGCCAGCGAGTTCCGCTACCGCAACCCGGTCATCGAGCCCGACACGCTCTACGTCGCGGTGAGCCAGTCCGGCGAGACCATCGACACCCTGCTCGCCGTGCAGGAGATCCGCCGCAAGGGTGGACGGGTGATCGGCCTGGTGAACGTCGTGGGCAGTGCGATCGCGCGCGAGTGCGACGGCGGCATCTACCTCCACGCCGGGCCCGAGGTCGCGGTCGCGAGCACCAAGGCGCTGACCAACATGTTCCTCGGCTTCGCGCTGCTGGCCCTCCAGCTCGGTCGGGTGCGCGACCTGTCGATCGCCGACGGCAAGCGGCTCATCGCGGGGCTGTCACGCCTGCCCGAGCAGATCCAGGAGGTCCTCGACGGTGAGGACGCCCTCGCCGACCTCGCGACCGACCTCGCCGACGCCGAGTCACTCTTCTTCGTCGGTCGCGTCCGGGGCTTCCCCGTCGCGCGGGAGGGCGCCCAGAAGTTCAAGGAGATCAGCTACCGCCACGCCGAGGCCTACCAGACCTCCGAGCTCAAGCACGGGCCGCTCGCACTGATCTCGCCCGAGGTCCCGACCATCGCGATCGTCCCCGCCGACGAGCTGACCGACCGCAACGTGGGGGCGCTGCACGAGATCGCCGCCCGCGGAGGCCCGCTGGTCGTCGTCACCCACGCCGACGTCGACCTGGGCGAGGTGCCCTGCCGACGGATCGACGTGCCACGCAACGAGCGCGAGCTGGACCCGATCCTGCTCACCATCCCGCTGCAGCTGCTGGCCTTCCACGCCGCCCAGGTGCTCGGCCACGACATCGACAAGCCCCGCAACCTCGCCAAGAGCGTCACGGTGGAGTGATCCCCCCGGCGGGTGGGTAGGACTCGCCGCATGAGTCGCTCCCTGATGACCCTGTCCGCCGCGGTCGTGCTCGCCCTCACCCTGACCGGGTGCGGCGAGGACGACGTGGCGGCAGACCCGGCTCCCGCTGACCCCTCCTCGTCGGCACCTCCCAGCGGAACGGCCGGGGCGGAGCCGGCCGACGCCGCGGGTCCACCCTGCGACGTCGTGACCGACGAGCAGCTCACGGACGCGGCCGGGACGCCGCAGGTGGTGACCGGCCCGACGACCGAGGGGCTGCGCACGGTGTGCGGCACACGGGTGGACCCCGACGACAGCCTGCTGCTCGGGTGGAGCCTCCAGGAGCCGGACCGCACGCTCGCCGAGCTGGTCGAGGAGGAGTCCGACCCCGGGCTCGCCCAGGAGCCGCTGGACCTCGGTGGGGTCGAGGCGGTCCTGATGACCGGCGACTTCGCCGGGCAGCCCCTCGCCCGGGTCGTGACGGTCGTCGACGCCGGCCTGCTCGTGGTCGAGGCGACCGGCAACGGACTGGGCGACCCCCGGCCCGAGGGCCAGCTCGTCGAGATCGCGACCCAGGTCGCCGCGGCGTACGCCGGCTGAGCGCCCTCGCCGTTTGTCCCCGGCATCCCTGGGGTAGGCCTCCTGCAGCATCCAGGACCGAGAGGAACCGACATGACCGGCGGACAGATCACCATCGAGTGGGGCAACCTCGAGCGGATGTTCGCCGCCATGAACAAGGTCGGTGACCAGGCGTTCGAGATCGACGTCTACTTCGGCGACAAGGTCTGCGACCCCAGCGGCTTCGCCTACGACTCCTGCGCGCTCAAGCCGATCGGCGATGCGCTGCCCCTCGTGGCGGGCTACTTCGACGACATGCGCCAGCTCTTCAACGAGCGCTGGCAGGGCGTCAGCGACGCCGTGCACACCTCTGCCCGAGCGATCGACATGCGCGACGGCGAGATCAACCACGTCTTCACCCACTACCGCGGGTCCGGCGTCCCCTCGCACCTGCTGCCGGCACCCATCGACGTCGACATCGAGGTCTTCGAGATCGCCGACCTCGGTGCGGCGCTGACCGACCCCGAGCCCGGGAGCGAGACCCTCAACCACAACAACGCCTTCGACGCGGCCTCCGCCACCTGGGACAGCGCCCGCGACACCATCAACTGGGGCATCGACCTCATCAACAAGTGCGGGGTGGGCGTCCCGCGCCTCAGCGAGCTCAGCCTGCGCGACTACATCGTCTTCCCGCTGTCGGCCAACTACGCCCAGATCCAGGCCAACGCCTCGGCCTGCCAGATCGTCGACGGCGCGATGCAGCAGTGGGGCGGCAACTTCAGCCAGCTCTCCGGCAAGGTCTTCCTGGCCCTCGAGGGCCAGGCGAGCCTCGGCCTGGTGGCCCAGCTGAACCTCTACCACGCCGTCATGGCCCTGGTGGGCAAGGGCATCGGAGAGGGCTCGGTGGTCTTCACCCAGATCGCGACCATGTCGGAGCGGATCGCGGTCGAGGTCGAGGACGTGCTCGTCATCCTCGGCAAGAAGCTCGCCAAGCTCAGCTCCAAGGTGGCCAGCCGATTCGTGCCCGGCCTCGGCTGGGTGCTCCTGGCGGTCGACATCGCGCGCACCAAGGGTGCGATCATCCAGGACATCCTCGACGACATCGAGGAGGTCCGCACGATCATCGACGACTGCTTCGCGCTGGTCGACGAGATCCAGGCCTGGGCCGAGACCCAGGCCGACCGCCTCGCGAAGTTCCGGGAGCTGCTCGAGGTCGTGCAGAACCTCCCGGTCATCGGCGAGATGGTCCCGCTCGGCGACCTGCCGAGCGACCTGAGCGACATCGAGAACGCGCTGGGGGACGTGGCCGACTTCGGCAGCCCCGAGGGCGAGGGGACCGACACCCTCGACGGCGAGCTCGAGGACCTGGGCGACAACGACTACGAGGACTCCGACGACGCCGCTGACACCGACACCACGGACGATGACGACGACGACGACGGCGTGCTGATGGCACCGGGTCCCTTCGAGGGTGTCTACGGCGACGAGGGCTCGAGCACCTACGGCGGCACCGGGACGCTCGCGTGACCGAGCTGCCGCCGGGGTTCTTCGACGCCTCCACCCCACCGGAGGACACGACCGCGGAGGTGCTGGAGCGCCAGGAGCTCCAGGTCGCGACCCGCGGTCTCGAGGCCGCGCTGGGAAGGGTCGCCGAGCACGTCGCCCGGGCCCGGGAGGAGGAGGTGCGCGACGGTCTCGACGAGTCGACGCGGCACCTCCTCGACCGGCTGACCGGAGATCCCGAGGCCTCGCTGGATCGGCGCTCGCTGCACGACCGGGTCGCGGCCGGACGGATCACGTGGGAACAGGTCTGGACCGATCCGGGCGCCGAGGCGGGGGGTCGGGCACTGGTGCTCGACGTGGTGCAGCAGCAGACGGTGGACGCGGCGGCAGCCCGCCTCCGCTTCGCCGAGGTGGAGGCCGCGGAGGCCGACGTACGACCGGAGTGACCAACGCCTCCGCGCCAAGGAAATGGGTGCGGGGTCACACAACCACTACCGTCGTACCGTGAGCACCGAACAGACCGAAGCCGTCCAGACGCCTACCTTTGCCGAGCTCGGCCTCGGCGACTCGGTCCTGAAGGCCCTCAAGGACGTCGGCTACGAGAGCCCGTCGGCCATCCAGGCCGCCACCATCCCGCCCCTCCTGGCGGGCAACGACATGGTCGGCCTGGCCCAGACGGGCACCGGCAAGACGGCCGCCTTCGCGCTGCCGATCCTCGACCAGCTCGACATCAAGCAGAAGAAGCCGCAGGCCCTCGTGCTCGCCCCGACCCGTGAGCTCGCGCTCCAGGTCTGCGAGGCGTTCGAGAAGTACGCCGCCCACACCCGCGGCGTCCACGTCCTGCCGGTCTACGGCGGCCAGGCCTACGGCGTCCAGCTCAGCGCGCTGCGTCGCGGTGTGCACATCGTCGTCGGCACCCCGGGCCGGATCATGGACCACCTGGAGAAGGGCACGCTCGACCTGAGCGAGCTGCGCTTCCTGGTGCTCGACGAGGCCGACGAGATGCTCAACATGGGCTTCGCCGACGACGTCGAGACGATCCTCGCCGACACCCCCGACACCAAGCAGGTCGCGCTGTTCTCCGCGACCATGCCGCCGCAGATCCGCCGCCTGTCGAAGAAGTACCTCAACGACCCGGTCGAGATCACGGTCAAGAACAAGACCACCACGTCGGCCAACACCACCCAGCGCTACCTCATCTGCAGCTACCCGCAGAAGGTCGACGCCCTCACGCGCATCCTCGAGGTCGAGAACTTCGAGGGCATGATCGTCTTCGTCCGCACCAAGAACGAGACCGAGACGCTGGCCGAGAAGCTCCGCGCCCGTGGCTTCTCCGCCACTGCCATCAACGGCGACATCGCCCAGGCCCAGCGCGAGCGCACGGTCAACCAGCTCAAGTCAGGCAAGCTCGACATCCTCGTCGCGACCGACGTCGCCGCGCGCGGCCTCGACGTCGACCGGATCAGCCACGTCGTCAACTACGACATCCCCACCGACACCGAGTCCTACGTCCACCGCATCGGCCGCACCGGTCGCGCGGGGCGCAAGGGCGACGCGATCTCGTTCGTGACGCCGCGCGAGCAGTACCTCCTCAAGCACATCGAGCGGGCCACCCGTCAGCCGCTGACCAAGATGTCGCTGCCGACCGCCGAGGACGTCAACGTCACGCGCCTCGCGCGGTTCGACGACCAGATCACCACCGCGCTGAGCTCGGAGTCGGTGCCGTTCTTCCGCGACGTCGTCACGCACTACATGCGTGAGCACGACGTGCCCGAGGTCGACGTCGCGGCTGCGCTGGCGATCGTGCTCCAGGGCGACACCCCGCTGCTCCTCGACCCCGCCGTCGAGCGTCGCGCCGCCCAGAAGGAGCGCGAGAGGAGCACGCGTCCCGACCGTCCCGAGCGTGGCGACCGGCCCCAGCGCGGCGAGCGCCCCGAGCGCCGGCCTCGCGGCAACCCGGACGTGCCGATGGCGACCTACCGGATCAACGTCGGCAAGCGCCACAAGATCGAGCCTCGCCAGATCGTGGGCGCCATCGCCAACGAGGGCGGCCTGAGCCGCGGCGACTTCGGTCACATCCAGATCCGGCCCGACTTCTCGCTCGTCGAGCTGCCGGCCGACCTGCCCGCCGAGGTCTGGAAGAAGCTCGAGTCGACCCGCATCAGCGGCAAGCTCATCGAGCTGGCCGAGGACGGTGGTCCGACGCGTTCGTCTCGTCCCGCCTCCGGTGGCGACGACGAGCGTCCGGTCAAGAAGCCGCGCCACAAGAAGTCCGACTCCTAGGAGCGACTCCTCGTCCCACGATCGCTGGGCTCGCGGTCTCGCGTGCTCGGTGAGGCTCGACGTCCCCCCGCGGCGCTCGAGTCGTGTGCCGCAGAGCGCGGCCGAGCGCTGCGAGCGGCACACGACCCGGTGCTCCGGGGCGGGGCGGGCCACCGGGCGGCCGCGGCGCTCGACTCGTGTGCCGCAGTGCGCGGCCGAGCGCTGCGAGCGGCACACGACCCGATCCCCGAGGCTCCGCGACCGCCGCCCGCAGCCCCCCACGGGCGCAGCACCGTCGGCGCCGGCTGATAGAAGGGACCATGCGCTTCCGACTGGCCGGCCTGACCGCGCTCGTGCTCCTCGCCGCCGGCTGCACCTCCTCCGACGACCGCGACGACGGTGGCGGGGGCGGCCCCACACCCGACGACACCGTGGCCGCGCTGGCGTCCGGGCTGGTCTCGGGCGAGCTGGCCGACGTGCCCTTCGTCGAGCAGACGGCGCAGCAGGTGGGTGCCGACTACGCCGAGGTGGTGGAGGGCATGGGCGACCTCCAGCCCACGGTCGAGGCCGGAGCGGTCGACGTCGTGGACGGGGACGGGGACGCTGGCGACCGGGCCGTGGCCACGCTGACGTGGTCGTGGCCGGTCCTCGGCGGGACCGAGTGGACCTACGACAGCGAGGCCAGCCTCGCGCTGGTCGACCAGGAGTGGCGGGTCGTGTGGGAGCGCAACGTCGTGGAGCCCTCCCTCGCGGGGGCCACGACGCTCGACCTCACCCCGATCCGCGCCGCCCGGGGCGACATCACCGGCGCTCGCGGGCTCGCGCTGGTCACAGCGCGACCCGTCGTCCGGCTCGGCATCGACCGCTCGATGGTGCCGACGGCCCGGGCCGGGCAGTCCGCCCAGCGGTTGGCGCGACTCATCGGGATCGACGCGGCGTCGTACGTCGAGCGGGTCGAGGCCGCGGGCGAGCTCGCCTTCGTGGAGGCCATCGTCTACCGCGCCGACGAGGTGCCGGCCGACGTCGGTCGGCTCTTCGACCAGATCACGGGGGCGCGGGCGATCGGCGACGAGGTCCCCCTGGCCCCGACGCGTGAGTTCGCCGCCCCGATCCTCGGCACCGTCGGCGAGGTCACCGCCGAGATGGTCGAGGAGGACCCCGAGCGCTACCAGCCAGGCGACCAGGCAGGGCTGTCGGGACTGCAGGCGCGCTACGACGAGCAGCTCCAGGGCACGACCGGCGCGGTCGTCAACGCCGTCTCCTCCGACGGGGTCGAGCGCGAGGTCTTCCGGGTCGACGGCGAGACCGGCACGCCCCTCGAGCTGACCCTCGACCTCGACCTCCAGGTGGAGGCCGAGCGGCTGCTGGCCGACGTCGCGCCCTCGAGCGCGATCGTGGCGATCCGCCCCAGCAACGGCGCGATCCTCGCGGCCGCCAACGGGCCCGGCACCCAGGGGCTCAACATCGCGACCTTCGGCCAGTTCGCCCCCGGATCGACGTTCAAGAGCGTCAGCACCCTCGCGCTGTTGCGGGCCGGTCTGACACCCGACACGGTCGTGCCGTGCACGCCGACGATCAACGTCGACGGCAAGTCCTTCAAGAACTACTCCGACTACCCCGCGAGCGCGCTGGGGCAGGTGCCCTTCCGCACGGCGCTGGCCAACTCCTGCAACACCGCCTTCATCTCCCAGCGGGGCAAGCTGGGCGAGCTCGACCTCTTCGACGCGGCCGCGGCGCTGGGCATGGGCATCGACCACGACCTCGGCTTCCCGGCCTACCTGGGCCAGGTCGAGCCCGCGGCGTCCGAGACCGAGAAGGGCGCCAACCTCATCGGCCAGGGCCGCATCCTCGCCTCGCCGATGATCATGGCCACCGTCATCGCCTCCATCCAGCGCGGCGACCTGGTCATCCCGAGCCTGGTGCCGGCCGTGGACGTGACCCCGCCCGACGTCGAGCCGATCACCGGCACCCAGGCCGGTCAGCTGCGCAGCATGCTGCGCAGCGTCGTGACCAGCGGCAGCGGGGCCGGCCTCCTCGACGTGCCCGGACCCGAGGTCATCGCCAAGACCGGCACCGCAGAGTTCGAACGCGGGGGTCGCCTGGAGACCCACGCCTGGATGATCGCCGCCCAGGGCGACCTGGCCGTGGCCGTCTTCGTGGAGGTCGGGGCCTCGGGCTCACGGACGGCCGGTCCGATCCTGGAAGCCTTCCTGCGCGCCGCCCGCTGAGCACCAGTTCTTCACGGGCTCGTGACCGCTCGGCCCTGTTCCGGTCGGCCCCGGGCCCCGTACCCTGGAGGTGATGTCTCGGGTCCACGGCCGTCTCACCCTGCTCACGGAGATCCTCGGTCTCCTCGATCGGGGTGACTCCGTTGCCCTCCACGGACCCTCGGGTGTCGGCAAGAGTGCGCTGCTCGACCTGATCGAGGACCGCTACCGCAGCGACCGGGGCGCGGTCTCGCTGCGAGCCGGCGGTGCGGTCGACGAGCACGCGCTGCCCTTCGCCGCCCTGCGCGACCTGATGGCGCAGCTGCCCGCGGAGCTGGTCGAGGCCCTCCCCGACCGGGTGCGGGGGTGCGTCGAGGCCGGCCTGGTCGGACTCGACGTCACCGACGAGCTGCGCTCCGACCTGGCCGCGGGCTTCCACGCGGCCCTCGACAGCTGGTCGCAGGAGCAGCCGGTGCTGCTCCTCCTCGACGACGTCCAGTGGCTCGACGCCGAGTCCTCGCGGGTGGTCGGCTATGCCCGTCGGCGGCTGCGCGGGCGGGTGAGCGTGGCCGTCGCCACCGGGGTCGGCGACAATGCCGAGATCGACGTCTCCGGCCTCTGCCACGTCGAGGTCGCCCCCCTGGGCGCCGACGACATGGTCGACCTGCTCTGTGCGCACGGCCTGCGTGCCGAGGTGGCGCAGAAGATCTACGTCGAGTCGGGTGGCATCCCGTCCCTCGCGCTGGCGCTCGCCGGTGCCCTCGGGACCACACCGTCGCTGCTCGGCCGCCCCACGCCGCTGCCGACCAGCCTCGAGCGGGTGCTGCGAGACCGCTTCCTGGCCCAGCCCGACGACGTACGCGACACGCTGCGCACCGTTGCGCTCCTGCACCGACCGACCCTGCGCCACCTGGAGCGGGCCGGTCGTCTGGAGGGCGGGGAACACCTGCGGCGCGCACAGCTGGCCGGGCTGGTGACCCGGGCCGACGACACGGTGCGCTTCGCCCCCACGATGCTGCGGGCGGTGGTCGTCGAGACCATCCCGGCCGCGGAGCGCTCCGCCCTCCACCTCGAGCTCGCCCGGGTCGCGGTCACTCCGGGCGAGCGGCTGCGGCACCGGGCACTGGCCGATCCCCGCCCCGATGCAGACCTGGCCCGGGCGCTGGGCGCCGCCGCCCACGAGGCGGCCACGCGTGGCGGGCGTGAGCTCGCGGCCGAGCTCTACCTGCTGGCTGCCGACCGGGCGCCCTGCGACCTCGCGGGGGAGCGCACCGAGTGGCTGGTCACCGCGGTCGAGACGGCAGCTCCCGGCAACCACGTCGACCTGCTGCACCGCGGGATCACCGAGGTCCTCGAGCGCCCCGGCAGCCGGGCCCAGGCCGTGCGGGTGCGGCTCGCGATCCCCGAGCTCGCGGGCAGTGGGCCGGCTGTCCTCGACGAGGTGCTCACCGCTGCCCTGGCCGATGCTCGCGACGACGACCGGTTGGTCGCGATGGTGCTGCTCCAGAGGGCGCGGATGGCCCTCATGGAGTCCCGCCCCGCCGAGTCGGCGCGGTCGGCCGAGCGGGCGGTCACCCTGCTCGAGGCCTCGGGGGACACCGACGACCTGGCCGTCGCGCTCACCCTGCTCGCGGTCTCGCGGCGCTGGCTGGGCCTGCCCCACGCTCCCCACCTCGCCCGTGCGGTCGCCCTCGGCGTGCCCACGCCGACCGGCTACGTGCATACCTCGCCCGACTACATGGCAGCGCGCTTCGCGTTCTACGACGACCGGCTCGACGAGGCCTGGGAGGGCTTCCAGCGGCTGTTGGCCCACGTCGAGCGCGCTCCGGGGATGGACCAGGTCCACGTCCTGCGCTGCCTGGTGGAGGTCGGCGCGCGCGCCGGCCGCTGTCGCGAGACGACGGCCTACGCCGAGAGGGCCGTGCGCGTGGGGGAGGAGCTCGGGCTGAGCGCCCACACCGGGTGGTTCATCGCCGCCCAGGCCGAGATCGTCGGGGGCGACCTCGTGCGGGCTCGGACCCTGGCCGCCCGCGGCGCGGCGGCCGCGGACGAGGGACGCGACAACCGCTACCTCCAACGCCACCTGGTGCTGCTCGGGCAGGCGCTGCTGCGCTCCGGGGACGCAGGTGGTGCCCGCGACGCCCTCACCCGGATCCGCGACCTCGAGCGTGAGCACGGCATCGCCGACCCCACCATCAACCGGTGGCAGGCCGACCTCGTGAGCGCCCTGGTGCTGCTGGGGAGGCTCGACGACGCCGAGGCGACGCTGGTGGCGGCGCGTCACGTCCTCGACGCGCGTCCCGGCACCGACGGGGTGGCCGCGACGCTCGACCGGGCCGAGGCCGAGCTGCTCATCGCGCGCGGTGACCTCCCAGGGGCGGAGGTCGTGCTCGACCGCTCGGCCAAGATCTGCGCCGACCTCGGCATGCGCGTCGACGTCGGCCGCAGCCTCGTGACCCGGGCCCACCTCGAGCGGCGGCGGCGCCGCGTCGCGGCCGCCCGCTCCGCACTCGAGCGCGCCGACGCCGTCTTCAGCGCCCTGCATGCCGGCTCCTGGGTGGCGCAGGTGCGAGGCGGGACGCCCGCTGACCGCGCTGCGGTGCCGGTGGGCCTGCTCGACCAGCTCACGCCGGCGGAGGCCCGCGTGGCGCACGAGGTCGCCGCCGGTGCGAGCAACCGTGAGATCGCCGAGCGGACCTACGTCAGCGTCAAGACCGTCGAGGCGACCCTCACCCGCGTCTACCGCAAGCTCGGCGTGCGCTCACGCACGCAGCTGGCGACGCTGCTGGGTCCGGTGGCCGGCCAGGCGGTGACGTGAGGAGAAGAAGAGGACCCCTCGCCGCATGGGGTCGGCAAGGGGTCCTCGGCGTCTACTTCTAGGTGCTCCCTCCGAAGTCGACAAGGAAGATATTACGCCCTGACACAAGGCGCGTCACCCGTTTCGCGGAGTTACAGGAGATGGCAGGCTGGAGGGCATGACTGGACTGGACCTGTTGCCCCCCGACCGCCGTCAGCTGCTCATCGGCGGGAGCTGGCAGGAGGCTGCCGGAGGAGAGCGGTTCGACGTCGTCGACCCGGCCGACGGCTCGGTGCTCACCACGGTCGCCGACGCCTCCGCGGGCGACGCGATGGACGCCCTCGACGCCGCCGTCGCGGCCCAGGCCGACTGGGCCGGGACGGCGCCGCGCGAGCGCAGCGAGATCCTCCGACGCGCCTTCGAGCGGCTGACCGCGCAGGCCGACGACTTCGCCGAGCTGATGAGCCTCGAGATGGGCAAGACCGTCGCGGAGGCCAAGGGAGAGCTGACCTACGGCGCGGAGTTCTTCCGGTGGTACGCCGAGGAGGCGGTCCGCATCCACGGTCGCTGGATGCAGGCCCCGGCCGGCGGCAGCCGGCTGCTGACCATCAAGAAGCCGGTCGGACCGTGCTTCTTCGTCACCCCGTGGAACTTCCCGCTGGCGATGGGCACCCGCAAGATCGGACCGGCGATCGCCGCTGGCTGCACGATGGTGATCAAGCCTGCCGCGCAGACGCCCCTGACGATGCTGGCGCTCGCGGGGCTGCTCGCCGACGTCGGCCTGCCCGACGGGGTCCTCAACATCGTCACGACCACCGCCGCGGGCGAGGTCGGCGAGGCCGTCATGTCCGACGACCGGCTGCGCAAGGTCAGCTTCACCGGCTCCACCGGCGTGGGTCGCGTGCTGGTGCGCCAGTCGGCCGACCAGCTGCTGCGCGTGAGCATGGAGCTCGGCGGCAACGCACCCTTCGTCGTCTTTGAGGACGCAGACGTGGACGCTGCCGTCGACGGCGCGATGATCGCCAAGATGCGCAACATGGGCGAGGCCTGCACCTCGGCCAACCGGTTCCTCGTGCACGCCTCCGTGGCGTCGGAGTTCGCCGAGAAGCTCGGGGCTCGCATGGGAGCGCTCACCGTCGGCCGGGGCCAGGACGAGGGGGTCGACGTGGGGCCGCTCATCGACGAGAAGGCGGTCGAGTCGGTCTCCCAGCTCGTCACCGACGCGATCCACGACGGCGCCACGGTCGTCACCGGTGGCACGGTCTCGGAGGGCCCGGGCTACTTCTACCCGCCGACCGTCCTGGTCGACGTACACCCGGAGTCGGCGATCAACGTCGAGGAGATCTTCGGTCCGGTCGCCCCCATCACGACCTTCGAGAGCGAGGACGAGGCGATCCGCCGCGCCAACGACACCGACTACGGGCTGGCGTCCTACGTCTACACCCGCGACCTGGCCCGCACCATCAGGGTCGCGGAGTCGCTCGACTTCGGCATGGTCGGCATCAACACCGGTCTGATCTCCAACCCGGCGGCGCCGTTCGGGGGCATGAAGGCCAGCGGCTTCGGGCGCGAGGGTGGCTTCGAGGGCATCGAGGAGTACCTCGAGACGACCTACGTCGCCCTGCCCGCCGACTGAGCCGACCCCGCCACGAAGGCGGGCTCAGGAGGGGTCGCCGGCCAGCGCCCGGCCGGCGACCGTGCCGAGCCACACGTCCCAGCCCCGGTGGAGCGGGTCGCGGCCGCGGACGACCGGCCGCGCCGAGCCCCACCAGCCGACCACGTCGTCGTCGTGGAGGATCCGGACGACCAGGTCCCGACCGGGGACGTCGAGGGCGTCCACGGCCGCCTCCACCAGCAGCCGCACTGGTCGGGCGAAAGTGCGCAGGGTGAAGTCAGCGGGGTCGACCGGGTCGGTCACGGCGACGGGCAGGTCCAGCAGGACCTGGGCGTCGTGGGTCCCGAGCCGCCAGCCGGGGGCCGCGAGCGGCAGGCTGGGAGAGGCGACCGTGCGCTGGACCCGCTGGACCAGCAGCACGTCGCGCGGACCGATCCGCCCGTCGTCGACGTACGTCGATCCGCCGTCGGCGAAGCGCCAGGTCGTCGCCGCGGTGCCGTAGCCGATCCGGGCCGCCTCGACCACGTCGTGGAGGAGGCCGCCGGGGGTCGTCACCGTGATCGTCTCCGCGTCGGGCTGGTGGGTGTAGGTGACGGTGCCGAGCAGGGCGCTCTCGAGGCGCCGCCACTGGGTGACCACCGCGTCCGCGCGCCTGCCAAGGGCGAGGTCGCCGTCGACGACGAGGGTGCTCTGGTCGCCGCCCCGGTCACCCTCCTCGCGCAGGGTGAGTCGGTAGTCGACGTAGTCCTCGGTCTCGGCGGCGCGAGCGACGGAGCCGACGACGGTGAGGACCTCGGCGACCGTGAGCCCCTCCTCGAGGTCGACCGAGATCGCACCGGCGCGGGCGCCCGACGGGGGTGAGACACCGGTGGCGGCGATGCCGGGGATGCGGCCGATCCGGGTCTGGACGCTCTGCGCCTGGTCGATGTCTGCGTTGCAGGAGCTCAGCGCGGCTCCCAGGGCGGTCGACAGGGTCAGCGCGAGCACGCACCGTCTCGCGCGCCCGCCCCCCGGGATCGCCATCCGGCGAGTGTGGCACGCGGCTGAGCCGGTGGCCCTCGACTTGTTGCAACCTTGAGGTTGCCCCTGGAGCCGGTCCTCACCCTTGTCGCCGAGTCGGCGCAGTGTTGCAGCGCGTGCAACATCGCGCCGACTCGGCACCGGGGGGCGATGAATTCGGTCGAGACTGTCGGTCTCTTCCGTCAGACTCGACGTCGAGGAGCGTGAGATGACCGAGCAGGTGTACGAGACCGGGCAGCCCCAGTCCCCACCCGGCGAGCAGTCGGAGCAGCCTGGGCGGCGGCTGCCACGCGCCCTGACGCCGTTCCGGCACGCGGCCTACCGGCGCCTCGCGGTGGCGCTCGTCCTGCAGATGTTCGCGGGCGGGGTGTGGATCGTCGCCCTGGTGTGGGAGGTCATCCGGATCGGCGGCGGTCCCGGACAGCTCTCGCTCGTCACCACCGCCGGTGCGGTCGGGGTGCTCATCCCGGCGCTGCTGGCCGGGGTCGTGGCCGACCGGGTGCCGCAGAAGACGATCCTGCTCTTCGTCGGTGCCCTCGAGGCCGCCGGCATGACGGCGGTTGCCGTCCTCTCGTTCGCCGACCTCACCCAGGTGTGGCACCTCGGCGTCGTGACCTTCGTCCTCGGCATGGCGATGGCGTTCTACTACCCCGCCTACTCCGCGTGGCTGCCGGCCCTGGTGCCCGAGTCGGACCTGATGGCGGTCAACGGCTTCGAGGGCATGGTGCGCCCCACCCTGGCCCAGGCGATCGGTCCCGGGGTCGCCGGCGCGATCGTCGGTGTCGCCAGCTCCAGCGCCGCCGTCGCCGTCGCGGCGGTCGGCACCGCCCTGGGACTGCTGGCACTGACCGCCGTGCCCAAGACCGCCGTACGCCGTGCCCCGACCGCCGAGGGCGAGCCCGCGCAGGGCCCCACCTCGGCGCTCGCCGACATGCGCGAGGGCTTCATCTACATGGTGCGCACGCCGTGGCTGCTGGCGACGCTGCTCTTCGCGTCGATCATGATCCTGGCGATCATGGGGCCGCTCGAGGTGCTGATGCCGTTCCTGATCAAGGACCGCCTCGGCGGCGGCCCGGGCGACCACGCGCTGGTGCTCGCGGCCTTCGGCATCGGTGGGGCGCTCGGCTCACTGGCGATGGCGTCGTTCCCGATGCCCCGCCGCTACCTGACGGTCATGAACGTCATGTGGGGCGTCGGCTGCCTGCCCTTCCTCGTCATGGGCATCGCGACCGCGGTCTGGCAGGTCGTCGCGGCCGCGTTCGTCCTGGGCGCGATGTTCTCCGCGCCGATGGTCATCTGGGGCACGCTGCTCCAGCGCCGGGTGCCCGCGCACATGCTCGGTCGCGTGGCCTCGCTCGACTTCTTCGTCTCGATCAGCCTGATGCCGGTGTCGATGGCGCTGGCCGGTCCCGTCTCCGAGGTGATCGGCATCCGCACGACGTTCCTGATCGCCGCCGTCGTCCCCGGCATCGCCGCGGTCGTGGCGACGGTGTGGGCCAAGCTGCCGGCCGATGAGATCGCGCACCCCCTGCGCGACTGAGCAGCGCTCAGGCAGGGATGCCGAAGATCAGCGTCAGGGCGGAGCGTGAGGAGATGCCGAGCTTGCGGTAGGTGCGCGACAGGTGCCACTCGACCGCCTTGATGGAGACCAGCAGCTCCTCGGCGATCTGCCGGTTCGTCAGCCCCGTGGCGGCCAGGGCGGCCACGCGACGCTCGGTGACGGTCAGCAGGGCCAGTGCCTCGGAGGTGACGCGCAACGGCGCCTCGCCCAGTCGGTCCAGCATCCGTCGCACGCGACCCTGGAGCGGCCACAGCTCCTGACGACCGGCGTAGATCTCGGTGCGCCGCAGCAGCGCGACGGCCTCGGCGGCCAGCTCCGGGGTCGGCGTGAGCATCAGGAGCCCGGCGAGGTCGGCGTCGATCTGGGCGGCGAGGCGCTCGGCGCGCACCGGCTCGAGGGCGGCGCGCGCCTCCCGCAGGAGGGCCACGCGCTCGGCGCCGGCCTGGGTGGCGGAGAGGACGCGCAGCGCGTGGGCGACGGCGTACGGCGATCCGTCGCGGACCGCGGCTGCATGGTGCTCGGTGGCGTGGACGGAGGCGTCCCGGGCCCGGTTGATGCGCACGAGCACGAGGGCCTTGCCGGCCCGCCACGGCGGCCGACTCCTCTCGGGCAGCTCGGGATCGTCCTGGAGCGCGCGGCCGGCGGCGAGGTAGTGGGTGGCGGCGAGCTGGGGGTCGCCGAGCGCCCCGGCGATCTCCCCCAGGGCGTGGTGGGCGAGCGCGACGGCCAGGACGCCCTGGTCGGGCTCCGCCAGGCAGGAGCTGAGCTCGTCGCCCAAGTCCATCGCCTCGCTCATGTCACCCCGGGCCAGGCGGCACTCCACGAGCAGCGCGAGCATCCGGACCTCATCGGTCCGTCCCAGCTGGGCGCGGGCGCCGGCGTCGATGGCGAGGTTGTCGAGGGCGCCGAGGGCAGTGGTGATCGCGCCCTCCTGCACCTGCACCGCCGCTACGGCCAGACGGGTGACCGGTGCGTTGACGGGCGCCGGGGATGCGGCTGGTGACGACATGCGGGCAAGGCTAGGAAGCGATCTGCGGGCCCGCATCGGGTTTGGCATTTTCTTGTCCCGGTGGACCAGTCATCCGCCGCCCGAGGTGCCCCAGCAGTAGTGCGGAGGCACCGGACCGGCCGTCCACGGGGACCGCGACGGCAAAGCGCGTGCCCCGGTCGGCGAGGGTCACCAGGGTCTGCGCGACCGGCTCGAGCTGCAGCGCGAGGGCGTCGGGCACGGGGTGGTCGAGCCCCACGGCCCACGCCACGTCCCAGCCGTGGACGGTGATCTCGAGCGCCGCGGCGAGCGCGAGCACGGAGGTGTCGAGCGCGCGCCCGCCGACCGTGACCGACGCAGGCACCTCGAGGCTCCAGGCGCCCAGGAGGGCACAGGCCTTCTGCTGCAGCGTCCGCACGCGTACGTCGGCAGGCGTCGTGGTCGTGAGCCGCACCCGCCCCGTGGCTCCCTCGCCGAACGCGTCGAGCGAGTCCTCCATGTGGGCGAGCAGCCGGGCCAGGTCCCACCCCTCGCAGGGCGTCCGGGCCCCCAGCCGGTCGTCGGTGACGGCCGCCAGGGCGACCCGGGTGTAGGCCAGGGACCGGTCCAGCAGCTCGACGGCTCCGTCGTGACCGAGGAGCGGCGCGAGCCGACGTCTCATGTGGCAGCGGTCGTCGTGGCCGCAGGCGTCGGCACGAAGTCGGCGGGCAGGTGCGAGGGCAGCCCGAACGTCTCGAAGAGCGACACGTCGAAGAAGGCGCCGACGTGGCGCACCTGGTCGCCGACGAGCTCGAGCACCTGGAGGTGGAAGGGCAGGAAGCTGCCGTCGGGGGTGCGCATGTAGAGCCCGAAGGCAGGCTGGCCGTTGGCCACGGTCGGGATCATCGGCATGTCGTAGGAACCACCGGGGCACTGGCCGCCGATGAGCTGGGCGATCTGCTCGCGACCGAGGTACCACCCCACGAAGGGCGGCATCTCCCAGACGGCCTCGGCGGTGAGCATGCTGACGATCGTGTCGACGTCCTTGCGCCAGAACGCGTCCACGTAGCGCTCGAGCAGCGAGGCCTGGGCCGCGCTCAGGTCGGGCTCCACGGTGTCCTCGGTGAGGCCGCGCTCGGCCATCTGCGCGTGCGCGCGCTGGAGGGCGGAGTTGACCGCGGCGGGGGTGGTGTCGAGGGCCTCGGCGACCTCCGCCGCACTCCAGCGCAGCACGTCGCGCAGGATCAGCACCGCACGCTGGCGGGCCGGCAGGTGCTGGAGGGCCGCGACGAAGGCGAGGCGGATCGAGTCGCGCTCGGCGACGAGCACGGCAGCGTCGGGGATCGGCTCGAGCCAGGCGATCTCGTGGTTCTCCTCGAGCGCGTCGCCGGCCAGCGAGTCGCTGGTGCCCAGCCCGGTCGGCAGCGGCCGGCGCGGTCGTCCCTCGAGGTTGGTCAGGCAGACGTTGGTGGCGATGCGGTAGAGCCAGGTGCGCACCGAGGACCGGCCCTGGAACGCCGCGCTGGCCTTCCACGCCCGCAGGAACGTCTCCTGGACCAGGTCCTCGGCCTCATGGACCGACCCGCTCATTCGGTAGCAGTGCGCGAGGAGCTCGCGCTGGTGGCGCTCGGTCAGGCCGTCGAAGTCGGCCAGCTCGGCCTTCTTCTCCTCGACGTCGACCGCCGTGCTCGTCGTGCGCGCCGTGCCGTCCATCGGTCCTGTCCTCACTGCCGTCCCACCCATGCCTGCTCCCCTGCCCGATGCTTCGCGCCAGTCTGCCTCCCACACAGACCGGCGTCGACCGGGAAAGTCATCGTCGGCCCGGAAAGTACGGCACGTTTTCGACGCTCCGATGGGCTCAGGAGGTCGAGAACGTGCCGTACTTTCCGCGACCGGGCCGCCCTGCCAGGCTGAGGGCTCGCTCGGCGAGGGGCACGGCGAGGGCGCGGTCCTCGGGCACCAGGCCCACCCGCGTGCGACGGTCCAGCAGGTCGGCGACGTCCGCAGCGCCCTCGTGGGTCACCCCGAAGATCAGCTCGGCCAAGGTGACCGGGATCCGCTCCGAGACGGGCGCGAGCAGCTCGTCGTCACTGAGCCCGCTGACCTCGCGGGCCGAGGTGAGGACCAGGTCGGCGTCGGTGCCGTAGCGCCGCACCAGCCGGGGCGGCGCCTCGAGCGAGGCGAGCACGGGTCGTGGGGCCGCGCCGAGCAGCGGCAGCGTCCTGGTGCGGCAGGCCCGGGCGACCAGGCCAGAGCCGGCGACCGCGGCGTCGACGGCGTCCTGGGCCATCTGCCGGTAGGTGGTCAGCTTGCCGCCGACGATGGTGATGACCCCGGTGCTGCTGGTGAGGACCGCGTGCTTGCGCGAGAGGTCGGCCGTGGAGCCGTCCGCGCTGTCGAGCAGCGGCCGCAGCCCGGCATAGGCGCCGACCACGTCGGAGCGGTGCAGTGGGCGGGAGAAGGCGGCGGAGACGACGTCCAGAAGGAAGCCGATCTCGGGCTCGGAGGGCTCCGGCACGTCGGGGATCTCGCCCTCCACCGGCACGTCGGTGAGCCCGACGTAGACCGTGCCGTCGGCCTGGGGCAGCACCAGCACGAAGCGGTTGCTCTCCCCGGGGATCGGTGCGAAGACCGACACGGTCAGCCCCGGCAGCGACTCCTGCCGCAGCACCAGGTGGGTGCCCCGGCTCGGTCGCAGCGTCACCTCCTCGACAAGGTCGCCGGCCCAGACGCCCGTGGCGTTGACGACGGCCTTGGCGCGCACCGTCGAGACGGTGCCGGTCAGCTCGTCGCGCAGCTCCACGGACGTCCCGGTCGCCGAGAGGACGCGGGCGTGCGTGCGGACGTGGGCGCCGTACGACGTCGCGGTGCGCGCGATGGTCGTCACCAGGCGGGCGTCGTCCTCGAGCTGGCCGTCCCAGGAGAGCAGGCCGCCGCGCAGGCCGGCCGAGCGCAGGGCGGGTGCCATCGCGAGGACCTCGGTCGCCGACAACCGGCGTGGGGAGGGGAGCGTCTCGGCGTCGGTGCGGGCGGCGCGACGCAGCACGTTGCCCGCGATCAGGCCGGCCCGGGTGAGCGCGGCCTGGCTGCGGGTCATCGAGGAGCCGAGCGGCACCAGCATCGGCATCGCGCGGGTCAGGTGGGGAGCGGTGACCTCCATCAGGATCCCGCGCTCGACGGCGCTCTCGTGGGCGACGCCGATCTGGCCGTTGGCGAGGTAGCGAAGGCCGCCGTGCACCAGCTTGGACGACCAGCGCGACGTGCCGAAGGCGAGGTCGTGGGCGTCGACGGCGAGCACCGTGAGGCCGCGGGTGACCGCATCGAGCGCGACGCCGGCGCCGGTGACGCCGAGTCCGATGACGACCAGGTCGACCTCGGCAGGGGCGTCGGCGAGGCCCGGGGTGATGACCGGGGTGATGACCGGCGTGGTCACGGGACTCACGGGCGCAGCACCCGGGTCAGGAGCAGCGACAGCTCGGCGTCGATCTCGTCGGCCGTGACGTCGTCGTCGACCATCGTGTGCGCGGAGAGGACGAAGCCGTGGGCCGCGAGCAGGAGGCCGCGGGCGATGGCGACCGGGTTGCCCGGCCGGACCTCGCCGGCGGCCTGCGCGGTGGCGATCGCGTCGGCGGTGATCGACAGGATCAGGTCCTGCGAACGGCCGCGGCGGGAGAAGACGTAGGGGAGGATCAGCTCGGGGTCGAGCTCGATGATGCGCACGAAGAGCTCGTTGTCGCGCAGCACCCGCACAGTGCCGACGATGCCCTCGACCATCCTCTCGACGGCCGGCTGGCCCGGGTCCTCCGCAGCGACGGCCGACTGCACGACGCCGGTCCACTCGCGGGTCATCAGGTCGCCGAGCAGCTGAGGCATGTCGGACCAGGTGCGGTAGATCGTCATCCGCGACACCCCGGCGCGGCGCGCGACCTCGGTGAGCGTCGTTCGCCGCCAGCCGACGTCGAGGATGCAGGCGCGGGCGGCGTCGAGGTAGGCGTCCCCCGGCTCGCTCGTCTCCGAGGGGTTGTTACGAAGTGACGTCATATGTCACACTGTAACACATGACCCGATTCGTGCAGACCGAGATGCACCCCCACCGCTGGGGCAGCCCCGACGCCGCGACCGCCCTCCCGGAGGCCGCCCGGGGCCTCATCGAGATGGCGTTCGGCATCGACGAGCGGCCCGCCACGCCCGCCGACGCACCGCCCGCCGGTGCGCTGGCGCCCGCGCTGCTCGAGGCACTGCGTGCCGTCGTCGGCCCCGAGCACGTGCTCGTCGACGACGAGGTCCGCCGCCTGCGCACCCGCGGCAAGTCGACGCCCGACCTGCTGCGCGCCCGCAGCGGCGACCTGAGCGACGCCCCCGACGCCGTCTGCCGCCCCTCGACGCACGAGGAGGTCACCGCCGTCCTCGCGCTCGCGGTCGAGCACCACCTCGCGGTCGTCCCCTTCGGGGGCGGCACCTCCGTCACCGGTGGGCTGGTCGCGCGTCGTGAGGGCTACGCCGGCCTGGTGTCGCTCGACCTGGTACGGATGAAGCAGCTCCTCGCGGTCGACCAGGTCTCGATGACCGCCACCCTCGAGCCCGGCCTGCGCGGTCCCGAGGCGGAGTCGCTGCTGGCGGAGGAGGGGCTGACGCTGGGGCACTACCCCCAGTCGTACGAGTACGCCACGATCGGCGGCTTCGCCGCCACCCGCTCCAGCGGCCAGTCGAGCGCCGGCTACGGCCGCTTCGACGCGATGGTCGTCGGCCTGCGGGTCGCGACCCCCCGTGGTGAGCTCGTGCTCGGCAGCTCACCGGCCAACGCCGCCGGCCCCGACCTGCGCCAGGTGCTCCTCGGGTCCGAGGGCGCGTTCGGCGTCATCACCGCCGTGACCGTCCGGGTGCGACCGCTGCCGGCCGAGAAGGTCTACGAGGGCTGGAGCTGGCCGTCGTTCGAGGCCGGCGCCGACGCGATGCGCACCCTTGCCCAGAGCCAGCTGCTCCCGACCGTGCTGCGGCTCTCCGACGAGTCGGAGACCGCGATCAACCTCGCCAAGCCCGACGAGATCGGCGGCGAGGCTGCCGGCGGCTGCATGATGATCACCGGCTACGAGGGCGAGCCCGCGGCCAACGCCGCCAAGCGGGCCGCCGTCACCGCCGTCCTCGAGGATCTCGGTGGCACCTGCCTCGGCGAGGCGCCGGGCCAGGCGTGGGCCCACGGCCGCTTCAACGCGCCCTACCTGCGCGACTCGCTGCTCGACGTCGGCGTGCTCGTCGAGACGATGGAGACCGCGACCTTCTGGTCCAACCGCGACCGCCTCTACTCCGCGGTCAAGGCGGCGCTGGAGACCACGCTCGGCGAGGGCACGCTGGTCCTCTGCCACATCTCCCACGTCTACGAGACCGGCTGCTCGCTCTACTTCACCGTCGCCACCAAGGAGGCGGCCGACCCGCTGCCGCAGTGGCTCGCAGCCAAGGCCGCCGCGAGCGACGCGATGATGGCCGTCGGCGCCACGATCACCCACCACCACGCCGTCGGCAGCGACCACCGGCCCTGGCTGACCCAGGAGATCGGGGAGCTCGGCGGGTCGATCCTGCGCGCGGTCAAGGCCGACCTCGACCCCACCGGCATCCTCAACCCGGGGGTGCTCATCCCGTGAACGCCGTCCACCTCCGCAACTTCACGCTCCTGGTCAACCCCGCCTCCGGTGGCGGCGCCGCACCCGACGCGGTCGTCCCGGTCGCCCAGCAGCTGCGCGAGGCCGGCTGCCGCGTCGACGTCACCTACTCACCCGGCCCCAAGGCGATGGACGCCCTCGTGGGCGCGGCGGTCGACCGCGGCGACGTGGTCGTCTCCGTCGGCGGCGACGGCATGCTCTCCTCGCTGGCCGGCGCCGTGTCCCTGCGCGGCGGCACCCTCGGCCTGCTCCCGGCCGGCCGCGGCAACGACTTCGCCCGGATGCTCGGCGTCCCCGACGACCCCCGCGACCAGGCACGGCTGCTGCTCGAGGGCGTCGTACGACGGGTGGACCTGCTCTCCCTCACCCTCGGCGACGCGGGTCCCCGCCGGGTGGCCGGGTCGGTCTACTCCGGCGTCGACGCCCGCGCCGGCGAGATCGTGGACCGCGCGCACTGGCTGCCCAAGCAGCTGCAGTACCCCTACGCCGCGCTGCGCGCCCTCGCGACCTACACCCCGGCGCGCTACCGCGTGGTCGTCGACGGCGCCGAGCACACCTTCGCAGCCGCCAACGTGGTCGTCGCCAACTCCGCCTACTACGGCAAGGGAATGAAGATCGCGCCCCACGCCACCCTCGACGACGGCCTGCTCGACGTGGTCGTCATCGAGGCTGCCGGCAAGCTGGACCTGATGCGCTCGCTCCCGAAGGTCTACGACGGTCGCCACGTCGAGCTCGACCAGGTCACCGTCCTCACCGGTCGCCGCGTCGAGGTCTCCGCCGACGCCCGCGTGCCCGTGCCCGTCGGTGGCGACGGTGAGCCTCTCGGCGTCCTGCCGGGCATCGCGGCTGCTCCTGCGTGCATCGAGATCCTGCCCGGGGCGCTGGCAGTCATCGCCTGACGGAAAGTGCGGCACGATTTCGACCTGCCGGTGGGGGTGGGAGGTCGAAAACGTGCCGCACTACCCGGCCGCGACTACAGCCGCAGGTCGAAGGTGTACGCCGGGCACTCGTGGTCGAGGCGGGCCAGGATGACGCGGGCGGCGGTCTGGAGCTCGGGAAGCCCGGGCATCGCCGCCCACGACTCACCCCAGATCACCAGGGCCTCGTAGAGGTCGCGTCGCAGGCCCAGCCGCGCGTAGAGGTAGTCGTAGTCCGCGGGCAGCGGGCCCTCGGCGTCGTGCAGCGCGAACGCGCCGACGCCGCCGGAGCCGGTCAGCCGCAGCTCGGTGCCGACGATCTCGCGCTCACCCTCGTCCGCCGGCCGAATCGCCTGGGACAGCGACCGCGTCGAGCCCGACTCGCCGGTGCGCGAGTCGCGCAGGCCCCTGAAGGTCCAGACCAGCAGCTCGGTCGGGAGCGCGGTGGTGACCGAGACCCCGACGGCGTCGCGGATCAGGAACGCGTCGCCCTGCGAGAGCGGCTCTGCCATGGACGAGCGGGTCAGCGCGCCGGTCGCGACGAAGACGTGCACCCCGTCGGCGTCGGGCAGGTCGAGGGTGACGCCGGCGTCGAGCCGAGCGACCAGGAACGTCGCGGTCGCGGAGTCGAGGTGCACCGGGGCGTCGACCTCACCGGAGGCCACCACGACCAGCTCGTTGGGGACCAGCGTCACGGCCCCCACGTCGTACGACGGCGTGCCGCCCGGGTTGTCAGGCGTCAACCAGACCTGGACGAACCGCGTCGGGCCGGCGTCGTGGGAGTGCTCGGCGTGGTCGACGCCGGTCCCGGCCGACAGGCGGGCCACCGTGCCGGGCTCGACCCGCACGGGGTCGGTGCAGCCACCCGCGTCGCGGTGCTCGAGGGCACCGGACACCACCCACGTGACGATCTCCAGGTCGGCGTGGCGATGGGTGTCGAAGCCCTGCGCCGAGCCGAGCAGGTGGTCGTCGTGGCAGACCATCGGGCCGAAGCCCAGGTGGTCGGGGTCGTAGTGCTGGCCGAACGCGAAGGCGTGGTGGGTGATCCGTCCCGGTGCCTTGTCGACGAAGCGTGCGGAAGCCCTGCGGATCTCGACGGTCACGGACATGATTGTGCCGTGCCCGACCAGCCGCCCGCATTCCCCCAGCTCCCTCCGGGGTTCCGCTTCGGGACCAGCACGGCGTCGTACCAGATCGAGGGCGCCGCGACCGCGGACGGCAAGGGACCGAGCATCTGGGACACTTTCACCCACACGCCGGGCCGCATCAAGGACGGCTCGACCGGCGACGTGGCGTGCGACCACTACCACCGCTACGAGCAGGACGTGGCGCTGATGCAGCAGCTGGGCGCCGGGGGCTACCGGTTCTCGATCTCGGGGCCGCGCGTCCAGCCCACCGGGTCGGGCCCGGCCAACGTGAAGGGCCTCGACTTCTACGACCGCCTCGTCGACTCGCTGCTCGCGCACGGTGTGCAGCCGATGGCGACGCTCTACCACTGGGACCTGCCGCAGGCGCTCGAGGACGACGGCGGCTGGCTCAACCGCGCGACGATCGACCGCTTCGCCGACTACGCCGCGATCGTCGGCGAGCGGCTCGCCGACCGGGTGGAGCACTGGATCCCGGTCAACGAGCCCAACGTGGCCTCGATGATGGGCTACAGCATCGGGATGCACGCACCGGGCCGCACGCTGATGTTCGACGGCCTCCCCGTCGCGCACCACCTGCTCGTCGCCCACGGTCGCGCCGTCCAGGCGCTGCGGGCCGCGGGCGCCACGAGCGTCGGGTGCGCCAACAACCACGCCCCGATGTGGCCGGCCAGCGACCTGCCCGAGGACGTCGGGGCCACCAAGCTCTTCGACGCGCTGTGGAACGGCATGTTCCTCGAGCCGATGCTGCTCGGCCGCTATCCCGTGGACCTGGCCCCGCTGCTGGTCGAGGAGATCCACGACGGCGACATGGCCACGATCCGCCAGCCACTCGACTTCTACGGCGTCAACTACTACAACCCGATGCGCATCGCCGCGGCCGACGAGGACGCCGAGATGCCCTTCGAGATGCGCGAGCTCGTGGGCTACCCCGTCACCGACTTCGGCTGGCCGGTCGTGCCTGACGCGCTGCGCGAGTGGCTGATCACCTTCCGCGCGCGCTTCCGTGCCGCCCTGCCGCCGATCATGATCACCGAGTCTGGCTGCTCCTACGGCATGGGGCCCGACGAGGACGGTGTCGTCGATGACCAGCCCCGCATCGACTATCTCGACGCCCACCTGCGCGCGATCGCGACCGCCGTCGAGCGGGGCGTCGACGTCCGCGGCTACTACACCTGGTCGCTGCTGGACAACTTCGAGTGGTCCGAGGGCTACACCCAGCGCTTCGGCCTGGTGCACGTCGACTACGAGACGCAGGCGCGCACGCCCAAGCGCAGCTTCCAGTGGTACGCCGACATGATCAAGGCCCAGACGCGGTCGCTGGGCTGAGGGCGCCCCTGCCCGGCCTCAGAACGAGTGCTTCACCGCGAACGTCTCGCGCACGACCGACTCGTCGAAGTCCTCACCGAGCCAGTCGAAGAGCCCGCGCAGCACGGTGGGGTCGGCGACGTAGTCGTCGTAGTGGATCCGGTACGCCGCATCCCCGAGGTCGTCCGCGATCGCCAGCAGGCGGGACTCGATGTCGGCGAGGGTCACGGCGGTCTGCTCGGGGTCGCCCTTGGCCCACCACTTGCTGCGCGCCACGGCGGCGTGGTCGCGGGTGTTGACCACGAAACGCGCGCCGGGGAAGACCTCGCGCAACCACGCGACGTACGCCTCCACGTCCTCGTGGTACCACCGGATCTCCTTGAAGCCGGTCACCCGGGTGTCCGGGCGCGGGCGCAGCACGGTGTCGAGCGCGAGCCGGCGGATGCCGTCGAGCGACTGCTGCGGGGGGAAGTCGCCGATCCCGAAGAACGAGCTGGTCGTGGACCGCAGCTCCTCCTTGGACGCGCGGCGCTTCTCGGCCAGGAGGGTGGTGTGGAAGTGGAAGAGATGGTGCAGCGCGTCGCGGTTCTCCCCGCGGATGAGGTAGCCGGGGATGGTGTTGAGCAGCCCGGTCACCAGCGTCGAGCCGGAGCGGCCGTAGGTGACGACGAAGAGGTAGCCCAGCTCCTCGCGGTCGCGACCGCGCAGCAGGCGCACCTGGCGGCGCAGCGCCTCGACCTCGGGATCCTCCACGGCCGCGAGTCTAGGACGGCGGCGGGTCCCGGCCTGTTCAGCCGACGGCGCGCACCACGTTGTTGCGGGCCTCGTGGGTGAGCTCGACCTTGCCCAGGTGCTCCAGCAGCGGCGGGACGTACATCGCGAAGCGGCCCCGATAGCCCTTGCGCAGTCCGTACCACCCACCGACGGGGTTGCCGGGGTCGCGCCCCCACGCCTCCACCGTGCCGGGCTTGGCGTCCTTCTTCTCGTCCGCGGCGCCCAGGTCGACCCAGTCGCCCTGCTCGAGGAGCCACTGGTGCAGGTCCTCCAGGCAGCGCAGGTCGTAGGTGAGCCTGGTCGATCCCACCTGGCACACCAGCTGGGCCGGCTCGGCCGTCTCGTCGGCCCACATCGTGTAGGCCGAGGTGCCCGGCGCGGTCGTGAGCTGCCAGGGTTCCTGCGCGGTTCCCGCCATCGTCGTGCCTCTCGCTCGCTCCGGGGGGAGGATGGGTTCCCATCATGGACCCTCGGAGCGGGCGCCGTACGATGACGGCCATGTCGAGCCCCGCTGAGTCGTTGCCCGCCAAGCGCCGGGTGGTCTTCGTCGTCGGCTCGGGCCGCAGCGGCACCAGCACGATGAGCGGCACCCTCCAGACGCTCGGCATGCACGTCCCGCAGCCCGAGGTCAGCGCCGACGAGACCAACCCCAAGGGCTTCGGCGAGCCCCAGTGGGTCGTCGACTTCCACGACGAGCTGCTCAAGCGCTGCAACGTGCAGGTCTCCGACTCGCGCCCGCAGGCGTGGTTCGAGGCCGGCAGGCTGGCCAACCTCGAGCCCCTGCGCGGGCGGCTGCGCGACTGGCTGGAGTCGCAGTTCGTGGAGGGTGGTCCCGAGCTGGTCGTGAAGGACCCGCGGCTCGCCTGGTTCATGGGCCTGTGGCGCTCGGCGGCCCTGCGCTGCGACGCCACCCCGGCCTACGTGACGATGCTGCGCCCGGTGACGGAGGTCGTCGGGAGCAAGCAGAAGTACTACGCGTCGAAGTTCGGTGAGGTCAACCGCACCGCGGCCTGGGTCAACATGATGCTCCACACCGAGCGCGCGACCCGCGGCTCGACGCGCGCGTTCGTGCGCTACCACGACATGCTCACCGACTGGACGGTCCCGGTCTTCGGCATCGGCCAGCAGTTCGACCTCGACGCGGTGAAGTCGGCCAGCGCCAACGACATCCGCTCGGTCCACGCCTTCATCGACCCCAACCTGCGCCGCGTCCAGCTCACCTGGGACGACGTGGACGTCCCGCCACGGCTGCGCGAGATCGCCGAGGAGTCCTGGCAGGGCCTGAACGCCCTCGCGGAGCCGGACGGTGACACCAGCGACGTGCACGCCACGCTCGACCAGCTCCGCGCGGCCTACGCCGACCTCTACGACGAGGCCGAGGCGATCGCCCAGTCCACCGCGCTCGCCGCCCACCGCGACGGCCTGGCCCAGCAGCCGATGCCGATCGAGGTCAGCCGCCGCGGTGTCGACCGGGTGCCCCACGGCGTGCGCGCGATGGTCCCCGCCAGCGCCCGCCGCGGGCTGCGCAAGGCCCTCGGCCGCGAGCGATGAGCGCACCGGACACTGCCCCGGACACGGGCCCGGACATCGCCTGCCTCGAGGGCGAGGAGGCCTACGACGTCCGCTGGGCCTGGCAGGACGGGAAGCTCCCGTCCGGGCTCACCTGCGTCTTCCGCGTCAAGAACGAGGCGCGCAACCTGCCGTGGGTGCTGCCGCCGATGCTCGAGGCCGTGCAGCAGGTCGTCCTGGTCGACAACCAGTCCGACGACGGCACCCCCGAGGTCGCACGCCGTGTCGCCGCGGACCTGGGGGCGACCGACCGCCTCACCGTCACGTCGTACCCCTGGAGGGTGAGCCGCGCCGGGGCCGAGCACCTGGCGACCCCGCCCGACTCGGTGCACTCGCTGACGCACTTCTACAACTGGTCCTTCTCCCACGTGCAGACCTGCTACTCGATGAAGTGGGACGGCGACATGGTCCTCACGCCCGAGGGCGTGGGCATGTTGGCCGACCTGTCGTGGCAGCTCGAGGACTCCAACGCCGTCGTCGCGATCCCGCGGCACCCGTTGTCGATCGTGAGCGAGTCGGTGGCCTGGATCGACCTGGGCTTCCGTTTCCTGGAGCCGTGGGTCTATCCCATGGGTCCGGAGTTCACGTTCGTGAAGGCTTTCGAGTGGGAGGTCCGCGAGTTTCCCACCAGCTCCGAGCGGATCGTCGCGCCCGAGGGGATGTGCGTGGAGCTGAAGTGGCTCGACTCCGACGAGTTCTCCCACTGGAGCAGCCACGACGACTTCGGTGCCTCCCGGGCGCCCCGCAAGCTGCGCGAGCTCGAGGTCTACCGCGCGCTCATGGAGGGCCGCGGCGACGAGGTCCACGGGCTCCAGCGCATCGAGGCACCGCCCGGCGTCCACATCGTCGACCACGTGACTCGCACCTGGCTGCCACAGCAGCCGCGTCCGCTCGTGCGTCGCCCGGGCCGGATCGACGTGTGAGCACGCCCGCCGTCGAGAAGTTCCTCGACCAGCCGGGCACCTCGCTGGTGCTGCCGGCGGTGGGGAACGGGCCGGTCGAGCCGGGGCGTCATGACCGGGTGCTGGTCTCCTGCGCCGACCGGGGGGCGCTGCGCGCGCTGGTCGTGCCCGCGGGCGTGCGGACCGCTGTGGTCGGCCTCCACCTCGAGGGTGGTCCAGTGCCGGTGACCATGCTCGCCAAGCCCGCATGGCCAGCCCTGCAAGGGATCCACGCTCGCGCGGCCGGCGACGGCTGGCTCACCGTGCTGCGCTTCGAGCGCCCGGTAGAGGTCGCCGAGGTCGTGGCCGAGGCAGGGCGCCAGTCGGTCTGGGGCGACACCGTCGGCAACCGCGGCCTGTGGGTCGGCGGTGTCGACGCCGTCTCCGAGAAGGTGCCGGCCGACGTGCTGCCCGGAGGCATGGCGGCGATGGTCGTCTCCGAGATCACCGGCCGTACGCCGGCAGCGTCGAGCTCGCCCGTCGGCCCCCTGTCGCTCGGTCCGCTCGACGAGCGCGTGCTGAATCCCATCGGCTTCGTCGCGGCCACGGCGTCCGACGTCGTGTCGCTGTCGTCGCTCGACCTGCGCGACGGCCCGACGGAGGGCCTGGTCGCGTCGCTGCGGGGTGCGGCCGGCGTGCGGATCGACCGCTCCGATGCTGGCGACGCGCGCGTGCTGGCCGGCCTCGCGATGGCCGGCGTACCACTCGTCCCGGACGTCACCGGAGGACTTTCCCCAGCCCTGGCTGGGATCCTGGGGTCAGCCGTGGCCGACGCCATCGCCGCTCCGGTCGACCTGGCAGACGCTCTCGCGCGCGAGGAGCACAGCCTCGTGCTGCGTCGGGTCGCCCTCGACACGTTCTCCACGCGGGCCTGGCGTGCGGCCGTGGCGTCGTCGGTGGGTGTGCGCGTGGCCGCGCCACCGGCCACCTCCGTCGTGCTGGCGACCAGGCGGGCCGACATGCTCGACTTCGCGCTCCGCCAGGTCGCCAAGCAGCGCGGGGTCGAGGCGCTCGAGCTGGTCCTCGCCCCCCACGGCTTCTCCGTCGACGAGGGCCAGGTCCGCGCCGCGCTTCCGACCACCGTCGCGCTCACGGTCGTGGCCCGCGCCGAGGAGACCCCCTTCGGGGACGTGCTGGCCGCGGCTGCGTCGGCGGCCTCGGGTGACGTCGTGCTCAAGATGGACGACGACGACTGGTACGGCGCCGACGTCGTCGTCGACCTGCTGCGCGCGCGCGACTACAGCGGCGCCGAGATGGTCGGGATGCCCGCCGAGATGCACTACGTCGCCGAGCGCGACCTGACCGTCAAGCGCGGCCACCCGAGCGAGGGCTACGCCCGCTTCGTCGCCGGCGGCACGATGATGGTCGACCGCGGCCTGCTCCGCGAGGTCGGCAGCTTCCGCTCCGTGCGCAAGTTCGTCGACGCGCAGCTGATCGCCGCGGTCACCGCCGCCGGTGCCGCGATCTACCGCACCCACGGCCTGGGCTACGTGCTGCGTCGCAACGCGAGCGGACACACGTGGGAGGTCGACCTGGACTACCTGCTCGACCCGGTGCGGGTCGAGCGCACGTGGGAGGGCTTCCGACCCTCGCGGCTGCTCGAGCACGACCCCGCCGAGCGCCCCTGATCGCCGAGTCGGCGCAATGTTGCTGAGCGCTGGCCGAGTCGGCGCAATGTTGCAGGTGCGGGGGGCAACAGCGCGCCGACGCGGCGCCCGCGGTGCAACATCCCGCCGACTCGGCGGACGCGGGGG
>NZ_JANNML010000169.1:0-9709 GCF_031397825.1 Nocardioides sp.
TGGGGCAAGCTCCAGCGCTCCGCGGAGATGGCGGCCGACGTCGGCGCCGAGGTGGTCGTCGTACACCCTCCCTTCCGGTGGCAGAAGGACTACGCCCGCGACTTCGTCAACGGCATCGCGGCCCTGGAGAACTCCACGGGCATCAGGTTCGCCGTCGAGAACATGTATCCCTGGCGGGCCTCCTCGCGTCGCGGCATGGAGATGTACCTGCCCGGCTGGGACCCGTCAGAGGAGCCCTACGCCAACACCACCATCGACCTCTCGCACGCCGCGATCGCGGCCTCCGACCCGATCGACATGGCTAAGCGCCTCGGCGACCGGCTGCGCCACATCCACCTCACCGACGGCAGCGGCTCGGCCAAGGACGAGCACCTGGTGCCCGGCCGCGGATCCATGGGCGCCGCGCCTTTCCTGCACTACCTCGCCAAGGTCGGCTTCGACGGGGAGATCATCGTCGAGATCAACACCCGGCGCTGCAACAGCCGCGAGGAGCGCGAGACCGACCTGCGCGAGTCGCTCGACTTCGCGCGCGAGCACTTCGTGGTGCCCGCGTCGTGACCGGGGGATTCCCCGCGCGGGTGCTGCCGGGCTGAGGTCCCGGGTCCATCGACCCTTGCCATCGCGCACCCCGAAGCGCATGTTCATCACGTGGTGACATCAGTCGTCGAGGTACGCGGGCTCACCGTCGTCCGTGGGCGCCATGCCGTCCTGAGCGACCTGGACGTCACCATCGGCGACGGCGTCACCGGGCTGCTCGGGCCGTCGGGATGCGGCAAGTCGACGTTGCTGCGCTCGGTCGTCGGCGTCCAGCGCGTCGCCGAGGGCAGCGTCACCGTCCTGGGAGAGCCGGCCGGCAGCGAGCCGCTCCGGCACCGGGTCGGCTACGTGACCCAGGCTGCCAGCGTCTACGACGACCTCACGGTGCTGGAGAACCTGCGCTTCTTCGCCCGCGTGCTCCGCATCCCCGACGCGAGGACCGACGTCGAGCGCGTCCTGGCCGCCGTTGACCTCGCCACCTCCAGCGACGCGGTGGTCGCCCAGCTCAGCGGTGGGCAGCGCAGCCGGGTGAGCCTGGCGGTCGCGCTGCTCGGTACGCCGGGGCTGCTGGTCCTCGACGAGCCCACGGTCGGTCTCGACCCGGTGCTGCGGCGCGACCTGTGGGCGCTCTTCCACCGGCTCGCGGACGACGGCACCGCGGTGCTGGTCTCCAGCCACGTGATGGACGAGGCCGAGCGCTGCGACCGGTTGCTGCTCATGCGCGAAGGCCGGATCCTCGCCGACGACACCCCAGTGGCCATCAAGGCGGCCGCCGGCGCCGACGACATCGAGACCGCGTTCCTCACCCTCGTCGAGGCGAGAGGAGCAGCGACATGAGCCCCCGCACCACCCTCGCCGTCGCCCGCCGTGTGCTGACCCAGCTGCGGCGGGACCGCCGCACGCTCGCGATGCTGCTCCTCCTGCCCTGCCTGCTCATCTCCCTGCTGGCGTGGATCTACACCAACGACAGCAGGGTCTTCGACCGCGTCGGCCCCGCCCTGCTGGCGATCTTCCCGTTCACCATCATGTTCCTCGTGACCAGCGTGACCACGCTGCGCGAGCGCTCCAGCGGCACCCTCGAGCGGCTGCTGGCGATGCCGATGGGCAAGCTGGACTTCCTGCTCGGCTATGCCGTGGCCTTCGCGGTCGTCGCCGCCGCCCAGTCGGTCCTCGCCGTCGCCATCAGCGTCGGGCTCCTCGACCTCGAGGTGGCCGGACCGGTCTGGCTGCTCACCGTCGTCGCGGTCGTCGACGCCGTGCTCGGCACCGCGCTCGGGCTGCTCGTCTCGGCCTTCGCGCGCACGGAGTTCCAGGCCGTCCAGTTCATGCCGGCGCTGGTGATCCCACAGATCCTGCTGTGCGGCCTGATCGTCGGCCGCGACGACCTTCCCGGCGTCCTCGGCGCCGTCTCCGACGTGCTCCCGCTGTCCTACGCCGTCGACGCGATGACCCACCTCAGCCTCACGACCACCACCGCCGAGGTGTGGGCCGACCTCGCGGTCGTGGCCGGCTTCGTCGTCGCCGGCCTGGCGCTGGGGGCGGCGACCCTGCGACGTCGTACGGCGTAACCTGGCGCCATGTCCCTGCTCCGCCAGCCGATCCTGCTCCTGTCGCGGAGCGACCGGGTCAAGAGGCTCGTCGCCACCCTGCCCGTCACCTCCGGGATCGTCACCGGCTACGTCCCCGGCGAGACCACCGAGGCGGCCGTCGCCGCGACCGCCGACCTGGTCGACGACGACCTCAAGATCACCCTCGACTTCCTCGGCGAGGACACCCTGGACGTCGAGCAGGCCGACGCCACCGTCGCGGCCTACGTCGAGCTCCTGCGCCAGCTCACCACCAAGGGCCTGCCGCGGCACGCGGAGGTGTCGGTCAAGCTGACCGCGATCGGGCTGCTGCTGCCCGACCACGGTCACAAGATCGCCCTCGAGAACGCGCGCACCATCTGCCGTGCGGCCCGCAACGCCGGCACCACGGTCACCCTCGACATGGAGGACCACACCACCACCGACGCGACGCTGGCGATCCTGCGCGACCTGCGCAAGGACTTCCCCGAGACCGGCGCCGTGCTCCAGGCCTACCTCCACCGCACCGAGCAGGACTGCCGCACGCTCGCCTACGAGGGCTCGCGGGTGCGACTGTGCAAGGGCGCCTACGCCGAGCCCGAGAGCGTCGCCTTCCAGGACAGGATCGACGTCGACAAGTCCTACGTGCGCTGCCTCAAGGTGCTGCTCGCCGGCGAGGGCTACCCGATGATCGCCACGCACGACCCGCGCATGGTCGAGATCGCCTCGTCCCTGGCCAGCCGTTACGGGCGCGCCCAGAAGACCTACGAGTTCCAGATGCTCTTCGGCATCCGCCCCGAGGAGCAGAAGCGGCTCGCGGCCAGCGGTGAGACCGTGCGTGTCTACGTGCCCTACGGCCAGGAGTGGTACGGCTACCTGATGCGCCGCCTCGCCGAGCGCCCGCAGAACCTGTCATTCTTCGTGAAGTCCCTGATCTCCAAGAAGTAGGTCCCAGATGAGCCAGACCGCGATCCTCGGTGCCGGGGTGATGGGCGAGACCCTGCTCTCCGGCCTGGTCCGTGCCGGCCGCCGCGTCGACCACCTGCTCGTCGGCGAGAAGCGCGCCGAGCGCGCCCGCGAGCTCGAGGAGAGGTACGGCGTCGCCGTCGTCTCCAACGTCGAGGCCGCCACCAGGGCCGACACGCTCGCCCTCGTGGTCAAGCCCCAGGACATGGGGGACCTGCTCGCCGAGATCAGCGGGGTGCTGCGTCCGGGGCAACTGGTGGTCTCGCTCGCGGCCGGCATCCCCACGTCCTTCATCGAGGCCCGTGTGCCCGAGGGCGTCGCCGTCGTACGCGTCATGCCCAACACGCCGGCCCTCGTCGACGAGGGCATGTCGGCGATCTCGCCGGGCTCGCACTGCAGCGACGCCCAGCTCGCCGAGGCCGAGGCGCTGATGGCCTCGGTCGGCAAGGTCCTGCGCATCCCTGAGCGCCAGCAGGACGCCGTCACCGCGATCTCCGGCTCCGGCCCGGCCTACATCTTCTTCGTCGTCGAGTCGATGATCGAGGCCGGCGTCCACCTCGGGCTGCCCCGCACCACGGCCAGTGAGCTCGTCATCCAGACCCTCGTCGGCTCCGGCAAGATGCTGCGCGAGACGGGCACCCATCCGACGGTCCTGCGCGAGCAGGTGACCTCGCCCGGGGGCACGACCGCCTCGGCCCTGCGCGAGCTGGAGATCCACAAGGTGCGCGCGGCGTTCCTCGCCGCGATGGAGGCGGCGCGCAACCGCTCGCGCGAGCTCGCCGAAGGCATCTGATGTCCGCCTCGCCGGTAGCGGCGTCGGAGTCGGCGTCGGCCGTGCCCGACGTGCGCTTCTGGTTCGACCCGGTCTGCCCCTTCGCCTGGATGACCAGCCGTTGGGTGCGCCAGGTGCAGGCCCAGCGCTCCTACGACGTGGAGTGGCGCTTCATCTCGCTGCGATTGCTCAACGCCCACGTCGACTACGCCAGCCACTTCCCCGAGGGCTACGACGCCGGCCACACCGCCGGCCTGCGGCTGCTGCGCGTGGCCGCCCACGTGCGCGACGGGCACGGCAACGACGGCGTCGCGCGCTACTACGAGGCGCTGGGCGGCCTGGTCTTCGACCGCTCGGTCGCCGACGGCGGCAGCAACGACCCGTCGCGCACCGCCGGGGTGCTCGCCGAGGCGCTGGCCGCCGCGGGGCTGCCCGCCGACCTGGCCCGTCACCTCGACGACACCTCGCGCGACGCACAGCTGCAGGCCGAGACCGACGAGGCGCTCGCGCTCACCGGCAAGGACGTCGGCACCCCGATCCTGCACATCGCGCCGCCCGAGGGCGCGGCGTTCTTCGGCCCGGTGATCAGTCGGCTGCCCTCCGACGAGGACGCCCTGCGCCTGTGGGACCACGTCGTGGGCCTGGCGACGTTCCCCGGCTTCGCCGAGCTCAAGCGCAGCCTGCGTGAGCTCCCGCAGCTGCGCGCGCTGGGGGTCGAGCCCGACGAGGTGGGCGTGGCCGAGGACTGGCACGCCGGCAGCCGACGACAGCAGAAGTAGTGGCCGGCCGCCTGCCCGCCGCCTGGGGCGCCGACGTCGCCGACCTGCTCCGCGACCACCCGGCCGACTCGCTCGTCGAGCAGCCGGCCTACGCGATGACGCGTGCGGTGACGGTCGCCGCGTCGCCCGAGCTCACCTGGCGCTGGGTGTGCCAGATGGCCGTCGCTCCCTACTCCTACGACCTCGTCGACAACCTCGGTCGCCGCAGCCCGCGCGAGCTGACCCCGGGGGCCGAGGACCTGCGGGTCGGGCAGTCGATGCTCATCATCTTCGACCTGGTCTCCGTCGACCCGGGTCGTCAGTGGACCGGCGTCACCCGACCGTCGCTGGTCAGCCGGTGGGTCGGCCCCGTCTCGGTGACGTACGCCGTGCGGCCGGCCGCCGCAGGCACCTCCCGCCTGGTGGCCCGCATGGTCGCGCGGGAGCGGGGCGTGGGCGGGTGGCTGTGGGCGCGCTCGCTCGCGTGGGGCGACCTGGTGATGATGCGCAAGCAGCTGCTCACCCTCAAGGCGCTCGCGGAGCGGGACGCCCGGCGCTGACCCTCGCCCGCCCGGGGGCGCGCTGCCAGACTCACGACATGGAGACCTACCGCACCCCCGACGAGCGCTTCGCCGGGCTCGAGTCCTTCCCGTGGCCGCCGTCCTACGCCGACGTCCCCGACCAGGACGGGGGCACGCTGCGGATGGCCTGGGTCGAGGCCGGACCGAGCGACGGTCCGGTCGCGTTGCTGCTGCACGGCGAGCCGACCTGGTCCTACCTCTACCGCCACGTCATCCGGGTGCTCGTGGATGCCGGGGTGCGCGTCGTCGCGCCCGACCTGGTCGGCTTCGGTCGCTCCGACAAGCCGCTGGCGACCACCGACCACTCCTTCGCCCGGCACGTGGAGTGGGTGCGCTCGCTCGTCCTCGACGAGCTCGACCTGCACGACATCACGCTGGTCGGGCAGGACTGGGGCGGGCTGATCGGGCTGCGGCTCGTCGCCGAGCACCCCGACCGCTTCGCAGCCGTCGTGGCGGCCAACACCGGTCTGCCGACCGGCGACTTCGACATGCCGGAGATCTGGTGGCAGTTCCGTCGCGCGGTCGAGAGCGCCCCGTCGCTCGACATCGGACGCTTCGTCGAGGCGGGCTGCCTGCACGGCCTCGCCGAGGCCGACCGCCTGGCCTACGACGCGCCGTACCCGGTCGAGGAGGCCAAGGCCGGCCCCCGCGTCATGCCCACCCTGGTGCCGACCCGGCCCGACGACCCAGCCACCGAGGCCAACCGGGCGGCGTGGGAGGTGCTGACCGGGTGGGAGAAGCCGTTCCTCACGCCCTTCAGCGACGGCGACCCGATCACCGGCGCGATGGCGCCGATCCTGCGCAAGCTCGTGCCCGGCGCAGCGGCGCTCGAGCACCCGACGATCGAGGGCGCCGGCCACTTCCTCCAGGAGGACGCCGGCGAGGAGCTCGGTCGCGTCGTTGCGGCGTTCATGGGGCGCTGACCCTCTGCCGAGACGGCGCAATGTTGCCGCGGGCGTGCCGAGTCGGCGCAATGTTGTTGACGGCCCGCCGAGTCGGCGCAGTGTTGCAGCGGGTGCCGCTCGTGGAACCTCCGCGACCCAGGGGCCACCTGCAACATCGCGCCGACTCGGCGTACGTCCTGCAACATCGCGCCGACTCGACGTACGTCCTGCAACATCGCGCCGACTCGGCGTACGTCCTGCAACATCGCGCCGACGACCGGGCGCTCGACGTCACGACGGACCATCCACCTGCCCAGGTCTGGGTCTGGGCGCCCTGAGGCTGGGACTTGTCGGGCGAGTCGCGCACTTGAGGGGTGTTGCAACACCCCTCAACTACCAGGGTCCCCGGACATCCGGGGACTCATGCAGACCTCACAGCCCCATCGCCGCCTGAGCAGCAGCGAGCACGGGCGAGGTGACCGAGACGCACCGCTCGGCACCGGCGGCGAAGACCGAGTCGACGTGCCCCGGGTCGGCGGCAAGGTCGGCGTAGGACGCCTGGATCGGCGCGAGCGTCGCGACGACGGAGTCGGTGACGGCCTTCTTGAGCGCGCCGTAGGTCGTCACGCCGTCAGGCGAGCCACCGCACGCGGCCAGGACCTCCAGCAGGTTGGTGACGCCCGGCTTCCGGCCACGGTCGGTCCGGACGGAGGACGTGCCCGTGTCGCTGTCGGTGACCGCGCGCGCGACCTTGCGCCGTACGACGTCGGGGGAGTCGAGCAGGTGGATCACTCCCGCCCCGTCCGACCGACCTCCGGTCTTGCCCATCTTGCTCGTCGGGTCGGCGAGGTCCATCACGCGTGCGCCGGACGGCGGGACCGTGATCTCGGGGATGGTGAAGACCTGGCCGTAGGTCGTGTTGAAGCGCAGCGCCAGGTCGCGGGTGAGCTCGACGTGCTGGCGCTGGTCGTCGCCGACGGGCACCTGGGTGGGCCGGTAGAGCAGGATGTCGGCCGCCATCAGGGCCGGGTAGGTGTAGAGCGAGACCCGCGTGGAGCCGACGCCGCGGCCCTTCTCCTTGAACTGGATCATCCGGTTGAGCTCGCCGGTCGTCGCGACGCACTCGAGCAGGTAGCCCAGCTGGGCGTGCGTCGGGACCCGGCTCTGCACGAAGAGGGTGCTGGCGTCGAGGCCGACGGCGAGCAGCAGCGTCGCCTGCTCGCGCACCAGCTCTCGCAGCCGGGCCGGGTCGTGCGGGACGGTCAGGGAGTGCAGGTCGGCGATGCCGTAGAAGCAGTCGGCCTCCTGCTGGGCAGCCGTCATCGGACGCAGCGCGCCGAGCAGGTTGCCGAGCGTGAGGTGGCCGGTCGGCTTGAGCAGCGACAGCCGTCGGGTGGTGCCAACGCGGGAGGTGGTGGTCATGAGGGCTCTCCTGGAGGTGGGGCCCGCAGGAGTGTCGCCGGCCCGGAGAAGTGCCCGGAAATGACGATCGGCCGCCCGCAGGCGGCCGATGTGTGGGTGCAACACGAGGTGGTCCGCCGGGTCAGGCGGGCCACCACCGGGTCGGACGGGTCGTGTGCACGGGGCGAGCATGCCACGGCGCGAGGCTGCTCGACCAGTAGGTTGCACCCATGAGCACCGCGGCGGAGTGTGAGGGTCCGGCGACGGTGGTGTTCGACGAGAGCCTGACGCAGTACAACTTCGGGCCCGAGCACCCCATGTCGCCGATCCGGGTCGACCTCACGATGCGCCTGGCCCGCGAGGTCGGGGTCTTCGACCACCACCTGCGCATCGTCGATGCCCCCCTGGCCAGCGACGACCTCCTCGCCACGATCCACGGCGACCAGCTGATCGAGGCCGTCAAGCGGATGGGTCACAACCCTGGCCCCGGAGAGGAGCACTTCGGGCTCGGCACCGACGACAACCCCGTCTTCCTCGGCATGCACGAGGCCTCGGCGCACGTCGTCGGCGCGAGCCACGAGGCGTTCCGCCAGGTGTGGAGCGGCGAGTCGCTGCACAGCGCCAACATCACCGGCGGGCTGCACCACGCGATGCGCGACCGGGCGAGCGGTTTCTGCATCTACAACGACATCGCGGTCGGCATCCAGTGGCTCCTCGACCAGGGCGCGGAGCGTGTCGCCTACGTCGACGTCGACGTCCACCACGGCGACGGCGTCGAGAAGATCTTCTGGGACGACCCGCGCGTCCTCACCATCTCCCTGCACGAGACCGGCCAGATGCTGTTCCCCGGCACCGGCTTCCCGATCGACCTGGGCGGGCCCGACGCGGAGGGCACGGCGGTCAACGTCGCCCTCCCGCCCGGCACCAGCGACGCGGGCTGGCTGCGCGCCTTCCACGCCGTCGTACCCGCGCTGCTGCGCGAGTTCGACCCCGACGTCCTGGTGACCCAGCACGGCTGCGACTCCCACGCCGATGACCCGTTGGCGCACCTGATGCTCAGCGTCGACGGCCAGCGCGCCGCCTACCTCGCGCTGCACGAGCTCGCCCACGAGGTGGCCGACGGCAAGTGGGTCGTCACGGGTGGCGGCGGCTACGCGCTCGTCGAGGTCGTGCCCCGGGCCTGGACCCACCTGCTCTCGATCGTCGGCGGCCGTCCCCTCGACCCGCTCTTGGAGACACCGGGAGGCTGGCGCGAGCACGTCCGCGAGCAGCTCGGACGCGGTGCCCCGCACCGGCTCACCGACGGCCGCACGCCGGCCTTCCGGCGCTGGGAGGAGGGCTACGACCCCGACACCTGGCTCGACCGAGCCATCCACGCGACCCGCATGGAGGCCTTCCCGCTGCACGGCCTCGATCCCCAACCCTGAGGGTCCGTCAAGCCGACACGCCGTCGCCTCAGAAGTTCCATTGGTGAATCTCTTCCCCACGAGTCACATCTGGCCCTATTCTCACCACGACGCGCCCGTGTGAACATCGGTGGGGAAGCCGATGCCGTGCGCAACAGAAAGTTAGGTGCGCCATGGCAACGAACACGACCGGTGATCTGTCCGAGTCCAAGTTCCTGACCATTGCCGAGGTCGCCGCGATGATGCGGGTCTCCAAGATGACGGTCTACCGCCTCGTGCACGGAGGTGAGCTGCCCGCGCTGCGCGTGGGCCGATCCTTCCGCGTGCTCGAGGAGGACGTGAACAACTACCTGCGCAACAGCTTCTACGACGCCGGCTGAGCCGCCGTAGGGGTCCCTATGGTGGACCTCACCCGACCGGATTCTTCGACGCTGCACTTCCACGGATAGGGTGGTGGGGTTCTCCAGGCACTTCCTGGAGCACCCTATGCAGGTTGGAGAGGTATATCCGTGGGTTCTGTCATCAAGAAGCGACGCAAGCGTATGGCGAAGAAGAAGCACCGCAAGCTGCTCAAGAAGACGCGCGTGCAGCGTCGCAAGCTCGGCAAGTAAGCCGGTCTTCGGGGATCTGACGTACTGAATGGCGGGCTGATGGCAGGCGGCGGCAAGGTCGTGCTCGTGACCGGGGTCTCCCGAGACCTCGGACGCAAGTTCGCGCGCGCCGTCGCCCTCGAGCCCGGGGTCTCCCGGGTGATCGGTGTGGACGTCGTCCCTCCTCGCGGGGACATGGGCGACGTGTCCTTCGTGCGCGCCGACATCCGCAACCCGGTCATCGCCAAG
>NZ_JANNML010000178.1:0-5373 GCF_031397825.1 Nocardioides sp.
CAGGGAACGCCGAGTCGGCGCAATGTTGCACCCCGTACGCCGAGTCGGCGCAATGTTGCACCCCGTACGCCGAGTCGGCGCAATGTTGCACCCCGTACGCCGAGTCGGCGCAATGTTGCACCCCGTACGCCGAGTCGGCGCGATGTTGCACGACCGCTTGCAACACTGCGCCGACTCGCCCAGGGCTCAGCAACACTGCGCCGGCTCGGCCAGGGCTCAGTAGGACTTGGGCAGTCCCAGCGAGTGCATCGACACGAAGTTGAGGATCATCTCGCGGCTGACGGGGGCGATCCGACCGACGCGGGTGGCGACGAGGAGCCCGGCCATGCCGTACTCCTGGCTCGCGCCGTTGCCGCCGTGGGTCTGCACGGCGCGGTCCACGACGTCGCAGGCGGCCTCGGCGGCGGCGTACTTGGCCATGTTGGCGGCCTCGCCGGCCGCCATCTCGTCACCCGCGTCGAAGAGCGCGGCGGCCTTCTGGTTCATCAGCCGCGCGAGCTCGATCTCGATGTGGGACTGGGCGAGCGGGTGGGCGATCGCCTGGTGGGCACCGATCGGGACCTTGAAGACCACGCGCTCCTTGGCGTACTGGGTCGCCTTCTCCAGAGCGAAGCGGGCCAGGCCGAGCGAGAACGCCGCGGCCATGATGCGCTCGGGGTTGAGGCCGGCGAAGAGCTGCACGAGCCCGCCGTTCTCGTCGCCGACGAGCGCATCGGCCGGGAGCTTCACGTCGTCGATGAACACCTGGAACTGGTTCTCCGGGGAGACGATCTCCATGGGGATCGCGTTGAACTCGAAGCCCGGCGCGTCGGTCGGCACGACGAACAGGCACGGCTTGAGCTTGCCGGTCTTGGCGTCCTCGGTGCGCGCGACGACCAGCACGTTGTCGGCCTCGTCGACGCCGGAGATCCAGATCTTGCGGCCGGTGAGCACCCAGCCGTCGCCGTCGCGGCGCGCGGTCGTGGTGATGTTGTGGGTGTTGGTGCCGGCGTCGGGCTCGGTGATGGCGAAGGCCATGGTGCCGGTGCCGTCACAGAGGCCGGGCAGCCACTTCTGCTTCTGCGCCTCGGTGCCGTAGCGGGAGATGATCGTGCCGCAGATCGCCGGGCTGACGACCATGAGCAGCAGCGGGCAGCCCTGAGCGGCGAGCTCCTCGCAGACGGCCGCGATGTCGCCGATGCCGCCACCACCGCCGCCGTACTCCTCGGGGATGTTGATGCCGAGGTAACCGTTCTTGCCGATCTCGAGCCACAGGTCGGTGGTCTTGCCGCCGGAGCGGGCCTGCGCGACGAAGTAGTCGCGGCCGTACTTGCTCGCGAGCCTGGCGACCTGCTTGCGGAGCTCCTGGCGCTCCTCGGACTCGGTGAATGCCTGGGTGCTCATGCTTCTTCATCTCCTGTGTCGACGACGGCGAGGACTTCTCCGGCGGCCACCTGGGCGCCGGTCCGGACGTTGATCTCCGTGACCGTGCCGGCAGCCGGCGCGCTCACGGTGTGCTGCATCTTCATGGCCTCGAGGACCAGGACGGTGTCGCCGGCCTCGACGCTCGCACCGGGCTCGACGGCGACCCGGACCACCGTGCCGGGCATGGGCGCGAGCAGGGAGCCGCTCGCGACCTGGTCGGCGGGGTCGACGAAGCGGGGCACCCGGGTGAGGGCGAGGTGGCCCCACGGGGAGTCGACGTCGACGCGGTGCCCGCTGATGCGGACCTCGTGGGAGGTCCGGACGCCGCCGTGGTCGACGACGACGCGCCACCCGGCGGCGTCACGCTCCGCCCGCACCAGTCGTACGCCGTCCACCTCGCCGTAGGCGTCGACCAGCACGGCGCCCGCGCGCTCGTGGCGCCAGCCGACCTCCACCTCGGTGCCGGACAGCTCGAAGGAGACCACCTGGGGAGCGGAGTGGACGTTGCGCCAGCCCGCCGGGATGCGCTGCTGGACCGGGCGGCCCGCGGAGACCCGCTCGACCCACGCCATAGCCGCGGCGAAGAAGCTGACGGCCTGCTCCTCGCGCGTGCCGGGCGCGGCCGGGAGCGACTCGACCACCTCGGGATGGTCGTCGAGGAACGAGGTGCTGAGGTCCTCGCCCACGAAGGCCGGGTGTCGCAGGATCGCCACGAGCTGGTCGCGGTTGGTGCGCAGCCCGTGGATGCGCGCCCGCTGGAGCACCCCGGCGAGCTGCCGGGCGGCGGCCGCGCGGGTCGGCGCGTGCACGACGACCTTGGCCAGCATGGCGTCGTAGTGGGTGGAGACCTCGCAGCCGGCCACGAAGCCCGCGTCGACGCGCACGCCCGGCTCGTCGGGCACCTCGAGTGCGGTGAGCAGCCCCGACTGGGGCTGGTAGCCCGCGGCCGGGTCCTCGGCGTAGAGCCGGACCTCGATCGCATGCCCGGAGGGCGGGTCGGGCCAGCCCATCGTCCAGTCGGCCTCGGCGGCCTGCAGCTGCAGCTCGACGAGGTCGATGCCGTGCACGAGCTCCGTGACCGGGTGCTCGACCTGGAGGCGGGTGTTCATCTCGAGGAAGAAGAAGCGCTCGCTCACCGGGTCGTAGAGGAACTCCACCGTCCCCGCACCTCGGTAGTCGATGGCCTCCGCGGCGTGGCGCGCGGCCTCGTGCATCGCGGTCCGCACGTGGCCGGGCAGGCCGGGGGCGGGTGCCTCCTCCACGACCTTCTGGTGCCGGCGCTGCACCGAGCAGTCGCGGTCGCCGTAGACCGAGGAACCGACGACCTGCACCTCGACGTGCCGGCCACGCTCGACGTAGGGCTCGACGAAGACGGTGCCGTCGCCGAAGGCGGAGGCCGCCTCGGCCGACGCCTTCTCGATCTCGCCGGGCAGGTCGGCGAGGCGCCGTACGACGCGCATGCCGCGACCGCCGCCACCGGCGGACGCCTTGACCAGCAGTGGGAGGTCGGCCTCGGTGGGCTGCGCCGGCGCCTCGAGCACCGGGACGCCCGCGGCGGCCATGAGCTCCTTGGCCCGGATCTTGGAGCCCATCGCCTCGATCGAGGCGGGGTCGGGACCGATCCAGATCAGCCCGGCGTCGATGACGGCGCGCGCGAAGTCGGCGTTCTCCGACAGGAAGCCGTAGCCGGGGTGGACGGCGTCGGCTCCCGAGCGACGCGCGGCGTCGATGAGCAGGTCGGCGCGCAGGTAGGTCTCGGCCGGGCTGGACCCGGGTAGGCGCACCGCACGGTCGGCCTCGCCGACGTAGGGCAGTGCGGCGTCGGGGTCGGAGTGCACCGCGACCGTGCCGATGCCGAGTCGACGGCACGTGCGGAACACGCGGCTGGCGATCTCGGCGCGGTTGGCGACGAGGACGCGGGTGATGGTGGGCCGGGTGGGCGGGCGTCCCCCGTTGGTCGAGCGCCCCTCGTTGGTCGAGCTTGTCGAGACCATGCTGCTCACATCCTGAAGACGCCGAAGCGGTCGGTGCCGCTGAACGTCGAGGTGTCGATGACGGACAGGCAGATGCCCAGGACGGTGCGGGTGTCGCGGGGATCGATGACCCCGTCGTCGTAGAGCATCCCGGACAGGAAGTGCGGCAGGGACTGCTCCTCGACGCTCGCCTCGATGAAGGCCCGCATGCCCGCGTCGGCCTCCTCGTCGTAGTCCTTCCCGCGTCCCTCGGCCGCCGCTCGCGCGACGATCGAGAGGACCCCGGCGAGCTGGGCCGGCCCCATGACGGCGGACTTGGCCGAGGGCCAGGTGAAGAGGAAGCGCGGGTCGAAGGCGCGGCCGTTCATGCCGTAGTTGCCGGCGCCGTAGGACGCCCCCATGACCACCGTCAGGTGCGGCACCGTGGAGTTGCTGATCGCGTTGATCATCATCGCGCCGTGCTTGATGATGCCGCCCTGCTCGTAGTCCTTGCCGACCATGTAGCCGGTGGTGTTGTGCAGGAACAGCAGGGGCGTGTCGGTCTGGTTGGCGAGCTGGACGAACTGGGTCGCCTTCTGCGCCTCCTCGCTGAAGAGCACGCCCTGCGCGTTGGCGAGGATGCCGATCGGGCGGCCGTGCAGCCGGGCCCACCCGGTGACCAGCGAGGTGCCGTAGAGCGGCTTGAACTCGTCGAAGACCTGGCCGTTGGTCTCGCTCACCCCGTCGCAGAGATGGGCGATCACGTCGCGGGGGTCGAAGGGCTCCTTGAGGTCGCCGGGGATCAGGTCCAGCAGGCCCTCGGGGTCGGCGACCGGCTCGGCGTAGTCCGGGACGTCATGCGGACCGTGGAGGCGACTCCCCCGAGCGTATGACGTCGCGCCGCGCGCCTTGCGCCAGTTGAGCCGCGCGATGATCCGCCGTCCGATGCGGATCGCGTCGCGCTCGTCCTCGGCGAGGTAGTCCGCGAGCCCGGAGGTCCGCGCGTGCATCTCGGCACCCCCCAGCGACTCGTCGTCGGACTCCTCACCGGTGGCCATCTTGACCAGGGGCGGGCCGCCGAGGAAGACCTTGGCCTGCTGCTTGACCATGACGGTGTAGTCGCTCATGCCGGGCACGTAGGCGCCACCGGCGGTGGAGTTGCCGAAGACCAGCGCGATCGTCGGCTCCTTGCGCGCGCTCGCGCGGGTGATGTCGCGGAAGAGCTTGCCTCCCGGGATGAAGATCTCCTTCTGCGTCGGCAGGTCGGCGCCGCCCGACTCGACCAGGGAGATGGTGGGGAGACCGTTCTCCTGGGCGATCTGGGAGGCCCGGAAGATCTTCTTGACCGTCCAGGGGTTGCTCGCGCCGCCCTTCACCGACGGGTCGTTGGCGGTGATCATGCACTCGACGCCCTCGACGACACCGATCCCGGTCACGACGCTGGCGCCGACGGTGAAGTCGGAGCCCCAGCCCGCGAGCGGGCTCAGCTCGAGGAAGGCCGACCCCTCGTCGACGAGCAGCTCGATGCGCTCGCGCGGCATCAGCTTGCCGCGGCCGTGGTGGCGCGTGACGCTGCGCTCGCCACCGCCCTCGACCGCCTTGGCGTGCTCGGCGTCCAGCGACGCGATCTTCTCGAGCATCGCCTCGCGGTTGGTGCCGGCCACGGCCTCGGCGGTCACGACGCGTAGCCCATCAGCTTGGCCGCGAGGTCGGTGAGGACCTCGGTGGCGCCGCCGCCGATCGGCAGGATGCGAGCGTCGCGGTAGTGCCGCTCGACCTCGGTGCCGTGCATGTAGCCGGCGCCGCCGTGGAGCTGCACCGCCTGGTCGCAGACGTACGTCGCCGCGTCGCACGCGGTCTGCTTGGCCAGGCACGCCTCGGCGATCACGTTTTCCCCCGCGGCGTGCCGTCGCGCGACGTCGTGGGTGTAGACCCGGGAGACCTCCACCTGGCGACGCATCTCGACGAGCTTGTGGCGCACCACCTGGTTGCTGATGAGCGGCTTGCCGAAGGTCTC
>NZ_JANNML010000191.1:0-14495 GCF_031397825.1 Nocardioides sp.
GAGCTGGTAGGTGCGGTCCAGCGCGACGCCGCGGTCCTCGAACAGCTTGGCCATCACGCGGTGCGTGATGGTGGCGCCGACCTGCGACTTGATGTCGTCGCCGACGATCGGGACGCCGGCGTCCTCGAACTTCTTGGCCCAAACGGGGTCGGAGGCGATGAAGACGGGCAGGGCGTTGACGAAGCCGACGCCGGCGTCGATGGCGCACTGTGCGTAGAACTTGTCGGCCTCCTCGGAGCCCACCGGGAGGTAGGAGACCATCACGTCGGCCTGGGTGTCCTTGAGGACCTGCACGACGTCGACGGGGTCCGCGCCGGACTCCTCGATGGTCATGCGGTAGTACTTGCCGAGCCCGTCGAGGGTCGGGCCGCGCTGGACGTCGATGCCCAGGGTGGGGACGTCGGCGATCTTGATCGTGTTGTTCTCGGAGGCGTTGATGGCCTCGGAGAGGTCCTTGCCGACCTTCTTGTCGTCGACGTCGAACGCGGCCACGAACTCCACGTCCTTGACGTGGTAGTCGCCGAACATCACGTGCATCAGACCGGGGACGGTCCCGTCGGGGTCGGCGTTGCGGTAGTACTCGACGCCCTGGATCAGGGAGGTGGCGCAGTTGCCCACTCCCACGATTGCTACTCGTACCGAACCCATGAGGGGTTTCCTTCCTGGTGACTTCTCTGGAGGCCGTGCTGGTGCTGCTGCGAGACGGGGGTGGTGCGGGTCATTGCTCGGTCATTGCTGGGTCATTGCTGGGGTTGCTCCGTGGGCGGTCTGAGGGCCACCTGGTCGGGGTTGCGCTCGGCGTTGATGAGGTCCGAGAGCCACCGGACCTCGCGCTCGACCGACTCGACGCCGTGGCGCTGGAGCTCCGCGGCGTAGCGGTCGACCTCGGCCTGGGTCATCGACAGCTGCGACTGCACGCGGTCGAGCCGCTCCTGCAGCCGCGTGCGTCGACCCTCGAGGACACGGAGCCGGATCTCCATGTCGGTGCTGCCGAAGAAGGCGAAACGGATGTCGAAGTTGTCGTCCTCCCATGCCGTGGGACCGACCTCCGACATCAGGCGGGTGAACTCGGCGGTGCCGAGGTTGGTGACCTGGTAGACGATCCGGGGGCGGCGGTTGACCGGGATCCCGGGCGTCGGCAGGGTGGTGACCTCCTCGATGAGGGCACCGCGGAGCATCTTCTTCAGGGCCGGGTAGAGCGAGCCGTAGCTCAGCACCCGGCTCCAGCCCAGCATCAGGTTGAGCCGCTTGCGCAGCTCGTAGCCGTGCATCGGTCCCTCGTGCAGCAGTCCGAGGACTGCCAGCTCGATGGTCTCTCCGCGACGTGCCATGAGACCTATCGTAGCGATATATCCATGAACTAGGAATTCTGGACCTATCGCGCGCGTCACGTCCGACGTCTGGGGGTCTGCGGGTCTGTTGCGTAGGCTCCTCATCCGTGAGAGGCAAGCGCAGGGCCGACGGACCCGCTGTGAAGCGGGCTGTCACCGAGCCCAAGACCTGGAAGTCGCGGAGCAAGAAGGCCGCGAAGTGGACCGCGATCGTGTCGCTGGTCCTCGCCCTGATGGGGGTCGGCGCCTTCGCCGTGCTCTACAACACCATCGAGGTCCCCAACCCCAACGCCGACTTCAAGACCGAGACGTCCTTCGTCTACTACAACAACGGCGAGGACGAGATCGGCCGCTTCGCGATCCAGGACCGTGACTCGATCCCGCTCGACGAGATGCCGCAGACGCTCAAGGACGCGGTCATCGCCGCCGAGAACCGCACCTTCTGGACCGACAGCGGCATCGACCCCAAGGGCATCCTGCGCGCCGCCTTCAGCAACGCCCAGGGCAACAGCACCCAGGGCGCCTCGACGATCACCCAGCAGTACGTGAAGATCCTCTACCTCACCCAGGAGCGCTCCCTGACCCGCAAGGTCAAGGAGGCGATCCTCTCGCTCAAGCTGCAGCGCCAGCAGACCAAGTCCGAGATCCTCGAGGGCTACCTCAACACCATCTACTTCGGTCGCGGCGCCTACGGCGTGCAGGCGGCGGCCCAGGCCTACTTCGAGAAGCCCGCGAAGGACCTCAGCCTGCAGCAGTCGGCGGTGCTGGCCAGCGTGCTCAACAACCCGACGAGCTTCGACCCGGCCAACGGCAAGGACGCCAAGGCGGCCCTCAAGGGTCGCTACCAGTTCGTGCTCGACGGCATGGCCGAGCTGGACTTCATCGACGCCGACGAGGCCGAGCAGGCCCGCGAGAACCTCCCGAGGTTCCCCGAGCTCGATGCCGAGAGCACCTACGGCGGCCAGCGGGGTCACGCGCTCAAGCTGGTGCGTGACGAGCTCAACCGCCTCGGCTTCACCGACGAGGAGATCGACGGTCAGGGCCTGCGCATCACCACGACCTTCACCCAGAAGGCGATGGACGCGGCCAAGGACGGCGTGCTCGAGCAGCGGCCCGAGGGCTTCAAGGACAAGGAGCTGCACGTCGCGGTCGCCTCGGTCGAGCCCGGCACCGGGGCCCTGCGCGGCTTCTACGGCGGTCAGGACTACCTCGACTCCCAGATCAACTGGGCCTCGGCCGGCGGCATGGTCGGCTCCACGATGAAGGCCGTGACGCTGGCGGCGGCGATCAAGGACGGCTACTCGCTGGAGGACACCTTCGAGGGCAACTCGCCCTTCGTGTTCCCCGACGGCCTCGAGGTGCAGAACGAGGGACCCGGCACCGGCAACAACTACGGCTCCTCGGTCGACGCGATCTACGCGATGGAGCAGTCCATCAACACCGCCTTCGTCGACATGTCCGACGGCATGGAGGACGGTCCGCAGAAGATCTACGACATGGCCCGCAAGCTGGGGCATCCCGGGTGAGGAGTCCTCGAAGAAGTTCCCCGGCATCCCCACCCGCTCGGTCGACATGCTCCCCGAGGACACCCTGATCACGCTCGGCAAGGCCCGGGTCAGCGCCATCAACATGGCCAACACCTACGCCACGCTCGCCGCGGGTGGGCAGCGCTCCGAGGTCCACGTGATCGACAAGGTCGTCGACGCCACGGGCGAGACGGTCTACGACTACAAGTCCACCGCCGAGGAGGTGCTCGACCCCGACATCGCGGCCGACGTCTCCTTCGCGCTCCAGGAGACCGTCGCCGACGGCACCGGCCGCACGGCCGGAGACCTCGAGTACCCCGCCGCCGGCAAGACCGGCACGGCGACCAACACCAAGGACCAGGTCTCCTCGGCGTGGTTCGTCGGCTACACGCCGCAGCTGGCCACCGCCGTGATGTACGTGCGCGGCGACGGCGACGACCAGCTCGACGGCTGGCTGCCGTCCTACTTCGGCTCCGCCTTCCCCACGTCCACCTGGCTCGCGGTCATGCAGCGGGCCATGGAGGGCGAGGAGGTCGAGGAGTTCCCGGAGCCGGTCTACGTCGACGGCGAGGCGCCCGAGGACGGCCACACCCCCGTGGTCACCCCGCCGCCGGCCCCCGAGCCGACGCGCAAGCCGCCGAGGCCGTCCGAGACGACCACGTCGCCGACCCCCACCCCGACCCCGACCCCGACTCCCACGCCGAGCCCGACGCCGACCCCCACGCCGACGCCGACCCCGTCGTGCGGTGTGCTGGGCTGCCAGACGCCGAGCCCGTCGGAGGAGCCGCCGCCGAGCAGCGAGCCGCCTGCGTCGAGCGCGCCGCCGAGCCCGTCGGCGGCCGCCTCGCGCGGCTACCGCTCGTCGTACGACGCGTGACGCGCGAGCGGTGACCGGCACGGGGGCGCCCGGGAACGGCCACGTCCACCCGACCCAGGACGACCCGATCCTCGCCGTGCTGAGCGAGGGCGTGGGCGGGCCGGTCGGCTCTCGCGCCGGCCGGGCGCGGTGGTGGACACCGCTGCGCGCGGTCGTGCTCATGGCGGCCGTCGGCTTCGCGCTGGGCCTGGTGCAGAAGGCGCCGTGCGTCGAGGGCACCTGGATCGAGGGCGACACCCGCTACTCGGCGATGTGCTACTCCGACCTGCCCTACCTCTACACGCTGCGCGGCTTCGTCGAGGAGACCTACCCCTACACCGACGACGAGCAGGTGCGGGCGCGCTACGAGTCCATGGAGTACCCCGTCGGGATCTCCTACTGGGCGTGGGGCACCTCGCTGGTCACCCACTGGCTCAACGGCTCGCCCGACCTCGAGCGGCGTTACAAGATGAGCGTCGGCGAGCTCCAGACCGACCCGGAGGTGCTGGCCGAGACCCGGCTCTACGTCGCGGTCAACGCGGTCGGCCTGGGGCTTCTGACGATCCTCGCGGCCGCGCTGCTGACCAAGGTCAACCCACGGCGTCCCTGGGACGCCGCGATGTTCGCCCTCGCGCCGGCCCTGGCGCTGACCGGCATGGTCAACTGGGACCTGCTCGCGGTGGCCCTCGTCGCCGGCGCGCTGTGGGCCTGGGCCCGGGACCGGCCGGTGCTGACCGGGGTGCTGATCGGGCTCGGGACGGCCGCCAAGCTCTACCCGTTGTTCCTGCTCGGGGGGCTGCTCATCATCTGTGCACGGCAGCGCCGCTGGCGTGACCTGGGTGTCGCAGCCGCGGGAGCGGCCGCGGCCTGGGTGCTGACCAACCTGCCGGCGTACGTCGCGAGCCCGACGGAGTGGAGGGTCTTCTGGTCCTTCAACTCCGACCGGGGCGCCGACCTCGGCTCGATCTGGCTGGTGGTCAGCCAGGCCGGTGACCTGTCGCTGTCGGCCGACACGATCAACGACGGCTCGCTGCTCTTCTTCGGCGTCTGGTGCGCCGGGGTGCTCGCGCTCGGCCTGCTCGCACCGGAGACGCCGCGCCTCGCGCAGCTCGGGTTCCTCGTCGTCGCAGGCTTCCTGCTGGTCAACAAGGTCTACTCACCGCAGTACGTCCTGTGGCTGCTGCCCCTCGCCGTGCTGGCCCGACCGCGGTGGCGCGACCAGCTCGTCTGGCAGGCCGGGGAGGTCCTCTACTTCGCCTCGGTGTGGTGGTACCTCGGTGGATTCCTCGAGCCGTCGCGCGGCGGCGACTCCGGGTTCTACTGGGTCGCGATCATCGTGCGGATGGCCTGCGAGCTCTACCTCGTGGCGCTCGTGGTGCGCGACGTGGCGCGACCCTGGCGCGACCCGGTCGAGCGACCGGTCGACCCGGGGTCCTCGGACGACATGGGGGACGACGAGGGTCAGGACACGACGACGCGGTCGAACGCCGTCGCGGTGTAGCGCACCCGCACGTCGATCCGCTCGCCGATGGCCGGCACCCGCGCGCCCGCGGGGAGGAACAACATCGAGGCCTGCATGTGCGGCGGCTCGGCGAAGAGGCGCTGCTTGCCGTCGGTGGAGAACGGCGAGCGGACGAAGCCGACCGCGTCCATGCCACCGCGGGCCAGCGTCGCGGCCCGCGCCTTGATCGAGGAGGCGCCCTGGGGCGCCTCGAGGCCGATGCCGTGCGCCGTGCCGCCGCTGACGATCAGCAGGTGCCCGCTCTTGGGCGCAGTCCGGGCGCGGTAGCCGAAGGCATCGCCGCGCTCGAGGTCGTGCACGTCGAGGACGGTGGCCGTGACGTGCAGCGCGGTGCGGTCACCGAGCCAGAGGTCGGTGCCGATGCGCGGACGCACGGTGTAGTCGGCGTAGGAGCTGCGCAGGGCGGCGAGCTCGGTGTCGGTGAGGTGGCTGACCCAGATGGTGCGGGTGTCGAGGCCGGCGGCGACGACGTCGTTCATCAGCCGGCTGACCTCTGCCAGGTGGGAGCCCTGCGCCAGCGGGAGGTGCATGGCGATGCCGTCGAGTCGGGCGCGCGGGAAGCGCTGCAGCGTGCCGGCCGCTGCCCAGAGCTCGCGGGCCGAGAAGCCGTGGCGCTGCATCGAGGTCATCCGCTCGAGCACCAGCCGGGCGTCGGGCTGGCTCGACAGCAGGCCCACCAGGTCCTCGACGCGGCCGATCGTGTGGACGACCCGGTCGGCCAGCGCGGGGTCGACCTCGAGCGCGCTGCCGAAGGGACGCCACGGGGTGAGCACCAGCAGGCTGCCGTCGAAGCGGGTCCGCACGTGCTCGAGCTCGTCGTAGGTGCCGACCGCGATGGTGTCGACGCCGAGCCACTGGGCCTTGCGGGCGAGCCGGCCACGGGTGAACCCGTAGCCGTTGCCCTTGATGACGGGCACCAGGCCGGGGTTGGCGTCGGCCACGGCGCGCAGGTGCGCGCGCCACCGGTCACCGTCGACGGAGAGGATCAGGCTCATGCTCGTCGCTCCTCAGCGGCGCTTCATGTAGAGGTCGAACGCCGTGTAGAGGGCGCGGTTGAGCGGGAAGTCCCACTCGCCGGCGTACTCGACGGCCTCGCCGCCCGTGCCGACCTTGAACTGGATGAGCCCCACGTGGGAGTCGTCCGCGTCGAGGGTGTCGGTGATGCCGCGCAGGTCGTAGACGTCGGCGCCGGCCGTCAGCGCGTCCTGGATCATCGCCCACTGGATCGCGTTGGAGCCGCGGACGTCGCGCTTCTCGGTGGAGGAGGCGCCGTAGGAGTACCACGCATGGGCGCCGACGCGGATCGCGATGGTGGACGCGACCAGGTCGCCCTCGTGGCGCGCGAACCACAACGTGATCCGGTCCGGGCTCTCGGAGCCGAGCGCCTCGACCATGGTCTGGAAGTAGGACAGCGGGCGAGGGGTGAAGTGGTCGCGCTCGGCGGTGTGGACGTAGAGGTCGTGGAAGGCCTTCAGGTCCTCCAGCGCGGCGGTGCCGCTGGTCGAGGTGACCTCGACACCGAGCTTGGCGGCCTTCTTGATGTTGCGCCGCCACAGCTGGTTCATCGCCTTGAGGACGTCGTCCTCGGTGCGCGGCTCGCCCGTGGCCGTGTCGGTGAGCGGGACCTGGAAGACGTACTGCGGCTGGCCGGCCGCGAAGCCGCCCTCGGCGACCTGACGGCGCCAGCCCAGCTCGTCGAGCTGGGACACGACACGGGCACCCGTGGCGGACCGCTCGGTGGGGGCGAGGTCGTCGAGACGTCGTACGGACTCGTCGGCGATGCCGTCCTTGACCTGGGCCGCCGACCAGCGGCGGGTGACGACCGGGGGGCCCATGCGGACGCCGAAGGCGCCCTGGGACCTGAGGTGGCCGGTGAGGGGGGCGAGCCAGGCGCCGAGCTCCTCGGTGTCCCAGTCGATCACCGGGCCCTCAGGCAGGTAGGCGAGGTAGCGCTTGACCTTGGGGAGCTGGCGGTAGAGCACCAGCGCGGTGCCGACGAGCTCACCCGCTGACCCGTCCCGGTGCCAGCCGAGGGACTCGCGGCGCCACTCGCTCTTGACCCTGCCCCATGCGGGAGTCTGCAGGAAGCTCGCCGACCTCCGGGTCGCGAGGAAGGAGAGGTGCTCCTCCTCGGAGATCACTCGCACGCTCAACCCGGTGGCAGCCACGTCTCGAGGCTACCGGCCGGGCGGCCGCGGGCCGTGTCCTGGTCCGTGCGACCGGGAACGGGTCAGAGGCGCTCGCGCAGCCAGGCGAAGTCGGCGACGTGGGCGTCGGCGGGGCCGGGGGTCTCGCAGACGACCGGGGCGCCGGCGTCGCGGACGACCGCGGCGAGCAGGTCGGGGTCGATCGTCCCGGCACCGAAGTTGGCGTGCCGGTCGGCACCGGAGTCGAACTGGTCGCGGCTGTCGTTGCAGTGGACCAGGTCGATGCGGCCGGTGATCGCGAGGACGTCGGACACGACGGTCTCGAGCGGGTTGCCGCCGGCGTGGGCGTGGCAGGTGTCCAGGCAGAAGCCGACCTGGTCGGCCTGCTCGGTGCCGGAGATGGCGTCCCACACGCGACCGATGCGCTCGAGGTAGCGGGTCATCGCGTTGTCGCCGCCCGCGGTGTTCTCGATGAGGAGCGGGAGCTTGAGGTCGGTCGCCTCGACGGCCTTGCGCCAGTTGTCGAACCCCGTGGCCGGGTCGTCGGCCTTATTGACGTGGCCGCCGTGCACGATCAGGCCCTTGGCGCCGATCGAGGCCGCGGCGTCGACGTGCTGCTGGAGCAGCTTGCGGCTGGGGATGCGGATCCGGTTGTTGGTCGTGGCGACGTTGATGATGTAGGGCGCGTGGACGTAGAGGTCGATACCCGCCGCCTCCGCATCGGCCTTCAGGCCCTCCGCGCCGCCGGCGTAGGCGAACTCGGGTCCCTGGTAGCCCTGCGGGTCACCGAGGAAGAACTGCACGAGCGGCGCGTTGCGCGCCTTCGCCTCGGCCAGCGGGTCGGTCTGGTCGACGTGAGCGCCGATGGCGAGAGTCGTCATGCGGCCCATCGTAGGGACCCTGCCGACCCGGCTCCGGTCGCGTGATCCGGGCACGACGTCGGGGAAGGAGGGGCCCGCGACAGCGATCGCGTCCCTTAACTATCTGGGTTACCCTGACGATCCCGGTGACCGGAGGGCATCGGGCCACACCACATTCTTGGGGAGCCCATGACCACCATCAATGCTCGATCCTTTGCGCGGCTGGCGGTGATCCCCAGCCTGGTGGTCTCCCTGATGCTGGTGGCGTTCGTCTCGCCGGCGCAGGCGCAGAAGGTCCGGCCGGACTTCTTCGGCATGCACGACACCCAGATCGCCAACGGCTCGATCCCCACCGTCAAGCTCGGCAGCATCCGGCTGTGGGACTCGGGGGTGACCTGGCGTGAGATCGAGAAGATCCCCGGGACCTATGACTGGTCCGCCCTCGACCGCGCGGTCACCAACGCCCGTGCCAAGAAGCTTCGCCCCCTGCTGGTGCTCGGGCAGACGCCCCAGTTCCACGCCGAGAAGCCCATGGCACCCGGCGCCTACGGTGACGGAGCCACCAGCATGCCGCGCCTGGACGCCTGGAAGGCCTACGTCCGTGCGGTGGCAAGTAAGTACGGCACCACCGTCGACTACCAGGTCTGGAACGAGCCCAACGTCATCAACTACTGGTCGGGCACCGTGCGCCAGATGGCGCTCCTGACCGACACGGCCAGCGAGATCCTCGTCAACGTCATCGGCGCCAAGGCCACGCTCGTGGCACCTGGATTCCCCCTCCGGCTTCCGACCCAGCAGCGCTGGTTCAAGGCCTACTGGCAGGCCAAGTCCGGCGGGAGCTCGATGGCCAGCCTGGTCGACGTCATCGGGGTCCACCTCTACCCGGTGGCCAACCAGGCACCCGAGGACGGCATGAAGCTCCTGGCGCTCGCCAAGAAGCTGCTGCCCAAGGCCGCACGCGCCAAGCCGATGTGGAACACCGAGATCAACTACGGGCTGCTGGGCGGTCCGACGGCCACGCCGATCCCGGACGCCAAGCAGGCGGCCTACGTCGCCCGCACGCTCGTGCTCAACGCCGCCAGCTCGATCCGCCGCATGTTCTGGTACTCCTGGGCCCAGGGGGACATCGCCAACACCCACCTCGTCCAGGACGACCGCACCACCCGCACGCGGGCGGGCAACGCGTGGAACGAGGTGCACGGGTGGCTCATCGGCACCCAGACCAGCAGCTGCTCGCAGGCCCGCACGGGCAAGCTGAAGGGTCTCTACACCTGCGTGGCGCGCAAGAGCCGCACCGAGGTGCGTCGCTTCTACTGGAAGCCGTCCGGCAAGGCGGTCCAGGTCTTCACGCCCCGGTCCACCAAGAAGGTGACCAACCTCAGCGGCAAGGTCACCACTCGTCAGGGACGCTACGCCGTCAAGGTCGGCTACACGCCCATCATGGTGACGTCGCGTCGCTGATCGACCAAGCCACGGCAGCACCACCGTCGACGTGAGGAACTCATGCCGCAAGCTCGTGCCCGTCGGCGTCTCGTCGCGCTCCTGGCTCTCCCTGTCCTGACCGTCTCCGCCTGCACGGACGACGGTGGGTCGGGGGAGCCGGGAGGCGCGGCTCCCGCCCCCACGAGCTCGGCACCACCCTCGCCGTCCCCGACGCCTGCACCTGCGCCAGAGGTGCCCCAGGATGATCCGGAGGACACCCAGCGGGCCTCGGCCCCGGTGCGCTCCACCTTCTTCGGGATGCACGACGGACGTGCGACCCAGGGCCTGACCCCGGCCGCAGCCGTCGGTGCCCTGCGTCTGTGGGACTCCGGCACGAGCTGGCGCGAGCTGGAGACGGCCCCGGGGCAGTTCACCTGGGACGCGTTGGACACCGCGGTGGCGGCGGCTGAGTCCGTCGACGCCCGTCCGCTCCTCGTGCTGGGGCAGACCCCGGCCTTCCACGCGCTCGGACCCGCACCCGAGTCGGCGTACGGACCGGGAGCAGCCGCGATGCCGGACCTGGGTGCCTGGCGTCGTTACGTCACCGAAGTGGCTCAGCGCTACGGCGACCGCATCGACTACCAGGTGTGGAACGAGGCCAACGTGGTCGGCTACTGGGCCGGGACCACGAAGCAGATGGCCGAGCTCACGGTGTCGGCCAGCCGGTCGATCCGTCAGGTGGTGCCGCAGGCCACCGTCGTTGCACCTGCCTTCGCCCTCCGGCTGTCGAGCCAACAGCGCTACTTCGACGAGTTCTGGTCCTGGCAGTCGCGCGGGATCGACCTGGCGTCAGCCGTCGACGCGGCGGCCGTCCATCTCTACCCTCCCGCCGAGGATCCGCCGGAGACGCAGGTCAGCCTGTTCGAACTGGCTGGCGACGTCCTCGACGAGCACGGAGTCGACGTCCCGGTGTGGAACACGGAGATCAACTTCGGGCTCCTGGGGGGCCCGACGCCGCCCGCCATCCCGGCCGAGCGACAGCGGGCCTTCCTCATGCGCACGTATCTCCTCAACGCGGGCCTGGGAGTGCAGCGGGTCTACTGGTACCGCTGGGACCTTCAGCCGATCGCCAACACGCTGCTGACCGAGCCCGATCTCTCGACACCGACACTGGCTGGCCGGGCCTTCTCCACGATCCGCGAGTGGCTCGACGGGACACGCGTGAGTGCCTGTGAGTCCAGCGCGGGAACCTGGACATGCACGGCGCGGACGGGGGTCGGGACGCGGACGTTCTGGTGGAAGCCGACCGGAGGGCCGGCTCGCATCGAGGTCGAGGGGCCGGCAGGCACGTGGACGGACGCGGCCGGAAGGAGCACTCGCTGCCCCGACGGCTGCACGGTGTCGGTGGGTCAGGCTCCGATCATGGTGATCTCCGGGTGATGCGCCAGGGCTTGCGGAGCCAGGCCCGGGGGCGTCGACGCCGGTCGGCCTGCTGCGCCATCAGCTCCTGGAGCATCTTCTCGTAGTCGCGGGCCACGCGGTCCCAGGCATACAGGTTCTTCACGGCGCGCCGCCCGCGTTCTCCCCGTTCGTGTCGTGTCGAGGCTGAGTCGTCGACCCGGATGCACTCGGCCACCGAGTCCACGTCGTGGAAGTACTGGGCCTCCGGCCCGGCGACCTCCCGGTTGAAGTTCACGTCGAACGCCGACACCGGAGCTCCAGAGCCCAGCGCTCGGAGAAGTGAGGGGTTGGTCCCGCCGACGGAATGGCCGTGCAGGTAGCTGCGGGCGTTGCCGTAGAGCTGGTCGAGCAGCTCCTGGTCCCAGAGGGCGCCCAGCATCATGACCTGGCCGCTGCGTGCAGCCATCCCATCGATCTTGGCCGTGAACGAGGATCCGTAGGGAGCTGTTCCGACCACGACGAGCGGCCGCGTCGAACCGCTCGCCACGTAGCCGCCGACGATCAGGTCGACGTGGTTCTCCGGCTCCATCCTGGCGACCACGAGGTGGAACTCGTGTGCTCGGAGGCCGAGCTCGCCCAGACGGTCGTCACGGGGGTAGGCGATGGTGGCGCCGTAGGGGATGTAGTAGGACTCGACCCCGTAGGACTGGTGCAGGTGCTCGGCGATCCCGTGCGCGTCGGCGATCAGTGCGGCCCCTGATCCAGCGGCAGCCCTCTCGGCCCAGCGGTAGTAGCGCGCCCCGTTGCCCTGCCACTTGGACCTCTTCCACTCCAAGCCGTCCATGTGGATCGCGAACGGGATACCGCGAGCTCGCAGGAGTCGGATGAAGGGAGCGTTGCCCGCATTGAACATGACCGCGACGTCCGGCTTGCGGACCATGCTGTGCACGATGGACAGGAAGGTGTGGCTGAGCGTCTCCAGCGAGCGTCTGCGCACCGCAGGAAGGTTGACCAGGCGCATGCCCAGGTGCTCGCGCTGGCTCTGGCCGGGATTGCGGCAGTAGACGGTGACGTCGTGGCCCATCTCGGCGAGGCGGGAGCCGATCTCCTCGACAGCGGTCTCGAACCCGCCGTACCTCGCCGGCACGCCACGAGTCCCGATCATGGCGATGTGCACGATGATCCCCTTCTCAGGAGCTGCGCGGCCGACTCGCTGAGTCCCTGCGGCCCCCAGGACCACCCGTGCGGCTGGTCGCTCCCATCGTCGATGCGGCGGGTCCGGTCGGTCACGGCGCGGCTTCCAGCGTCCACGTAGGAGTGCCGTCCAGCGGGATCCTGATGCGGGCTCCATCAGCAACGGGGCTCCAGCCATCGGGCAGCCCTGTCACGTCGAAGCCAGCCGGAAAGTGCACCGTCACGTCTGACGTCTGGGGGTTGACCATCGCCTGGGGGTCCAGGGTGAGCTCGTAGCTCAGCGAGCCGTCCGGCGCGACGGAGGCGGCGTCGGGGACGGTGTACGTCGCCTCGAGCACAGCCCGGCCGCCGGTGGGAAGGGTCTCCGTGGCGGTGAAGTACTGGTGCCCCTGGAACGAGCGGAGAGTTGCGTCGAGGGCCTCTCCCTGCCAGGCGGCTTCGAGGTCCGTGGCCTCAGGCGGCAGGAACGTCGCCAGCGTGATGCCCAGGTCGCGGGTGAAGTAGCCGATGCCCGGGTCGGTGCCAGGTTGCTGGTACGGCGGGCTGGTGTTGTCCACCACCACGCGAAGTCGCACCCGGGCAGTGCCGTCTGCGTCCAACCGCACCTCCGAGGTCGCGGTGCGGCGCTGCCAGAAGTCCATCTTGCTCTGGTTGAAGTTCTGGGTGAAGACACCGAGGTAGTCACCTGACGTCACGGGCGACAGGTCACCGCTGAGGCCGTACTCGTACAACCCACGTCTGGCCTCCTGGTCCCGCACGTAGATCGCCAGGTGTCCTCCGTCCGCTGCCTGACGCACGATCGACAGCTTCTCCGCGAACATGCCGCCGTCGAGCAGCTTGCCGCGGAAGGCTGTGATCAGGGCGGCGTTGAGGCGGTCGCGCTGTTCCGGATCGGAGTAGAGGTCGTAGCTCCCGACCAGGGTCTGCACCAGGTTGGCACCGGTCAGCGTGGGGTAGCCCGCCACGTCGAGTGGCCCGGTCAGGGCGAAGAGCCGGGAGAGTGCGACCGCGTCCACCGCGATGACTCCGTCGTAGCGGTCGCCGCTGAGGGCTCGCCACGCGCGCAGGAGCTCCTCGCCGGCGACGTTCCAGGACGGCGCCAGGGTCGAGGACTTGAAGCTGATCCCCGTGAACCTGTTGCCGGCCACCCGGGGCCACTCCAGCGGGTCGTTGATGCCCTCGTAGGAGTCGAGGTCGATCGAGTCACCGATCTCGAGGGTGCCGTCGGTGACGGTCAACGGAGCCAGCGAGAGCGCTGCGCCGCCGGAGTAGCGGAGCTCGGAGGGGTTCAACAAGGCGATGAGGTAGTCCTTGTCGCCCTCGGCGCCGAGCAGGGCTGGCAGCCTCGAGATCAGCGGCTCCGCGGCGACGTACCCCTCCGCAAGAGGCTCGAGGCTTGCCCTGGCCTGGTCTCGCGCCGCGAGCACCTCGGCTCCGAACCCCGGGAGGTCCCCCCGGATCTGGTCGAGGGAGGCGGTGGCGTCCTCGAGGCGGCTCCCGCTCGCCCGCACACCGGCCAGCACCTTCTCGAGAGTGGCGAGGTCGACCGTGCCGTCGCTCAAGAGCGTCGCGTCGTCGCCGGAGATCTGAGGATAGAGCTCGACCCCCGTCTCAGCGATCGCGGTGGCGTCGTCGAGGGCAGAGACCAGGTGGCCCACGTCGTGGACGGTCCCGCCCACGACGGGGACGAGGCCCCAGAGCACTCCGCTGGGGCCATCGGTCGCGATCCTGGCGATCGTGACGTCGCGACGCGCGTCCTGCACGTGTTCCTGCGCCTGGGCGAAGTCACCTGAGCCGAAGGCGTCCTGGGCCGCTGTCAGCTCATCGCGTGCCTCATGGGCGAAGTGCTGAACGAGGATGAGCGGGATGGCGAGCAGGAACATCAGGGCGAGAAAGCTGCCCACCAGCCACGTCAGCCGTCGGCGCAGCGGCCAGCGGCTCGAGCGCTCGCTGGTAGCCGCTGCGGTCTCGCCGGGCGGGGTGGACATGCCGGGCATCCTCTCAGACCCGGCGTGCTCCTCCTGCGGGGTGGTGCGGGCCCCGGCCGCCGGTCATGCGTCGGTGCCCGTCGGGGGATCTCATCGCCTGCGGCCTCGGATGCGCCTAGGCTCAGCCCGTCCCGCACCAGGAGGTCGCCATGAGCGCCATCAGCATCCAGTCCTCCACGCAGACGTGGAGCGCCGATGCGCCCCGCGTCTTCCGCATCGGCCGTGAGGTCGGGTGCGACGTCGTCGCC
>NZ_JANNML010000197.1:0-21321 GCF_031397825.1 Nocardioides sp.
TCTCGACGCCTCCTCGCCGGCGCCCGTCGGGCTCGCCCGTCGAAGCGGCCGGCCCTCGTCGGCGGACGAAGCGCGACGTCAGGAGTTGAAGCGCTGCTGGGTCTTCTCGAGGCCGTCGGTGATCAGCGACTCGACGGCGTCGGCGGCGGAGTCGACCTGGAAGGGCAGCTCCTTGCGCTCGACCTTGGCGTAGTCGGACAGCACGAAGTCGGCGACGTCCTGGCGGCCCGGGGGGCGGCCGATGCCGGCGCGGACGCGGTAGAAGTCACCGGTGCCGAGGGAGGAGCGCATCGACTTGAGGCCGTTGTGGCCGTTGTCGCCGCCACCGAGCTTGGTGCGCAGCGTGCCGAAGCCGATGTCCAGCTCGTCGTGGATCGCGATGATCCGGTCAGGCGCGACCTTGTAGAAGGTGGCGAGCGCCTTGACCGGGCCGCCGACCTCGTTCATGTACGAGCGCGGGCGGGCGAGGACCACGCGCGGCCCGGGCGCACCCGGGGCGCCGAGCCGTCCTTCGACGACCTCGGCGCGCCCGGTCTTGTGCGACTTGAACGGCGACCCCAGCCGACGAGCGAGCTCGTCGGTCACGAGGTAGCCGATGTTGTGCCGGTGACCGGCGTACTTCTCCCCGGGGTTGCCCAGCCCGACCACGAGCCAGACATCGGCTGTGGTCACGCTGGGCTCCTCGGGGTTCGTCCCACCCGATGACGATGGAGAGACAGGTGAGATGAGACGGCCCAGGTACCACCTGAGCCGGCGGATCACTCCGCAGCGTCCTCGGTGGACTCGGTGTCGCCGGAGGCGTCCATGGCCTTCGCCTCTTCCTGGGCGTCGGCGACCTCGTCCTCGGACGGCTCGCGCTCGATGCCGGCCTCGGCCTCGGCCTCCTCCAGCTCGGCCTCGAGGGCCTCGGCGGACATCTGCTCGGTCACGTTGATGATCAGCGTGTCGCCGTCGACCAGCAGGGTCGAGCCCGAGGGCAGCTTGAGCTCGGAGGCGTGGATCTGGGTGCCGGCGGGGGCCCCCTCGATGTCCACGTCGATCTGCTCGGGGATGTGCGTGGCCTCGGCCTCGATCTGGACCGTGGCGTTCTCGGTCACGACGAGGGTGTCGGGGCCAGCGCTGCCGACCACGTTGACGGGCACGTCGACGGTGACCTTCTCGCCCTTGCGCACGGCGACGAAGTCGATGTGCTCGAGGTGACGCTTGATCGGGTCGACCTGGATCTCACGGGCCAGCGCGAGCTGCGTGGTGCCCTCGATGTCGATCTCGAGCAGCGCGTTGGAGCCGCCGCGCTTGAGCGCCATCATCGTGTCGTGGCCCGGCAGGGTCAGGTGGATCGGGTCGTTGCCGTGGCCGTAGATGACCGCGGGAACCTTGTGCTCACGACGGATGCGACGAGCCGCGCCCTTGCCGAACTCGGTGCGGGTCTCGGCGGTGATCTTCTCTGCAGACATGGGGTGACTCTCTCCTGGTGCGGTATCTCTTCGTCCTGGCCGACGAGCGGCCACGGGTGGCTGTGGGCCTCGGACCGCGGAAGCACGAACGCCGCGCGCAACAGCGCGCGGCGTGAGAGCCGGCCCTGTCGATCACGGAGCTCTGAAACTCCCTCGCCGAGGCAACTTCCCGATCTTAGACAAGGGCGGGTCTCCAGGGCCAATCGAGCACGAGTGCCGTGGGCATGCCTAGGGTCGACCCGTGTCCCTCACCCTCGGCGAAGCCCGCACCCGCGCGTCCCGGATCTCCGACGTCTCCTACGAGATCGACCTCGACCTGACCGCCCCCACGACCGGCCCGACCTCCGGCACCTTCGGCTGCACCACGACCGTCCGCTTCGCCTCCAGCACGCCCGACACGTTCCTCGAGCTCACGGCCGCCACCGACCTGGCGGTGACCGTCAACGGCGTGGCGCTGTCCGGCGACGTCGTCGGGTCGTCGTACGACGGCAGGCGGCTCGCGCTCGACGAGCTGGTCGACCACAACGTGGTGACCGTGGCCGCACGGGTGCCCTACGTCACCGACGGCGACGGGATGTATCTCTTCACCGACCCGGCCGACGGGGAGACCTACGCGTCGGCCTACTGCGGCATGGACGTCGCGCAGCGGGTCTTCGCCTGCTTCGACCAGAACGACCTGAAGGCCACCGTCACGCTCGCGGTCACCGCCGACCCGTCCTGGACCGTCGTCGCCAACGGGCGGGTCGACGAGCACGGCACCGACCGGGCGGCGGGCCGCTGGCGCTTCGCGACGACCGAGGTGTTCGCGATCCCGATGTTCGTGGTGTGCGCCGGTCCGTGGCACTCGCGCACCTGGGAGCACGCGGGGCTGCCCTTCGGCTGGCACGCGCGCCGCTCGCTGGCCGCCGAGCTCGACCGCGACTTCGAGGAGCTGCGGGCGACGACGACGGCGTGCTTCGACCACTACGCGACGCTCTTCACCGAGCCGATGCCCTACGACAGCTATGACCAGGCCTTCGTGCCGGGTCAGAACTGGGGCGCCCTGGAGTCCCCCGGCTGCGTGACCTACCGCGACGAGCTCCTCCCCCGCGGCCGCGTCACCGACCTCGCCCGCAGCCAGCGTGCGTCGGTCATCGCCCACGAGATGGCGCACATGTGGTTCGGCAACCTCGTGACCATGACCTGGTGGGAGGACACCTGGCTGCAGGAGTCCTTCGCCGACTACATGGGCTACCGCGTCTCGGCCGACGGGGCCGGCTTCGCGGGCGCGCTGCTCCAGCACGAGCTGCTCCGCAAGCCCAGCGCCTACCAGGCCGACGAGCGCCGCTCCACCCACCCGGTCGCCCCCGAGGCCGAGGACGTGCCCGACGTCGACGCGGCGTCCAACAACTTCGACGCGATCAGCTACTCCAAGGGCAACTCGGTCCTGCGGCAGCTGGTCACGTGGCTCGGCGACGAGGCCTTCCTCGCCGGCGTCAACGCCTACCTCGGCGCGCACCGGCTCGGCAACGGCACCCTGGCCGACTTCATGGCCGCCCTCGACTCCGCCTCCGACCGCGACGTCCTGGGCTGGGTCGACGTGTGGCTGCGCACGTCGGGCTTCGACACGATCCGGGTCAGCCGTGACGGCGGTGCCGACGGGGTCCCCGTCGTGACGTGCGACGGCACCCGTCCCCACCGCCTCCGGCTCACGTCGTACGACGAGGGGTCGGGCGGCGCGCTCGTCGAGCGGGAGAGCCGCTTCGTCGACGTCGCCGACGAGCCGGTCCGCCTCGAGGACTGGGCGGGGCTCGTGGTGGTGCCCAACAGCCACGGCGAGACCTTCGCACGCGTCGTGCCCGACGCGGTGTCGTGGTCCGCGCTCGTCGCCGGCCTGTCCGGCATCGACGACGACCTGGTGCGCGCGCTCGTGTGGACCACGGCCTTCGACCTCGTGCACACCCGACTGCTGCCGGCCGACGACTTCCTCAGCCTGGTGGCGCGGCACCTCCCGCACGAGCGTCACGTGACCGCGATCGCCGCCGTGCTGGGTCGCACCCTCGACGCCGTCGTGCCCCGGCGGCTCCCGGCCTCCGAGGCCGCACGGGCGGTCGACCTGGTCGCCGATGCCTGCGCCCGGGGGCTGGAGGGCACGGACGACGAGCAGGTCCGCATCGAGCTGACCCGCGGGCTGGCCCGCACGTCGCGCGACGACGCCCTGCTCCGCGGCTGGTTGAGCGACGGGGTCACGGAGCACGGCGTGGAGCTCGACCCGGCCCTGCGGTGGCGGGTGGTCCACCGCCTCGCCGAGGTGGGGGCGATCGACGCCGACGCGATCGAGGCCGAGCGGGTCGCCGACGGCACCATCGACGGCGAGCTGGGTGCGGCCCGCGCGCTCGCGGCCCGGCCCACCGTCGAGGCCAAGGCCGCCGCGTGGGCCGCGCTGGCCGAGGACGACCAGGTCTCCAACCGCCGCTTCGAGGCGCTGACCAGCGGGCTGTGGTCGCCCGAGCAGGCCGAGCTGCTGGCGCCCCACGTCGCGGGCTACTGGCAGGTGAGCCCCGGCATCGCCGAGCGCCGCGGCCAGGCCTTCTCGCAGGTGGTCCACCGCGCGTTCCCGGCGCTGGCGCTCACCGACGAGCAGGTCGCCGACCTCGAGCGGGCGCTGGCGGGCGACCTGCCCACGGTCCTGCGTCGCGGGTGGGAGGACCGGCTCGACGACCTGACGGTGGCAATTCGCTGACGCGGCACCGGGCGGCCAGGCATCCTGGGCGCATGTCTCCCCGACCGACCGCGCTCCACGCTGCCCTCAGGTCGGCCGTGCTCGCCCTGGTCGCCGCGGCCGTGACGATGCTCGTCGTCGTCGCCGGCGTGACCACGCAGGCCGCGACGGTGCAGGCCTACACCGGCACGGGGACCGAGCAGGAGCGCGTCGCCCGGGCCACGCTCGGCGACGTCGACGAGCGCCTGGGCGCCCGCGCGTGCGCGTTGCTGGGGCGCGCCTTCACCGACCAGGGGTGCAGCCGCACGACCTGCGCCCGACCCGGCGACAAGCCCCGGCTCAACGCCAACGCCGAGATGTGCCTGACCCCGAGCGGCGCGTCCTACGGTCGCGCGATCGACTTCCGCGTCTGCCGCGCGCTGCACCGGCCGTGGATCGCCGAGGTCAACCTCTGCATCTCCAACCCGGCGCGCGCCAGCGTGGTGGTCCCGATGGCACGGCAGTGCGTGGGCGCGGCCGAGGACTACGTGGTCATCCGGGAGCGCCAGGCACGCTGGGACGAGTGCGTCACCCCCGCACGGCGTCGCCAGCTCGAGCGGATCGCCGACGAGAGCGGCACACCGCTGCGCGTCGTCGCCGCCCAGCGCTCCCGCACCCTGTGCGCGCTGCGCGCCCACACGTCGTACGACGACGGCGTCTGCCGCACGGTCCGCGCCACGCCGCCCGAGGGAGAGCCCGCGGGCACCCTGCTCGTGGGCGACTCGCTGAGCTGGCGGGCCACCGACGAGCTCGCGCGGCTGCGACCACGGTGGACACTCGACGGCGTGCCCGGTCGACGGGTGACCCAGCTGAAGGTGCGCATCCGCGACTACCTCGCCGCGCACGTGGCTCCCTCGACGCTGGTCGTGGCGCTGGGCACCAACACCACGACGTCGTGGACCCAGCAGGACTACGTCGACGCGACGGCCCTCGTGCCGGAGGCGACCCGGGTGCTGTTCGTGACGCCCTTCCGCGCCGAGGTCGGCAACGACCCGGCCTCGGTCCGGCGCGTTGACTCCTACGACGGCTGGATGCGCGAGATCGCCGCCAGCCGCCCCCACACCTGCCTGGCCGACTGGCACGGCCTGGCGCAGGAGCAGCCCGACGTGCTGGTCGACGGCACCCACCAGACCCCCGAGGGCGAAGGCGTCTGGGCGCAGCTGGTCAGCGACGGCTGGGACGCCTGTCAGGCGGTGTAGCTGCTCAGGCATCGCCTCGTCCGCTCCATCAAGGTATGTCGACGAACCGCCACTCCCCACGGGGTGCTCCCCGTGGGGAGTGGCGTGTCGCCGTGGGAGGTCCCACCGCTCGACCGTGGGAAGTGGCGTGTCCGCTACATACCTTGATGAAACGGCCCGGCAGCCGCAGCCACCAGCACCAACCCTCAGGCGTGGCCGTCGAACATCGAGGTGACCGAGCCGTCGGCGAAGACCTCGTGGATCGCGCGGGCCAGCAGCGGTGCGATCGACAGGCAGGTGAGCTTGTCGAAGTGGCGGTCGTCGCTGAGTGGGAGCGTGTTGGTCACGACGATCTCGGCGGCCGGGGAGTTCTTGAGGCGGTCGACGGCCGGGTCGGAGAGGATCGCGTGGGTGGCGGCGATGATGACGCCCTCGGCGCCGTCGTTCATCAGGGCCTCCGCTGCCTTCACGATCGTGCCGCCGGTGTCGATCATGTCGTCGACCAGGACGCACATGCGGCCCTTGACGTCACCGACGACCCGGTTGGCGACAACCTCGTTGGCCACGTCGGTGCGGCGGCTCTTGTGGATGAACGCCAGCGGGGCTCCGCCGAGGCGGGCCGACCAGCGCTCGGCGACCTTGATCCGGCCGGCGTCGGGCGAGACGACCGCGAGGGGCAGGTCGCCGTACTTCTCCCGGACGTAGTCGGCCAGGATCGGCAGCGCCATCAGGTGGTCGACGGGGCCGTCGAAGAAACCCTGGATCTGGTCGGCGTGCAGGTCGACGGTGATCAGGCGGTCGGCACCCGCGGTCTTGAAGAGGTCGGCCATCAGGCGCGCGGAGATCGGCTCGCGGCCACGGTGCTTCTTGTCCTGGCGCGCGTAGCCGTAGAACGGCATGACCACGGTGATCCGCTTGGCGGAGGCGCGCTTGAGCGCGTCGACCATGATCAGGTGCTCCATGATCCACTCGTTGACCGGCGCCGTGTGGCTCTGGATCACGAAGGCGTCGCACCCGCGGACGGACTCCTCGAAGCGGACGTAGATCTCGGAGTTGGCGAACTCGTAGGCCGACTGCGGCACGAGGTCGGTCTCCAGGATCGAGGCCACCTCCTCGGCGAGGACGGGATGCGCCCGGCCACTGAAGATCATCAGGTTCTTCTCGGTGGCCCGCTTCATTCCGGTCACAGCGTCGGTTGCTCCTGGGTAGCGGGGGGGTGGTGTGCTCGGCATTGTGCCCCTCGGAGGGCTCTCAGCCCAAGTCAGGACCCTGGTCCTGAGACGAGTCCTCGGACACACCGGCCGGCTCGGTCGCAGCTGCTGCCTCGGCCGCTGCGGCCTGGGCGGTGCCCGCCCGCTTGCGCTGCGCCCAGCCCTCGTGGTGGCGCTGGGGCCCGCTGCTGACAGCCAGGGCTCCAGCCGGGACGTCACGCCGTACGACGGTCCCGGCGCCGGTCGCCGCCCCGTCACCGATCGTGACCGGCGCGACGAACGTGTTGTTGGAGCCCGTCCTGGCCTGGCGGCCGACCGTGGTGCGGTGCTTGGCGACCCCGTCGTAGTTGGCGAAGATCGTGCCGGCGCCGATGTTGGTGCCCTCGCCGATCTCGGCGTCGCCGACGTAGGACAGGTGCGGGACCTTGGCGTCGTCGCCGATCACGGCGTTCTTGGTCTCGACGAAGCCGCCGATCTTGCCGCGAGCGCCGAGCTGGGTGCCGGGGCGCAGGTAGGAGAACGGCCCGACCGTGGCCTCGGGGCCGATCACGGCGAGCTCGCCGTGCGTGCGGACGACGCGGGCGCCGGCGCCGACCTCGCAGTCCTTGAGGGTGGTGTCGGGACCGATCACGACGTCCTCGGACACCACGGTCGCACCGAGCAGCTGGGTGCCGGGCAGGATCGTGACGTCCTGGGCGAGGACGACGTCGGCGTCGATCCAGGTGGTCGCCGGATCCATCACGGTGACCCCCTCGCGCATCCACCGGCTCACGATGCGCCGGTTGAGCTCGGCTCCGAGCAGGGCCAGCTCCTCACGGTCGTTGGCGCCCTCGGTCTGCCACGGGTCGTCGATGGCGTGGGCGCCGACGGTGAGCCCGGCGTCGCGGGCGAGCTGGACGAGGTCGGTGAGGTAGTACTCCCCCTTGGCGTTGTCGTTGCCGATCCGCGGCAACGCCTCGATGAGGAACTCGGCGTCGAAGGCGAGGATGCCCGAGTTGATCTCGGCGATCTCGCGCTGGTCGGCGGTGGCGTCCTTCTCCTCGATGATCGCCTCGACGTCGCCCTCGTGGTCGCGCAGGATCCGGCCGTAGCCGAAGGGGTCGGCCACGATCGCGCTCAGCACGCTGACCGCCCGCTGGGCCGCCTCGTGCTCGGCGGCGAACGCGCGCAGGCTCTCCCCCCGGAGCAGGGGTGTGTCCCCGGTGGCGACGATGACGGTGCCGGTCGTGCCCTCGGCGGCGAGCGCGTCCATCGCCATGCGCACGGCGTGCCCGGTGCCGCGCTGCTCCTCCTGGACGGCGAGCACGACGTCCGGCACGAGCGCGGTGATGTGCGGACCGACGGTCTCGCGCTGGTGGCCCACGACCGCCACGATCCGCCGCGGCTCGACGGCCTGCACGGCCTTCAGGACGTGGCCGATCATGCTGCGCCCCCCGACGGGGTGCAGCACCTTCATCGTCTTGGACCTCATCCGCGTGCCCCCGCCTGCGGCGAGGACGACGACGGTCAGCTCACGTGACACAGCAGCTCATGCTCCCCTTGGATGGTCGATAGGGACGCATGCTGTCACAGGTCCCTGCTGACCCGATCGGGGTCGACCCTCGTCCCGCTCCTGAGGCCGGGCGTTCGCCACCTGGTCAGTGTCGCGCCCGGTCAGCGGGGGCGTACATCGAGTCCAGCAGCGGCTTGTCCGGTTGACCCCTCGGACCTGCTGCTGATGGGCACCCTCTTGCCCGTCGACGACGAGCGCGCCCACGCGGTCTACCCGTTGGCGACGACCAGGGTCAGCGCATCGGCGAGGCGCCCGGCAGACGCGAGCGGTCCTTCTAGCCGCAGGTCGCCTCGACGAGGTCACGCACCTGCTGGAAGCCTGTGATCGTGTCCGGGTCCCCGTCGTCCTCGATGGCCGCGACCAAGGACACCCCGTAGTCACGGGTGAGCTCCTCGATCGCCGCCGTGACGTCGCCGGTCACGAGGCTGACGATCCCCAGGCGGGTCGACTGGGAGAAACGGACCACGTAGTCGTCGGTTCGCAGCCCACCCACCCGCTCGTTGAGACTCTGCGCCTCGGTTGAGGCGCGGTCGCGATCGCACCGCAGGTCCGGCGCGGTGAAGATCGTCGGGGACGCGTCTCCCGCCGTGGCGTCCGGCTCGGCAGCCTCGGGGCCCGACGAGCACGCGCCCAACGTCAAGCACCCGAGCACGACGTACGTCGCGACGCGAGCGAGGTGTCGAGGTTTTCGCACCAGGCAGCCTGACAGACGACGCCCGGGCGGCGCCAGGCCGTCAGGAGGCGGGGCCGGCCGCAGCGGACCTGGGCCCGGCCCGGCCGGCTCTGAGAGTGCACCAGCACGGTGTGGGCCAAGCTCCCCGGGTAGGAGTCGAACCTACGTCGCTAGTCCTGATTCAAAGTCAGGCGGGCCCTGCCGGCAGACCAACCGGGGATAGACCGAACACGATAGGGGCTGCCGTCGGCGGGGCGATCCTCAGATCCCCGGTCAGGACGGATCGAGCACGTCCTCGATCGCGGACTCGAGGGCGTCGGCCGTCTCGACGGCGTCAGCCTGGCGCTCGGTCGGGTCCCCGGGCGCCGGCGTGCCCACCAGCTGCAGCCGTACGACGAGGGTGTCGTCCGCCAGCAGGTCCGTGAGGCGCACCGACTCGGCCTCGACCGCCTCGAAGCGGGTGCCCCGCGTCCACCAGCCCTCGGGCTGGCTGACCTCGGCGTCCTCGAAGCCGGTGAACCCGTCCTCGAGCTCGCCGAGCGTCTGGTCGTACTGGTCGCCCGCCTGCTCCGCGACACGCACGACCAGGTCGACGCGCGAGTCGCCGGTGGTCAGCGCACAGGTCGCCGTGGTGTCCTCGTCGTCGCCGGAAAGCGTCTCCTCGACCTCGCCGTCGAGACCCGACCCGGCCACGACGTCGTCGCAGAAGCCGGCCTGCGGCACCGACCAGGCAGCGACGTCCGGCTCGCTGGGCTCCGTGTCGTCACCGCAGCCGCCCGCGAGGACCGCCACGAGTGCGGCAGCCAGCATCGTCCACGTCGTCCTCATCGTGGGGCACTCTCGTGGTGCCAACCGCCGGGCGAGACATCGCCGTCGGCCATCAGCCGGGGGCGCCGTGGATAGAGCAGGTGGGAGGACTCGGCCTCCGCTACCAGTCCCCTCAGCTCACCCATGCTGTCCTCGAGCTGGTCCCAGTGGGTGCGGACCCGGGTGCGGATCTCGGTGAGACGGTCGGACAGCTGGTTCATCGTCTCCTCGGCGGTGGTCACCTCGAACGTCGTCGTCTCGCCGTCCTCGACCTGTGAGGAGCCGAACTCCAGCAGGGCACCCGTGGCAGCCGCGGCCGCCGAGGCGCCGGCCGCGAGCGTCAGCGAGCCACCGCCCGTGGGGATCGCGGCCGCCAGGGCCAGGAAGGTCGCTCCGAGCAGGAGGAGGTCGCTGGTGGACATCCCGCTGACCTCGTGGGAGCTCTTGCGCTCCTGCAGCTGCTGGTCGATCGCCTCCTTCGCGCTCAGGACCAGGCCCATCAGGCTGTGCTGGCCGAGGTGGACGATCGCCTTGCTCCCCGCAAGCCCGACGCAGACCGCCTCCGCGGCGAACACCTGGTTGCGGACGCTGGCCTCGACCTGTGTGTAGAAGTAGTCGATGAACTGGTCGGCGGCCTCGCCCTCCCAGTCGCTGAGGCTGTCGAGGTGGGCGAAGTTGTCGGCGATCTGGGTGGACAACGGGCTGATGACCTCGCCCCGCATCGTCTGCACGGCGTCCTCGAACGACGAGGGCACCGGGCGGACCAGGTCCTGGACCATGCTCCTGAACGAGTCGGCCACCCCGCGACCCCAGGTGCGTCCCGTGGCTGCGAGATCGTCGACCAGCGCCTGGGCGCCGTCGCCGGGGCGCTCCCCACCGCTCGGGAAGCCTCCGTTGGTCCCGTCGGCGTCCGCGGGCGACGCCCAGAACACCGTGTAGCGGAAGCCGTGGTGGCGACCCACGTCCACCCCCACCCGGCCGTAGGGCGTCGGATTGCCGCCGGACTCCCGGACCGCGTCGGCGTTGCCGAGCTTGAGCGCCTCGTCGACCGCCCACAGGTCACCGAGCAGCGACCCGACCTCGTCGAGGGCCGCCTCGAACGCGCCTCGCTCGAAGGTCGCGCTCATCGGCGTTGCTCCTCGACCCAGCCCCGGATGCCGTCGGCGACGTCACCGATGCCCTCGCGGATGGGGTCGACAGCGTCCTCCACCTGGTCCTGCAGCAGCTCGGTCAGCCACCACGGCTCCGGCTCGGGAGCCTCGAGCGACGGTCCTTCGTAGGGTGTCTCGAAGGGCGCCTCGCTGCCTGGTGGCTGCGGGACCTCCTGGGTCGGGCCGGAGAACAGGCCGGGGTGCTTCTCGAGGAGTCGGTTGAACTCGGTGCCGGCCGCCTGGTCGGTCTGGGCGTAGTCGGTCGAGATCTGCACCAGCGCCGTCCCGATGTCGCGCATCGCCAGGGCCGTGTCGCGCAGCGCGAAGTGCAGGTCGGCGCGGATCTGGTCGACGAGGCTCAGCGCGCGCTCGCCGCCGACGCTGCCGTCGAGGAACCGCACGCGCTGGCTGAAGTCGTGGGCACTCGAGGCCCAGGCGCTGAACAGGATGCCGGTGTCCGGGAAGTAGACGCGACCCGCGCGGTAGAGCGCGTAGAGATCGGCGCCGAAGTCCTTGCCCGACCCCACGTCGCGTGGGTCGCTCGGGTCGTACGGCGCCTGGTAGCCCGGCTGGTCCGGGTCGTTGCGGCCCCCACCTCGTGTCATGACCGATCCTCTCGTCCGACGGCAGGGTTCCCGGTGACTCCGGCACGCAAACCAGCCGCTCGACTAGCCTCGCGTCGTGGACCTGCCCGTGATGCCGCCCGTCCAGCCGATGCTCGCCAAGGCGGTGAAGGGGATCCCCGACCCGGCCAAGCACGGCGGGCTGGTCTTCGAGCCCAAGTGGGACGGCTTCCGCTGCCTGGTCTTCCGCGACGGCGACGAGGTCGAGCTGACCAGTCGCAACACCAAGCCGCTGACGCGCTACTTCCCCGAGGTCGTCGAGGCGGTCAAGCAGCAGCTCCCCGAGCGGTGCGTGGTCGACGGGGAGCTCTTCGTCGCCAGCACGTCGCCCGACGGCGACCGCCTGGAGTTCGAGGTGCTGCAGGAGCGGATCCACCCGGCGGCCTCCCGCGTGACGAAGCTCAGCGAGACGACACCCGCCGGCTTCGTGGTCTTCGACCTGCTCGCACTCGGCGACACGTCGTACGTCGACCGGCCGCTGCGCGAGCGACGCGCGGCCCTCGAGGAGGCGTTCGCCGGGCTCGACGGACCCTGCTACCTCACCCGCACGACCAGCGACCCGGCCGAGGCGGAGCGGTGGTTCGAGCAGTTCGAGGGCGCCGGGCTGGACGGGGTGATCGCCAAGCCGCTGGACGCTCCCTACACAGCAGGCGGTCGCACGATGATGAAGATCAAGCACGAGCGCACCGCCGACGTGGTGGTGTGCGGCTACCGCGAGCACAAGACCAGCACGCCCGAGCAGCCGCTGCTCGGCAGCCTGTTGCTCGGCCTCCACGACGACCAGGGCCGGCTCCAGCACGTCGGGGTCAGCGCCAGCTTCACCGCGGCACGTCGGGCCGAGCTGATCGAGGAGCTGCAGCCGCTGGTGTGCCCGATCGAGGAGCACCCGTGGAGCGCCTGGGCGGGCCCCGCCGATTCCTGGGCGGTGGCGAACCCGGACCGGATGCCCGGCACGCAGAGCCGCTGGAGCGGTGGTAAGGACCTGAGCTTCACGCCGCTGCGTCCCGAGCGCGTGCTCGAGGTGAAGTACGACGCGATGGAGGGTCGCCGCTTCCGGCACACCGCCCACTTCAAGCGCTGGCGGCCAGACCGGGAGCCGGCGTCGTGCGACTACGGGCAGTTGGAGCAGCCGGTGCGCTACGACCTCGGTAGTGTGCTCAGCGGGGTCTCGACCGGCCCCGCTGCTGCACCCGTCAAGGGCAACGAGGGAGAGACCGATGGCTGATTACGACGTCGTCCTGCTGATCGAGCAGGAGCTGAGCCCGGCAGACGCGGTCCAGGTGCGCTCGCTGCACGAGGGGCTCGACGACCCGGTGACCTACCACGTCCTGCTGCCGCTGGAGGACGCCGCGGCGCGCATCGAGGCCTCCATGGGCTCGCTCTCCGGCGGCGAGATGATCGCCTCGCCCGCGATGGCGATGAGCGACGTCGACCTCGAGGCCGTCCGCAAGGACTGCGAGGACCGCTCGGCCGCCGAGCTGCGCAGCACGGTCGCCGCGCTCGAGGGCGCCGGCGCCTCGATCGGCAGCAGCACCGTCGTCACCGATCCGCCGATCGACGCCCTGGCCGCCAAGGTCACCGAGGTCGACGGCCGCGAGGCGATCATCCTCACCCGGCCCCACGTGGTCGCGGAGTTCTTCCACCTCGACTGGACCAGTCGCGCCCGCCGCAAGATCGGCGTGCCGGTGCTGCACCTGCTCGAGCACGAGAACTTCGACGAGCAGTCCGGGGGCGGCGAGGGTGTCACCGGTCTCTGAGCCCGCGGCCCGTGGATAGCATCGCCTGGTGAAGTTCGCCCCCAAGCTCGGCTCGCGCGCCCTGCGCCGGCCCGTCGAGGCGCCCGAGGGTGCGGACGACGCGCCGGCGGCCCCGCAGCCGCCCCGCGGTCGACCGGTCGTCGCGTTCGCCGGCATCCTCGACGGCCGCAGCCTCTGGCTGGCGATCCACGCCGCCCCCGGCTCGCTCGCGCTGCGCGCCACGGGCACCGGCGACGTGGTCGCGCTCGCCAGCGACGTCCCCGACGACGACCCGGCCTTCCGCTCGGTGCGCGTCGACCTCGCTCAGCTGCCCGGCGGCGCCGAGCCGGCGTCGTACGACGTCGTGCTGGTGCCCGCGGGCGGCGGCTCCCCCAAGCCGGTGTGGAGCCACCCGCTGCCGACCGCCAGCCTGGTGCGCACCCCGCTGTCGGCCGACGGCAGCCACGCGTGGTCGATCGAGCGCGGCGAGGACGGCGGGCTCCGCACGGTCCGCACGACCCAGCCCGCGACCGTCGCGCTGCGCGCGGTCGCCCAGGAGAGCGACACGCTCACGCTGGCCATCGACCCGCTCCCCGGCGACCTCGCGGACCACCACGGCCCCGAGCTGCGCCTGGTCGACAAGGAGGGCGTGCTCGTGCAGACGCTTCCGCTGACCGTCGACGACGACGGCCTCCTGCACGCCCGGATCTCGCTGGCCGACCTGCCCACCGGTGACGAGGTGTGGCCGCGGGTGATGGTCGACGACCTGCCGGTGCGTCGCCGTCACGACGACCTCGCGAAGGCCCAGGTGTCCACGATGCTGCCGCAGCTCTTCGGCGACGACCCCGAGACGCCCGAGCTGCGGCTGCGCTGGACGCCCGAGGGCACGCTCGGCCTGCGCATCGCAGCCCGAGCTGCCACCACGTCCCAGAACGAGACCCGCTGATGCGCATCGCCTACCTGATCGACGACGTCGACGCGATGAGCGGCCCCGTCCGCTCGCTGCTGACCCAGGCGCAGGCCCTGGCCACCGACCACGACGTGCGCGTCATCAGCGTGCGCCGCACCGCCGACGAGCCGCACTTCGCGGTCCACCCCAGCATCCGGCTCGACTACCTGCTCGACCTGCGCGACCCCAAGGCCCCCACCCCGCTCGAGCCCGACCTGGTCAAGCCGCTCGAGGCCAAGCGCCTTCGCGAGCGCGCCTCGACCGTCGCCCCCGGGCTGAGCGCCCTCGACGACCTGGTCCTCGAGGCCGCCTTCCCGGTGCTCGACGTCGACGTCGCCGTAACGGTCTCGCCCGACCTGCTGCGCCCGGCCGTGATCCTGCTGCCCGACGACACGATCGTGGTCCACCAGGAGCACCGGGTGCTCTCCGACCGGGTCGGCGGCCTGGAGACCCTCGCCGCGCACGCACCGCGCGCCGACGTCGTCGCGGTGCTGACCGAGACCTCCGCGCAGTGGCTGCGCGAGCGCCTCGGCGAGCTCGCGCCCGAGATCGCGGTGCTGCCCAACCCGCTGCCGATCGGCTTCAACCCGCGCTCGCGCCTCGACACTCCGCTGATCATGGCCGCCGGCCGGATCGTCCCGGAGAAGCAGCTCGCCAAGCTCGTCCAGGCGTTCGGCGAGGTCGCCGACCAGCTCCCCGACTGGCGCCTGCGCATCTGGGGCGAGGGATCCCAGCGCGGCGAGGTGCTGCGCCAGGTCCGCAAGTGGGGCCTCTACGACCGCGTCGAGCTCCCCGGCGCCACCGACCAGATGGCCGCCGAGTGGGCCAAGGCCTCGATCTGCGCGCTCACCTCGCGCACCGAGGGCTTCCCCCTCGCTGCCCAGGAGGCCATGGCCGCGGGCGTGCCCGTGGTCAGCTTCGACTCCGCCTCCGGGCCCCGCGAGCTGGTCGAGCACGAGCGCACCGGCCTGCTGGTCGGCCCCGAGTCGATCTCCGGCATGGCCGCCGCCCTGCTGCGCCTGGCCACCGACGACGACCTGCGGCACCGGCTCGGCGAGGGTGCGCTCCGCGCGTCGCGGCAGTACGACGCCGCCTCGGTCGCCGAGCGCTGGCACCGTGTCTTCGCCGACGCGAGAGCCCGTCGCGCGGGGCGCGGGCGACTGGCGTCACGTGCCCTCACGCCTCCCGCCCGCCGCCGCGTGGTCGACGGCACGCACGCCGACATCACCGGGGTCACCCCGGCACAGGCCCGCCACGACGCCCTGGCCCTCGCGGTCGACACGGCCCGCGCGGTCACCGACGCGTGGCTGGTCGTGCCAGGCGACCACACCACGGAGACCGCGGTCGTCCTGCCGATGGCCGCACGTCGCGTCTTCCTGGAGACGCTCGCGGCGGCCGACCACCCGGCCTACCTCTGCCTCCGCGACCCCGAGATGCACGGCTGGCCCGAGCGTCGAGGCGCGATCGCGCCCCTGGCCCGTGAGCTGCACCGCGGCATGACCTCGGTCGTGGCGCTGGAGCCGTGGCCGACGCAGGACGACGCGCCGACCGTGCTGTCGCAGGGCTGCTCGGTCGACGTGGAGTTCTGGGAGAGCTCGCCCGAGGGCGACCTGCTCTCACCGCGCCGCAACCGCTATGCCGACCGCATCCCGCACGACGTGGCTGCGGTCGAGCACGAGGTCGAGGGCGTCACCGTGCGCACGCTGCCGCTCATGGCGGCGCCGAGCGTGGCGCAGTGCGCCTTCCCGGTGGACGTCGTCTACACCTGGGTCGACGGCAGCGACCCGGAGTGGGATGCCGCCCGCCAGGCGCGTCTCGACGGTGTCGTCGGCACCGCACGGACGCGCGAGTCGAGCGGTCAGGCACGCTTCCTGGCGCGTGACGAGCTGCGCTACTCGTTGCGCTCGCTGCACCTCTTCGCCCCGTGGGTGCGGCGCATCCACGTCGTCACGGCCGGGCAGGTGCCCGACTGGCTCGACACCAGCGACCCCCGGATCAACCTGGTCGACCACCGCGACATCCTCCCGCCCGACGGGCTGCCGACCTTCAACTCCCACGCGATCGAGACCTCGCTGCACCTCATCGAGGGCCTCGCGGAGCACTTCCTCTACTTCAACGACGACTTCTTCCTCGCCCGCCCGGTCCACCCGGAGACGTTCTTCAGCCCCGCCGGCCTCTTCGCGACCTTCTTCTCCGCCACGACGATCGGGCTCACCGACACCCCCGACGCCCCGCCCTACCTCAAGGCCGCGTGGAACAACCGCAACCTGCTCTTCGACGCCTTCGGCCAGGTCACCACCAACAACCTCGCCCACGCGCCCTACCCCCACCGTGTCTCGGTGCTCCGCGAAATCGCCGAGCGCTTCGCCGAGCCCGTGGCAGCGACCGCGCGCTCGCCCTTCCGCTCCGACACCGACGTGGCGATGCTGAGCTCGCTGGCCCAGCACTACGGGCTGCTGACCGGCACCTCCTACGTCGCCACTGCCGACCTGGAGTTCGTCAACCTCGCCAACAACGACGTCGACCGCCAGCTCTCGCTGACCCTGGCGCGCGACCAGGACTTCATCTGCCTGGGCGACCACCACGACCACGCGCTGCGGCAGTCGACCCTCGACGAGCTCCTCGCCGTCTGGTACCCCGCCTACTTCCCCGTCCCCGCCCCCTGGGAGCTGGCATGACCGCAGCCGCGGTCCACGCGGTCTATGCCCGGGTGCTCGACGGCGACCACCTGTGGCTGGCCGTCCCCGCGCCCGCCGGGGAGACGCTGACGGTGCGCGGAGGTCCGGCAGGTGAGGTGCCGGTGCCGACGGAGCACCGCGACGGGCTCGCGGTCGCCACGCTCGACGTCGCGGGCCTGCTGGCCGGGGTCGAGGCCGACAAGGTGGTGCTGACCTTCGGCCTCGGCGGCGAGACGGTGGGCTCGGACGGCGGCCCGATGGTGGGTCCGACCAAGGTGCCCCCGACCCGCGACGGTCGCTGGCAGCTGCGCGCACTCGCTGCCGACGGGGAGCTGCGGGTGGCCCGGACCCGCGCTGACGCTGCGTGTGTGGTCTCCGCGATCTCCCACGACGGGGAGGTCGTCACGCTGACGCTCTCGATCCCCGACGGGGAGCTGGTCGCACTCGACGAGTCGACCGAGGTCGGCCGGGTGCCCGTGCGCGACTCGCGCGCCGTCCTCGACGCGTCGCTGGTCGTGCCCGACGGCACGGTCGCGCGGCTCGCGGTGATCGTCGCCGACGCGCAGGTGCCCGTCGTACGACGTCAGCGCGACCTCAAGCGCGCCAACTTCGCCGTCGCGCTGCCGACCACCGTGGCTGGGCGCCTGCAGTGGCAGCCGGACGGCCAGCTGGCCCTCGCCGGCGGGGCGGGGTGAGGCGTCGATGAGGATCGCCTACCTGGTGCCGACGATCTACGGCATGGGCGGCACGGCCAGCGCGATCGTGACGCAGGCCAACGCGATGGCGCGCTTCCACGAGGTGGAGATCTACAGCGTCTACCGCGAGGTCGAGCAGGCGCACTACGCCATCGACCCCGCCATCACCGTGCACGACCTGGTCGACGCATCCGGCGAGCAGGTCCGCGTCGCCGGGCTGACACCCGAGGAGGCGGCCGCGCTGCGCGGCACGCCGCCGCTGCTGATCAACCCCGCGTGGGACCCCAACCTCGACGCGCTCGCCGACGTGGCGCTCGAGGCAGCGCTGCCGACCGTGACCGCCGACGTGCTCGTCAGCGTCACGCCCGCGCTGCTCTCGCTCGCGACGCAGCTGGTACCGGCGCGCACCGCGCTGGTCCACCAGGAGCACCGCTCCTCCTCCCAGCGCACGTCGGGCCTCGAGCCGCTGCTGACCTTCGCCCCGCGCGCCGACGTCGTCGCGATGCTCACCGAGCCGATGGCGACCTGGCTGGCCGACGAGCTCGGCACGGGAGCGCCGGAGATCGTGGTCATGCCCAACGCGATCCCGCCCGGCTTCCGGCCCCGCTCGCTGCGCGACGCCCCGCTGATCGTGGCGGCCGGGCGGCTGATGGGCGAGAAGCAGTACGCCCACCTGGTCAACGCCTTCGCGCTCGTCGCCGACCAGCTGCCCGAGTGGCGGCTGCGCATCTACGGCGACGGACCCTCGCGCTTCGAGGTCATGAGCACCGTGCGCAAGCTCGGGCTGTGGGACCGCGTCGAGCTGCCCGGGCCGACCACCGACATGGCGACCGAGTGGGCCAAGGCCTCGATCTCGGCGCTGACCTCGCGCTCCGAGGGCTTCCCGCTGGTCCTCCAGGAGGCCATGGCCGCGGGCGTCCCGGTCGTCTCCTACGACTGCCCCTCGGGCCCCCGCGCGATCATCGACGACGGCGTCGACGGGCTGCTGGTCGCCCAGGGCTCCGAGCAGGCGCTGGCCGCGGCGGTGCTGCGCCTCGCGACCGACGCCGAGCTCCGCGACCGGCTCGGCGAGGCCGCGATCGCCACGGCCGCCACCTGGGACATCGACTCGATCACCGACCGCTGGCGCACGATCTACGAGCGCGCGGTCGCCCGTCACGGGGCCTCCGCGTCGGGACGCAGCACCGCCCACCTGCGGGCCGGTCGCCCCGCGTCGGCTCCGTCGCGCCACGAGGCACCCGCCGGCGCCGAGGGTGCCGGGGTCACGCCGGCCCAGGCGCGTGAGGCCGCGCTGGCAGTCGGCACCCGGGTCGCCGGCCAGGTGTGCGACGACTGGTTCGTCGTGCCCCCGCACGCCGGCGACACCGTGCTGGTGCTGCCGATGGCCGCACGCCACGCCTTCCTCGACGCACTCACGGCGGCCGACCTCCCGTCGTACCTCTCGGTGCTCGATCCCGAGCGGGGCGGCTGGCCCGCCCGCCGCGGCACCCCCGCCGACCTGGTCCCGCACCTGCGCGGTGGCCGCACCAGCGTGCTGATGATCGAGCCGTGGCCGCTCGTCGCCGGCCGCCCCTCGCTGCTCGCCGGCTGCGGCCTGCGCGTCGAGTGGTGGGAGGAGGGCGTCGACGGCGAGCTGTACTCGCCGGGGCAGGCCCGCTACGCCACCCACGTCCCCCGCGGCGGCGCGAGCGCGACGACCGTGGTCGAGCGCGTGGAGGTGCCGACCTTCCCCGTGATGGTCGGGCCGACGCCCGAGGAGTGCGCCTTCCCGGTCGACGTCGTCTACACCTGGGTCGACGGCTCCGACCCGGCGTGGGACGAGGCACGGCGCCGCCGGCTGGCCGAGGCGACCGGCACCATGCTGAGCCCGGCCGCCAGCGGCCGCGCGCGCTTCGTCGACCGCGGCGAGCTGCGTTGGTCGATGCGCAGCCTCCACCTCTTCGCGCCCTGGGTCCGCACGATCCACCTCGTCACCGCCGGCCAGGTCCCCACCTGGCTCGACCCCGCGCACCCCCGGGTCAACCTCGTCGACCACCGCGACATCCTCCCCGCCGACGCGCTGCCGACCTTCAGCTCGCACGCCATCGAGACCGCGCTGCACCGCATCGAGGGCTTGGCCGAGCAGTTCGTCTACGTCAACGACGACGTCTTCCTGGGGCGGCCCAGCCGGCCCGAGCAGTGGTTCGCCCCCTCGGGCTCCGCGGCCGTGTTCCCCTCCAGCGGCGTCGTGGGTCTGCCAGGTCAGGACGACCTGCCCTACCGCCAGGCGGCCGCCTCCAACCGCCGACTGCTCCAGGACGCCTTCGGCGTGACGACGACGCACACCTTCAAGCACACGCCGCACCCACAGCGCCGCTCGACGCTCGAGGCGATCAGCGAGCGGTTCGCCGCCGACGTCGACCGCACGGCACGCACGCCGTTCCGCTCGGAGACCGACGTCTCGCTGCTCTCCTCGCTGGCCCAGCACTACGGGCTGATCACGGGCGCCGCCCACGTCGGGGACGTCGACTACAGCTTCGTCAACCTCAGCGCCGCCGACGTCAAGCGCCGGCTCACCCTGCTGCTCGACCGTGACCAGGACTGCTTCTGCCTCGGCGACCACCACGAGATGGCCCGCCCGCCCGAGGTCGTCGACCAGCTCGTGACCGAGACGTTGGACGCCTGCTTCCCGGTTGCTGCCCCGTGGGAGCACTGACCTCGCCCACACTCGTGAGAGGGGTCCACGTGGCCCCCTCTCCCTAGCGTGCCGAGCGCCCACGAGCTGACGAACGCCTCAGCCGGCCAAGCCCGGCCGCCACAGCCACCGCAGCGAGCGGTACGGCGAGCGCTCACCCCGGTGCGCCCACGCCAACCTGAGCGCGGCGACGGGGTGCTTGCGGCCCCACCGCGGGTCGGACATCACCCGCGCGCTGAACGCGACGTCGGTCTCGCGGAGGTAGGGAGCGAAGGTGCCGGAGAAGTCGCGGAGCATCTCCTGCACCTCGGCGACGCTGCGGCCACGGGCAGAAGCCCACAGCTCGTCGTAGGCCTCAGCGTGGGACCGGACCGCGTCGTCCTCCGGCTCCTCCACCCGAGGAAGAGGCTCCAGCGGCGCGTAGGCGAACCACCCGGTGGACTCGTCCCCGCGCGTCCGGGCCTCGCGAGCACGACGCCTGAAGTCCGCCCCGGCCGGCACCGGCGGCAGCTCCTCGCGGACCGACCAGCACAGCTCGTCCTCGTAGAAGACGAGGAACACCTCGTCGTCCGAAGTCGGGTTGAAGTCCTGCGGGTCGTCGGCGTGGTGGTCCAGCGGCTCGGCGATCCGGGCCCACTCCTCAGGCGTCACGACGACGGTGATCTCGCCATCCTCGTCCGTCACCCTGACCCGCCCGTCACCCAGGTCGACGACCGGACCCAGCAGGGCCAGTCGCTCGAGCAACCACGGCCAGCGCTCGGCCACCTCCTCGACGGTCGGAGGCGCCTGGGGCTCGTCGTTGAGTCGTCGGGCTGCCCGAGAGACCTCCCTCTCCAGCAACCAGGCGTAGTCCTCGGGGACGTCGTGGGCGCTGAGGTCGCGCCAGTCCGCACCGAAGGGTGCGCGCGCGACACCCGCCGTCGGTGCGTGCCACCACCGCGGCGGCGTGCCGCTCAACCGGAAGCCCACCTCCACCCGAGGCCAGGGACGGCCGTCGACGACGCGCACGTCGAGGACCTCCAGTCCCTGGTCCGCCACCAGGTCAGGGAGCAGGCGCCGCACCTCGTCGAGGAACTCCTCGTCGCCCATCGCGCGCTCAGCCCTTGCGACCGAACAGCTTCCGCCCGGTCTCCGCCGGAGCCGCGGACGCCGCGGCCTCGAGCTCGACGATCCGCGCCTGCAGCGCCTTCAGCTCCCGCG
>NZ_JANNML010000211.1:0-12178 GCF_031397825.1 Nocardioides sp.
CGACGTGCTGGTCGCGATGAACCCCGCCGCACTGAAGGCCAACCTGGGTGACCTGCCCAAGGGCGCGCAGATCATCGTGGACACCCACGACTTCACCGCCCGCAACCTGACCAAGGCCGGCTACGACGCCAACCCCCTGGACTTCCTCGGCGACGCCAACGACTCCCTCGGCGAGTTCTCCGTCTTCCCCCTCGACCTGACCGGGATGACCGTCGAGGCCGTCAAGGAGTTCGGCCTGTCCCGCAAGGACGCCGCCCGGGCCAAGAACATGTTCGCCCTCGGGCTGCTGTCGTGGATGTACGGCCGCCCCACCGAGTCGACCACCGCGTTCCTGTCCAAGCGGTTCGCCAAGGTCCCCGACATCCGCGACGCCAACATCACCGCGTTCAAGTCCGGGTGGAACTTCGGGGAGACCACCGAGACGTTCGTGGTCCAGTACGAGATCAAGCCCGCCCCCATGGCGCCGGGCACCTACCGCAACATCACCGGCAACCTCGCCCTGTCCTACGGCCTCGTCGCCGCCGGTGTGCAGTCCGGGCTCCCGCTGTTCCTCGGGTCCTACCCGATCACCCCGGCCTCCGACATCCTCCACGAGCTGTCCAAGCACAAGTCCTTCGGCGTCACGACCTTCCAGGCCGAGGACGAGATCTCCGGGATCGGCTCCGCGATCGGAGCCTCCTTCGCCGGCCAGCTCGGCATCACCACCACCTCAGGCCCCGGGATCGCGCTCAAGGGCGAGTTCATCGGCCTGGCCGTCATGACCGAGCTCCCCCTCCTGGTCATCAACGTCCAGCGCGGTGGCCCCTCGACCGGACTGCCGACCAAGACCGAGCAGTCCGACCTCCTGCAGGCGATGTACGGCCGCAACGGCGAGGCCCCCGTGCCGATCGTCGCGCCGCAGTCGCCCGGCGACTGCTTCGACGCCGCCGTCGAGGCCGCCCGCATCGCCATCACCTACCGCACGCCGGTGATGCTGCTCTCCGACGGCTACCTCGCCAACGGCTCCGAGCCCTGGCGGATCCCCGACATCGACGAGCTGCCCCGCATCGACCCCGCCTTCGCCACCGAGCGCAACAAGACGGTGACCAAGAAGGGCAAGGTCACCGGCACCGAGCGGGCCGAGGACACCTCGACCGAGGAGTTCTGGCCCTACCTGCGCGACGAGGAGACCCTCGCGCGGCCCTGGGCCATTCCCGGCACCCCCGGCCTCGAGCACCGCATCGGCGGGCTCGAGAAGGGCGACGGCCACGGCAACATCTCCTACGACCCCGCCAACCACGACCTCATGGTCCGCACCCGCCAGGCCAAGGTCGACCGGATCGCCGACTCCCTGCCCCCGCTCGAGGTCGACGACCCCTCCGGCCAGGCCAAGGTCCTCGTCATCGGCTGGGGCTCGACCTACGGCCCCATCGGCGCCGGCTGCCGCCGCGTCCGCAAGGCCGGCTACCACGTCGCCCAGGTCCACCTGCGCCACCTCAACCCCTTCCCGAAGGACCTCGGCGAGATCCTCAAGCGCTACGACAAGGTCCTCGTCCCCGAGATGAACCTCGGCCAGCTCTCCCTGCTGCTGCGCGGCAAGTACCTCGTCGACGCCGTCGGCTACAACATGGTCCGAGGACTGCCTCTCAAGGCAGCCGACCTCGCCGACGCCATCGGCGCCCTGGTCGCCGATGCCGAGGGCATCACCGTCGACCTGACCCCCATCGCCGAGGAGGCGAAGTGAGCACGACCGAGAAGCTCCCGTTCCCCGGGCTGCGCTCCGGCGTCGACCTGGTCCCCACCAACGACCAGCCCCAGACCGGCAAGGAGTACACCTCCGACCAGGAGGTCCGCTGGTGCCCCGGCTGCGGCGACTATGCCGTCCTCAAGGCGGTCCAGGGCTTCCTGCCCCAGCTCGGCCTGCGCCGCGAGAACATCGTCTTCGTCTCCGGCATCGGCTGCTCCTCGAGGTTTCCCTACTACCTCGACACCTACGGCATGCACTCCATCCACGGACGCGCGCCCTCGATCGCGACCGGCATCGCAACGGCCCGCGAGGACCTGTCGGTGTGGGTCGTCACCGGCGACGGCGACGCGCTCTCCATCGGCGGCAACCACCTCATCCACGCCCTGCGCCGCAACGTCAACATGACGATCCTGCTGTTCAACAACCGCATCTACGGCCTGACCAAGGGCCAGTACTCCCCCACCTCCGAGGCCGGCAAGATCACCAAGTCGACCCCCATGGGCTCGGTCGACCACCCCTTCAACCCCGTCTCGCTGGCGCTCGGCGCCGAAGGGTCCTTCGTGGCCCGCACCATCGACTCCGACCGCAAGCACCTCACCGCCGTGCTCTCCGCGGCCGCCGCCCACCGCGGCACCTCGTTCGTCGAGATCTACCAGAACTGTCCGATCTTCAACGACGGTGCGTTCGACGCGATCAAGGACAACGACACCAAGGCCGACGCGATCATCCCCCTCGAGCACGGCGTGCCGATCACCTTCGGCACCCGCGACGAGGCCGGCCTGGGGGCCAAGGGACTGATCCGTGACAGCGAGACCGGCGGCGTCAAGGTCGTCATGACCGCCGATGTCTCCCCCGACGCGCTCCTGGTCCACGACGCCCACAACCCCGACCCGTCGACGGCGTTCGCGATCAGCCGCCTCACCGACTCGGGCTACCTCAACCAGTCACCGATCGGCATCTTCCGCCAGGTCGAGCGCCCGACCTACGACGACCAGACCCGCGCCCAGATCACCTCCGCCAAGGACGCCACCCCCGGCGAGGTCACCGACCGCCTCACCGCCCTCGTCAACGGCGGCGACACCTGGACCATCGTCTGACCGCTCGTGCGACACGCGCGTGCACGTGCAACGAGGGCCCTGCCATCCGGCAGGGCCCTCGTTGCGTGCGGACGTCGTTACTGGGCGACGATGCAGCCGACCGGACGGTAGGCCGGCTTGTACTGCGAGGTGCCCGGGACCAGGACGCGGTAGCAGGTGCCACGCGGGCCGTCGAAGTTGAAGAGGAACTTGCCGGTGGCCGTGGTCTTCTTCTGCGTCACGGGCTTGTAGGTGCACGTGTTGCACTTCTTCTTCTGCAGCTTCACGAACTTGTTCTTGTAGGTCGTGACCTGACCCTTGGCGAAGAACTTGCCGGTGTTGCCGTACTCGCCGGCCTTGAGGCCGATGATCTTGTGGGCCTGGCGCTTGGCCTCGACGTTGGCCGACGCGCTGCCGCCGAACGACAGCGCGACGAGCGCGAAGATGGCGAGGAACGAGGCGATGAGGCGGGCTGATGACCGCATGGGGATCTCCTAGTGATGGGGAACGACGCTCACTACCTATCCCCCACGACCCACCGCTAAACCGCTAGCGCCGACATGTCTCGCGCGCACACGCGAGCCACACCCGCCCCTCGGTCCTGTCGTGCGTCGCCGTCGCGGCGACGTAGCCCCGGTAGCGCCACGTGGGCTTCGGCGTCCGGGGGAAGTCGATGCGGATGCGGAAGCGTCCCTCGGTGTCGGTGCGCACCACCTCGTAAGGCTTCCACGCACAGGTCGCGCAGAGACGCCGCTGGTAGCGGACCAGGCGCTCCGAGGCATCGGGGGTCACGCGGCCGACCAGGTAGTTGCTGCCGTCGACCCGCCGGGCCTGCTCGGTGAAGGTCTGCGGCTGCGCCGCACCGGTGGGACCCACGAGCCCGAGCGTGAGGAGCATCGTCAGCCCGAGCACCGTTGCCGCCTGCCGAGTCGCCATGGACCGCAGCCTATGCTCGCCGGGTGCCGGAGTCGCGGAAGGGATTGCTGCTCGGCGCCTCGGCCTACCTGATGTGGGGACTCTTCCCCCTCTACTGGCCGCTGCTGGAGCCAGCGGGAGCCCTCGAGATCCTCGCCCACCGCGTCCTCTGGTCCTCGGTCACCATGGGTCTGCTGGTCCTCCTGCTGCGGCGTACGACGCAGCTGTGGGCGTTCCTGCGGAGCCCCCGCCTGCTCGCGCTCCTGGCCCTGTCGGCGGTGACGGTGACGTCCAACTGGGCGCTCTACATCTGGGGCGTCAACAACGGCCGGGTCGTCGAGACCTCGTTGGGCTACTTCATCAACCCCCTGGTCACGGTCCTCATGGGCGTCGTCCTGCTCGGCGAGCGCCTGCGCCGACCGCAGTGGGCGGCGATGGGGGTCGGGCTGCTCGCCGTGGTGGTGCTGACCCTCGACTACGGTCGGCTGCCCTGGCTGGCCCTGGCACTGGCCTTCTCGTTCGGCACCTACGGCCTCGCCAAGAAGACGGCCGACGTCGGGGCCATCGAGGGACTGGCGTTCGAGACCATGCTGATCGCGCCGCTCGCCCTGGCCTACGTCGGCTGGTTGGTCGCCACGAGCGCCTCCAGCTTCGGCACCGAGGGAGCCGGGCACGCGGCCCTCCTGGTCACGACCGGTCTCGTGACGGCGGTGCCCCTCATCTGCTTCGGAGCGGCGGCCACGCGGATCCCGATGGTGACGATCGGGTTGTTGCAGTACCTCGCGCCAGTGCTCCAGTTCGCCTTCGGGGTCCTCTACTTCGGCGAGGACATGCCGGCGGGCCGATGGGTGGGCTTCGCGCTCGTGTGGGTGGCCCTGACGATCTTCACGTGGGAGGCCTTGCGGCACCGCCGCCGCCAGCTGGCGCTCAGCGTGGCCGGCGCCACCGCGGCCTGAGGGCGCTCAGGCCGAGCGCACGGCCACGATGTCGGCGAAGGCCTCGAGCGCGCTGCGGACCGAGCCCTCGGGCAGCACCGCCAGGTGGCTCTTGGCCTCCTGCGCCTGGGCCACGACGTAGGCGCGGGCCTGCTCCATGGCGGGGTGCTTGCGCAGGAGGTCCAGCGCCTCGGCGTGGAGGGCGTCGTCGGCGAGGTCGGCGTCCAGCAGCTCGATCAGTCGCGCGTCGGCCGGGTCGGTCGAGGCGCGGGCCATCAGGCTGGGCAGGGTGGGCACGCCCTCCCGCAGGTCCGTGCCCGGGGTCTTGCCGGACTCTTCGGACTCGGAGGCGACGTCGAGGATGTCGTCGGAGAGCTGGAAGGCCGACCCGACGATCTCACCGTAGGCGGTCAACGCCTCCTCGACCTCGCGACTGGCGCCGCCGAAGCGGGCGCCGTAGCGCGCCGAGGTGGCGATGAGGGAACCGGTCTTGCCGGCCACCACGTCGAGGTAGTGCTGGAGCGGGTCGTCGCCCGGCCCCGGAGGAACCGTCTCGAGGATCTGCCCCTCGACCAGGCGCGTGAAGGTCTCGGCCTGGATGCGGACCGCGTCGGCCCCGAGGCGTGCGGTGAGCTCGGAGGACTTGGCGAAGAGGAAGTCCCCGGTGAGGATCGCCACGAGGTTGTCGAAGCGGGAGTTGGCCGAGTCGGCACCGCGGCGCAGGTCGGCCTCGTCCATGACGTCGTCGTGGTAGAGCGAGCCGACGTGGGTGATCTCCACGACGCAGGCCGCCGTCACGACCTCGTCGCTGTCGGGGTGCTCACCCGCCTCCGCGGCGAGCAGCACCAGCAGCGGTCGGAACCGCTTGCCCCCGGCGGAGAGCAGGTGACTCGCTGCCTCGGTGACGTAGGGCGCGCGGCTCTGGGCGTGCTCGAAGAGCGCTCCCTCGACGACGGCCATGCGCTCTCGCAGCCGGGCCGCCAGCCCCTCGTCGGTGACGGGCAGCGCCAGCTCTGCGGGACTGGGCGGGATCGAGCTCACCTGATGAATTGTCCTGCATGGGTCACCAGGTCGAGCACCGGGCCGGGCAGGACTCCGAGGAGGACGGTCGCGAGCACGCACACGCCCACCGTGACCGAGGTCAGCAGCGAGGGCGTGGTTACCGAGGCGACCTCACCGTCCGGCTCGGAGAAGAACATCAGGCGGATGTGGCGGATGTAGAAGTAGACCGCGATGATGCTCGACGCGATGGCGACCAGCACGACCGGCCAGGCTCCTGCCGACATCGCCACGGTGAACACCGCCCACTTGCCCACGAAGCCGGCGGTCAGCGGGATGCCGGCCATCGAGAGCAGGAAGAACGCGAAGGCGGCTGCGACCAACGGCGAGCGACGGCCCAGGCCGGCCCAGCGCGGGAAAGCCGTGGACTCGCCCCCGGAGTCGCGCACCATCGTGACGACGGCGAAGGCGCCGACGCTTGCGAAGCCGTAGGTCGTCAGGTAGAACAGCACGGCCTCGAGCGAGGTCACCTGGCCGATCGCGAGGTCGCTGGTCGCCTGCAGCCCGAGGACACCCGTGAGCAGGAAGCCCGTGTGCGCCACCGAGGAGTAGGCCAACATCCGCTTGACGTCGGTCTGGACGACCGCGAGCACCACGCCGATCAGCATCGTCAGGATCGCGACGACCCACATCATCGGCTGCCACGACCAGCGGTCGGACCCGAAGGCGACGTAGAAGAGGCGCAGCAGGGCGCCGAACGCGGCGACCTTGGTCGCAGCCGACATCCAGGCGGTGACGGCGGTGGGCGCACCCTGGTAGACGTCGGGCATCCACGACTGGAACGGCGCCGCGCCGACCTTGAACAGCAGGCCGACGGCCAGCATCCCCATGCCGATCAGCAGCAGCGCCTCGTTGTCGGCGTCGTTGCGGACCGCCTCGTTGATCGCGGCGAACTGCATGGAGCCGGCGAAGCCGTAGACCAGCGCCACACCGTAGAGGAAGAAGCCGGAGGAGAACGCGCCGAGCAGGAAGTACTTCAGCGCCGCCTCCTGGCTCAGCAGACGGCGACGACGCGCCAGGCCGCAGAGCAGGTAGAGCGGGAGCGAGAGCACCTCGAGCGCGACGAACATCGTCAGCAGGTCGTTGGAGGCGGGGAACAGCATCATGCCGCCCACCGCGAACATCATCAGGGGATAGACCTCGGTGTGGTCGAGGCCCTGGGTGGAGGCCTGACGCTCCGCCTCGGTGCCGGGAAGCGCGGCTGCCTGGCCCGCGAAGGCCGAGACCCCGCCCTCCAGCCGGCGCTCGGCGAAGAGCGCGACGCCGGCGATCGAGAAGACCAGGACCAGGCCCCAGAGATAGACGGTGGGGCCGTCGATGACCAGGGTGCCCTCGACGCCGAGGAGGCCGCGCGCGGCTCCGTCGCCGAGGGAGGTGAGGCCGGTGCCGACCAGGACGGTGCCAACGAGGGCGGCGACGAGACCCGTCAGGGCGAGGACGACCTGGACGAGGCGGCGATGCTCACGGGGCAGGAAGGCCTCCACGAGGACACCGGCCGCCGCGACGCCGAAGACGAGGAGCAGCGGCCAGAGCTCGGCGTACTCGATGGTGGGCTTGACGAAGTCCATCAGCCCTCGCCTCCTTCCGTGGCAGCGTGGTCAGGGACGGAACCGGCGGGCACGTCGGGTGGTGCGTCGCTGACACCGACGTAGGCCATCAGCGAGTCGATCGTCGGGTTGGCGACATCGAGCAACGGCATCGGGTAGAAGCCGAAGAGCACCAGCGCCAGCATCAGCGGGGCGATCGCGCCCAGCTCGCGCTTGCCGATGTCGGGGGTGCCCTCGACATCGGCGGGCGTCGCGCCGGTCATGACCCGCTGGTACATCCAGAGGACGTAGATGGCGGCCAGCACGATGCCGGTCACGGCGACCGCGCCGACGTACCAGTGGTAGTCGAAGGCCGACAGGAGCACGAGGAACTCGGAGACGAACGGGCTCAGGCCCGGCAGTCCGAGCGTCGCGAGACCGGCGACGAGGAAGAGGCCGGCGAGGATCGGCGTGGCCTTCTCGATGCCGGCCATCTCGCTGATCAGCGTCGTGCCCCGGCGGCGGATCAGGTAGCCCGCGAGCAGGAAGAGCGCAGCGGTGCCCAGCCCGTGGTTGACCATGTAGAGGATCGAGCCGGTGCCGCCCTGGCTGCTCAGCGCGAAGATGCCGAGGGTGATGAAGCCGAAGTGGCTGAGCGAGGTGAGGCCGATCAGGCGCAGGACGTCGTCCTGGCCGATCGCGATGAGGGCGCCGTAGACGATCGAGATGAGCGCCAGCACCATGACCAGGGGCGTGGCCCACTGCGAGGCCTCGGGAAAGATCCCGAGGCAGAAGCGCAGCATCCCGAAGGTGCCGATCTTGTCGAGGATGCAGACCAGCAGCACGCTGGTGCCCGGGGTGGCCTTCTCGGCGGTGTCGGCGAGCCAGGTGTGCACCGGGAAGAGCGGGGCCTTGATCGCGAAGGCGATGAAGAACCCGGCGAAGAGCCAGCGCTCGGCGTTCTGCGACATGTCGAGCTGCGAGAGGTCCGAGAGCAGGTAGGACGGCTCACCCTGCTGGGCGGAGACGACGTAGAGCCCGATGACCGAGGCCAGCAGGATCAACCCCCCGGCCAGCTGGAACATGAGGAACTTCACCGCGGCCCCGGCCCTGCCCTCACGACCGAACCCGCCGATGAGGAAGTAGGCCGGGATGAGGGTGGCCTCGAAGACGACGTAGAAGAGGAAGACGTCGGTGGCGCAGAACACCGCGAGCGACATGGCCTCGAGCGCGAGCGCCCAGGCGAAGAACGCCTTGGTGTCGCCGTCGTCGCCGTCGAACCAGCCCGCGACCATGACCACCGGGACGATCAGCACGGTCAGCAGGATCATCAGCAGCCCGAGGCCGTCGACGCCGAGGGCGTAGTTGACGCCGAACGCGTCGATCCAGGTGTGCTGCTCCTGGAGCTGCATGCCGCCGTCCACGTCGTACTGGACGGCGATGGCGACGCCGAGGGCGAGCGTGAGGAGGCCGAAGCCGATCGCGACCTGCTTGGTCAGTGCCGACGGTGCGAAGGCGACGACCAGCGCGCCGACGAGCGGGGTGAGGATCAGCAGGGTGAGCCAGGGGAACTCGTTCACGACAGGTTCACCGCCAGCAGCGCGAGGACGACCAGCAGGACGCCGGCGAGGACAGAGAGGGCATAGGAGCGCACGAAACCGTTCTGGATCTTCCGGAGCTGGCCACCGATCCCCGACACCGCCGAGGCGCCGCCGGTGAAGACGCCGTCGGCGCCGGATCGGTCGAAGGTGAGCAGGCCGCGCACGAGACGTCGGCCGGGGTTGACGACGACGGCCTCGTTGATCGCGTCGCCGTAGAGGTCGGCACGCGCAGCGCGGGTCGCGAAAGAGACGTCCTGGGGCGGCGTGAGCGCGATCTCGCGCTTGCCGACCAGGAACCAGGCGGTGGCGACACCGGCGGCTGCCGTGAGGGTCGCGAGGACGGTGACCGCCAGGACCGGGATCGGGGGCTCGTGGTGCTCACCCTCGCCGACCACCGGGACGAGCCAGTCGACGATCCAGTCGCCGAGCAGCAGGACACCGCCGAGGACCGAGAGCGCGGCGAGCACGACCAACGGGATGGTCATGGTGGCCGGCGACTCGTGCGGGTGCACATCGGCCTTCCAGCGCTTCTCGGTGAAGAAGGTCATCAGCATCAGTCGGGTCATGTAGAAGCCCGTGACACCGGCGCCCACGAGCGCGGCGATGCCGACGAAGACGTTCTCGGCGAGCGCCGTCTCGATGAGCTTGTCCTTGGACCAGAAGCCGGAGAAGCCGGGGAAGCCGATGATCGCGAGGTAACCCATGGCGAACGTCAGGAACGTCACCGGCATCGCGTGACGCACGGCGCCGTAGCGACGCATGTCGACGTCGTCGTTCATGCCGTGCATGACCGACCCGGCGCCGAGGAACATGTTGGCCTTGAAGAAGCCGTGGGTGAGCAGGTGGAAGATCGCGAAGGCGTAGCCCACCCCGCCCAGGCCCGCACCCAGCATCATGTAGCCGATCTGGCTCATGGTGGAGCCGGCGAGCGCCTTCTTGATGTCGTCCTTGGCGCACCCGAGCACCGCGCCCCACAGGAGCGTCACGACCGCGACGACCACGACCGTGGTCTGGGCGACGGGGGCGAGCTCGAAGATGAAGTTGGAGCGCACCACGAGGTAGACCCCGGCCGTGACCATGGTGGCCGCGTGGATCAGCGCCGACACCGGGGTCGGGCCCTCCATGGCGTCGAGCAGCCACGCCTGCAGCGGGACCTGGGCGGACTTGCCGCAGGCACCGAGCAGGAGGAGCAGCCCCACGGCGTTGAGGGTGCTCTCGGTGGCTCCGGAGGAGGCGGCACTGATGCCGGAGAAGCTCGTGGTGCCGAAGGTGACGAACATCAGGAAGATCGCCAGCGCCAGCCCCGTGTCACCGACCCGGTTCATGACGAAGGCCTTCTTGGCGGCAGCCGCAGCACTGGGCTTGTGCTGCCAGAAGCCGATCAGCAGGTAGGACGCCAGACCGACGCCCTCCCAGCCGAGGAAGAGGCCGACGTAGTTCTCCGAGAGGATCAGCATCAGCATCGCTGCCACGAAGAGGTTGAGGTAGGCGAAGAACCGGCGGCGGCGGGGGTCGTGCTCCATGTAGCCGATGGAGTAGACGTGGATCAGCGTGCCCACCCCGGTGATCAGCAGCAGGAACAGCGCCGACAGCGGGTCGTAGAGCAGGTCCATGCCGACGTCGAGGCCGCCGACCTGGATCCAGTCGTAGAGGTGCTGGCCGACCTGGCGCTCCTCCTCGCCGCGCCCGAGCAGCGTGAGGAACATCAGCAGGCTCAGGACGAAGGACCCGAGCGCGGTGGCGGTGCCGAGCAGGTGGCCCCAGCGGTCGGTGCGACGACCACCGAGCAGGAGGATCACGGCGCCGAGGAGCGGCAGTCCGATGACCAGCCACATCAGGGAGAAGACCCCGTCGGCCTGCGAGGGGTCGACCACCGGGACGTGGACGGACTCTGTCAATGCGTACATCTGGTTGTGGGGCCTCTCAGAGCTTCAGCAGGCTGGCGTCATCGACCGAGGCCGAGCGGCGGGTCCGGAAGATGGACATGATGATCGCGAGCCCGACCACGACCTCGGCGGCAGCGACGACCATGACGAAGAAGGCGGCGATCTGCCCGTCGAGGTTGCCGTGCTGCTTGGCGAAGGTCACGAGCGCCAGGTTGGAGGCGTTGAGCATCAGCTCGACGCACATGAAGACGACGATGGCGTTGCGTCGGGTCAGCACACCGACGCAGCCGATGGTGAACAGGATCGCCGAGAGGACGACGTACTCATTCATGAGCGGCCTCCCTCGGGCTGGTCGTCGGCCTGGTCGTCGCGCTCGGCGGCAGGCGGTTCGGTCTCGCCGGCCAGCGAGCGCTGGACGCCCTCGATGTCGGTGGCGAGCGCCGGGGCGGACCGTACCGTGCCGCGGGCGGCGAGCACGCGCGAGATGGAGGCAGCGGACGCCGTGCCGTCGGGGAGCAGCGCCGGGGTGTCGACCGCGTTGTGGCGGGCGAACACACCGGGGGCGGGCAGCGGCCCGAGGTGCAGACCTTTGTCGGCGTAGTCGCGAACGCGCTGGGCGGCCGTCTCGGCCTGGCCGGCCTTGGGCGTGAGTCGCTCACGGTGGGCCAGGACCATCGCGCCCACGGCCGCGGTGATCAGCAGCGCACTGGTGGTCTCGAAGGCGAAGACGTAGCGGGAGAAGAGGATGTTGGCGAGGGCCTGGATGTTGCCCTCGCCGTTGGCCTCGTCGAGGCCGACGGCAGTGCCGAGCGTGATCTGTCCCAGGCCGATGACCAGCACCAGTCCGAGCAGCAGTCCGCCGACGGCGGCCATGACGCGCTGTCCGCGGATGGTCTCGACGACCGAGTCGGAGGCGTCGACGCCGACCAGCATCAGCACGAAGAGGAAGAGCATCAAGATGGCGCCGGTGTAGACGATGATCTGCACCGCGAAGAGGAACGGCGCCTCGAGCACGGCGTAGAGGATGGCGAGGCTGATCATCACGACCGCCAGGAGCAGGGCGGCGTGCACCGCCTTGCGCACGAAGAGGATGCCGAGGGCGGCGAGGACCATCACGGGAGCCAGCACCCAGAACGCGATCACGACGTGACCTCGTCGCTGGACGACGTGGCGACGCCCGCGCCGGGGGCGGGGGCGGCGAACTCGCCTCGGTAGTAGGTCTCGGCGTCGTCGCCGAGGAGCATCGCGTGCGGCGGCTGCTCCATGCCCGGCAGCAGCGGGGCGAGGAGGTCGCTCTTCTCGTAGATCAGGTCGGCCCGGTTGGTGTCCGCCAGCTCGTACTCGTTGGTCATCGTCAGGGCGCGCGTGGGGCACGCCTCGATGCACAGTCCGCAGAGGATGCAGCGCAGGTAGTTGATCTGGTAGACGCGGCCGTAGCGCTCGCCGGGGCTGAA